>DAOSVX010000015.1:0-14434 GCA_035379765.1 Bacilli bacterium | reverse complement strand
TGTGCAGTGTGTTTGGATTAGAAATGGATCAAATAGCCAAAATTAAAGTTATTGGTGTCGGTGGTGGCGGATGTAATGCTGTTAATCGCATGATTGAATCAGGTGTCAAAGGAGTCGAATTTATTGTTGCTAATACGGATTTACAAGTACTAAATGCTAATAAAGCCGAAGTTAAATTACAAATAGGGGCAACAATAACTGATGGTTTAGGTGCTGGAGCCAATCCTGAAGTAGGTAGAGAAGCTGCTATGGAATCACGTACAGAAATAGAAGACGCTTTACGTGGTGCTGATATGGTGTTTGTTACTTGTGGTTTAGGCGGAGGAACTGGAACTGGTGCTAGCCCAATAGTAGCTGAAGTTGCTCAAAGTTTAGGGGCTTTAACAGTTGGAATAGTTACTAAACCTTTTAGATTTGAAGGTAAAAGAAGAACTGAGCAAGCCTTAGTAGGTTTAGAGGAATTAAAACAACATGTTGATACTTTAATCGTAATTCCTAACGATCGTTTAATGGAGATAATTGATAAATCAACTACTTTACCAGAAGCATTTTTAGAAGCAGATAATGTTTTACTTCGTGGAGTTATGTCTATAAGTGATTTAATTGCTTTTCCTGGTCTTATTAACTTGGACTTTGCTGATGTAAAAGCGGTTATGGAAAAACGTGGTAATGCTTTAATAGGAATTGGCGCCGCTGTTGGTGAAAATAGAGCAGCCGAAGCTGCTAAAGCGGCTGTATCTAGTCCTTTATTAGAAACCAGTATCGAAGGAGCAACAGATGCTATTATTAATGTTACTGGTGGTAAATCATTAACATTGTTTGAAGCTGAAGAAGCAGCTGAAGTAGTTAGAGAAGCAGCTAATACTGATATTAATACTATTTTTGGAGCAGTAATTAATGAAAATTTAAATGATGAAATAGTAGTTACAGTTATTGCTACTGGATATGAAGACAATAAATTACCTGAATATGAAGAAGAACTTCCTAAAAAAGCAACTAAAAAATCAAAAGATGAGAATGAATATGAAAGTGAACTTGATATTCCCCCTTTCTTTAGAAATAGAGATGATATTTAAACACAGGTTACTGTGTTTTTGTTTATATTTGCTTTTTAGAATTTATTTGTTAATATAATAATATAAGGATGTAGGGTAATGAAAACCAAAAAAGGTAATTTAGTATTAGTCTATCCCGATTTTTTATCAGAAATAAGTAAACAAAAAAATGGTGGCAATTATAGTGAAGGATTGGCATCGATTTCAGCTGTCCTAAAAAAAGCAGGATACAATGTTAATTTAATTCATTTAACCGAAGCTGTAGATAAAGAAACTTATTTAAAGAGCTTAAAAAAATTTAAAAATATTACAATTGTTGGTTTAAGTGTTCGAACAACTGCTTTTGATTATGCTAAGAAATTAGCTAAATGGACAAAAGAATATAATCCTAAATTATTTACAGTGGCTGGCGGCTATCATGCTATTTTAGTTCCTGATGAGTTTATGCAAGATAAAAATTTTGATGCTGTTTGTTTAGGTGAGGGAGAATATCCTACTTTAGAATTAATGAACAAATTAACCAATAATAAAGACTATACCAAAATAAAAAGTTTTTACTTTCGTAAGAATAATAAAATTATTAAAAACAAAGTAGCTCCTTTGATTGAAGATTTAGATATTTTGCCATTTCCGGATATTGATTTATTTGATTATCAAAACTTAGAATCTACTAAAATAAATACGGCTTTAATAATGTTAAGTAGAGGATGTATTTATTCTTGTACTTATTGTGGTAATTCCCAATTCCGTAATGTTTATCCTAATAAAGAAAAATATGCTCGTTTTAGAAACCCTAAAAAAGCTATTGAATTAATAAAAAACGTTTTAAAAAAGTATCCCAATATAGAATATATAAATTTTAGAGATGCAATATTTAATATGTTTCCTAAATGGTTTGATGAGTTTATTGATTTATATACCAAAGAAATCAAACTACCATTTACTTGTAATTTAAGATTCGATATAGTAACTGAAGATACAGTTAGAAGAATGAAAGAAGCAGGATGTTATGTAATTGATATTGGTTTAGAAAGTGGTAATAAAGAAATAAGGCAAAAATATTTACGAAGATTTACTACCGATGAACAGATGATTAATTGTTCTAAATGGTTTACAAAATATAAAATAAGAGTTGTTACTTATAATATTTTGGGGTTACCTTACGAAGATTTACATAAAGCTTTAGAAACAGTTAAACTAAATGCTAAATTAAAATCTAATCAAATAGTACCTAATATTTTTTATCCATATCCTATGACAGTTTTAAGAGATACAGCCGAAAAAGCTGGCTTCTTAAGAGAAATAACTCCTAAAACTAGAGTATTTATTAAACAACCGCAATTTCCTGATCATGAAGTATTATTTGTAGTTAGATACTTTATGAACTATGTTAAAAGATATAAATGGTGTTACAAGAAAGATACTAAATTTAGACATTTTATGGAACATGTTTATGACTTTACTTTTACCGGACCACTAACACCAAGAAAATTTTTAGTTTTTTTAGCTGATTTAAAAGAAAATATTAGAAATTTATTAAAAAACACTTTAATAAATAAATTTCCAAAGTTATATTTATTCTTACGTAATATCAGAGATAGGAGAACTAAATAATTGACAAAATCATCCTTTTTTGTTAAAATAAGCAGCACTTTAGTGATTATCACTAAAAGGGGGTTTTAAAAATGAGTGAAATAATAAAAGATAAAATGCCAGCCGATTTTGTTTTGACTCGCGAAGCAAAATATAGTTATATAACTGGTTTTGAGGTAATAAAAGGAAAAACAACTGGTCAAATTAGTCAAATTAAAGTTTCTCTAGCAGATGGAACAGTTGACTTTTATCCTAATTATAATAAAGCAGAGGAAAGCCAAAATATTAGACGCCTTCATGCTATTGAAAAAAAGCAAGTTCTTGATGCTATAAAAAACAAAAAAATATTTGAAGACAAAGCAAAAATTAGTAAGGGTGGGTTTGTTATTAGTAGGGCTTGGACTTTAGGTATGTTTATAGCATTTTTATTAAGTACTGGTATAGCATCATTAGAAAGTGCTTTTTCTAATTTGCTTATTTCAAGTAACGCGGTTGCTTATTTAAGCATAGCAGCTATTATATCTGCTGCAGTTACAACTTTTATGTATAACAAAAACAAAAAACATCAACATACATTAGATGAGATAAAAAAATATGAAGATTTTTTAAATAATGAAGAATTAATTCATGAATACCAAACTAAACCAGTTGTTCTTCTAGGCTTAAAACCTGCTATGAAAAATAATTTGGCAAAAGTTTTAAAAGCTGAACCTTTGAGTATTTATAATTTACACGCTTTAAGTTACATAGCTTTATCTAAATTAATTGAAAATATTCGTGAACACGAAGCAAGTGAAGATCCTTATTATGAGTGCGCTCGTGATACGATTGGAGCAAGCGAGTATTCTTCTGGTATGCCAAAGAAACCAAAAAAACTATTCAAAATAAAAAAACCTAAAAGGACTAGATAATAGTCTTTTTTAATTGTCTAATAATATAGTAAGGTCTTTACTAAAAAGTTATATTATTTTATAATTAAATTGGTGATTAAATGAAAAAGGTAACAATATTTACAGCAAACTTAAATTATGGAGGCATTTCTAAATCAGTTTGTTCCTTAGCGAATGTTTTATGTGAAAGATATAATGTAGAAATTATTTCTGTATATAAATTAACTGAAAAGCCAGTTTTTAATATTGATGATAAAGTAAGTATTAAATATTTAATTGAAGATATTAAAAAAGATAGTAATTCAAATTGTTTAAAAAAAATTATAAACAAAAATAAATTATTAAAATTAGAAAATAAAATGGTAACCGAAGCTATTAAGGAATGTAAAAGTAATATTATAATTTCTACAGCAGTTGCTTTTAATACTTTGTTAGGTAAATATGGTAGTAAAAAGAGCTATAAAATAGGCTGGGAACATAATCATCATCATTTAAAGGTAGATAATATAAATAAATTAGTAGCGTCTACTAAAGATTTGGATAAAGTAGTATTTGTTTCTAATTACTTAACTAAATGGTATACAAGAGAATATAAAGTTAGAAGAATGGCTTTAAAAGCAATTTACATACCCAATTTTATAGATGGTATTCCTCCTTTAAAAAGCAAATTAAATAAAAATAATTTTATATCAGTAGGAAGAATATATAAAGAAAAAGGTTTTATTGACTTAGTCAAAGTATTTAAAGTTATGCATGATTTTAATAATTCTGTTCATCTAGATATAATAGGTGATGGTAATGAATTTGAAAAAGTAAATAAATTAATTAAAGTTCATAAGTTAGAAAAAGCAATAACTTTACATGGCTTTAAAGATGAAAAATACGTTGCTAAAATGTATCAAAATAGTACTATTTATTTAATGACATCTTATACCGAATCGTTTGGATTAACATTAATAGAAGCTATGAGCTACGGATTACCTTGTATTGCTTTTTCTTCTGCTGAGGGAGCTATCGAATTAATAGAAGAAGGCTACAATGGTTATTTAATAAATAATCGTAGTATTGATGAAATGGCTAGGGTAGCACTTGGTTTATTAGAGAATAAAGAAAAACTTTCTAAAACAAGTGCCGGAGCATTAGAAACAGCTCAAAAATATGGCAAAGATATCGTAAAACAACAATGGTTTGATTTATTAGAAAAAAAGTAATGAAATAAAGGAAAAAGATAAAAGTTTTTATCTTTTTTATATGTTATAATTAAAATGGTGATGATATGAAAACAATGTATAAAAAAACAATTCTAATAACCTTTATAGTTATTTTATTAGACCAATTATCAAAAGGATTAATAGATAAATATATTGCCACAGGAGAAAGTATAAAAGTAATCGATAAATTATTTTATTTAACTAATATAAGTAATACTGGAGCAGCTTGGGGAATGTTGCCTGATAAAACTAATTTATTAGTGGTTTTAACTGTTATTGTATTAATAATATTAATTCAATATATGCAAATGTTTAAAAACAATAATCGCAATATTTTGGCTTTTGGTTTGTTATATGGAGGAATATTAGGTAATTTAATAGATAGATTATTTCTGGGATATGTTAAAGATTTTTTAGAATTTCATATTTTTGATTATATTTTTCCTATATTTAATATTAGTGATATATGTATAGTAATTGGAGCTATTTTATTAATAATAGCAATTATAAATGGGGAGGATAAGAAAATTGGAATTAAAAGTGCCAAATATCGAAGAAAAAGAACGGCTAGATAAATATTTAGCTAATCATACTGAGTATAGCAGAGCATTAGTAACAAAAATGATTCATAATGGGAATGTTTTAATTAATAATAAAAATGAAAGAGGTAGTTATTTAGTTAAAGAAAATGATGAAATAACTATAAAGCCTTTTAAAGAAGAAAGTGATTTAAAAGGAGCAAATATACCTGTAGATATTATTTATGAAGATAACGATTTAATGGTCATTAACAAACAGAGTGGATTGGTAGTTCATCCGGGAAGTGGAAATAAAAATAATACTTTAGTTAATGCTTTAATATATCGTGGTAAACATCTAAGTAGTAAAGAAGATTTGCGGCCTGGAATAGTTCATAGAATTGATAAAGACACTTCAGGGTTGATGCTGGTTGCTAAAAATAATAAAGTCCATGAAATACTAGCTGATGATTTTAAACATAAAAGAATTAAAAGGGAATATATAGCTTTGTTGGATGGAGTATTTCCTAATTTAAATGCTACTATAGATGCTCCAATAGGTAGAGATCCTAAAGATAGAAAAAGAATGACTATTAAAAGTGGTGGCAAAAAGGCTATAACTCATTTAACTGTTTTAAAAAAATATCAAAACTACACTTTAGTATCATTAATATTGGATACTGGTAGAACTCATCAAATAAGAGTCCATATGCAATATATTGGTTATCCGGTTCATAATGATCCAACTTATAATAATAAAAAAAGTAATGGGTTTGGGCAATTTTTGCACTCAGTCAAAATAGAATTTAGACATCCTATAACTAATGAAATTATGACATTTGAGGCTCCCTTACCAAAAGAGTTCCAAAAATTTTTAGATGGTATTAAATAGTTTACTATTTAATAAAAAAAATGTATAATTAAAAAACACGAAGGAGATAATATGAGTACAGTTGTAATAAATAAAAAAGATGAAACAGTTATGAGATTAGTTCATTATTTTGTTACTAAAGAAAACTATACACCAATAGTTGTAACTGGTGCTAAAGATGAAATATGGCTAGAAAATCAAGATGCCCCTTACAGAATAATTAGGATTAACTCAAACTATATTCATAACAAAGAACAATTTAATTTTGATTTATTTAAAACCAAAAGTATTATTAAACAAATAAAAAAGAAAACTTTATCTTTTAGAGTACCTACTTTAAATATATTTTTAAATGTCAATGACGGAGTCAAATTAACTGATGAAAAATATATTGATTCTTTAAAGTTAAATGCTCGTAAGGATATTACTAAAAATAAAAAATTAAAGGATTTATTTCCTAATATTACCAAAGATGTAATTGATCCTAAAGACAGTTTGGACTTAGTTATGAACGTAACTAAAGATATAAATAAAAAGACTGCCAAAGATAACAAAACTTTTGAAAAAATATTTAGCCCTAAAAAAATAGTTGTTACCAAAGCTTTAATTGTTATTAATATACTAATTTTTATAGCTATGTATATATTTGGTAAAGGAAGTACAGATGAAAGCACTTTACTAGCTTTTGGAGCTAATTATGGCCCTTTAGTAAAAAGTGGTGAAATATATCGTTTATTAACCGGAGCATTTTTACACATAGGACTTTTACATATTACTTTTAATATGTATGCTTTATATATAATAGGTGGTCAATTAGAAAGTTTTTTAGGGAAAATAAAGTTTTTAATAATATATTTAGTTAGTGCTATAGCTGGATCTTTATTATCAATAATATTTTCTAATAGTATAAGTGCTGGAGCTAGTGGAGCAATATTTGGTTTATTAGGCAGTTTGCTTTATTTTGGGTATCATTATCGTGTTTATTTAGGTAATGTTTTAATGAAACAAATAGTTCCTTTAATATTATTAAATATCTTTTTGGGATTTATGTTGCCAGGAGTAGATAATGCTGCTCATATTGGTGGTTTAGTAGCTGGACTTTTATGTACTATGGCTTTAGGGGTTAGTGATAAATCTACTAAGTCAGAGAAAATTAACGGTATAGTTGTTCTTTTGTTATATTTTATCTTTATGATTTATATGGTTTTCTTCAAATAAAAAAGTCTTAGATATTTTCTAAGACTATTTCTTTATCTGAAAAGTGAATTTTATCATGGCCAATTATTTGATAATCTTCATGACCTTTGCCTAAAATAAGTAATATATCATTTTCTTTTAACATTTTAATACCTTTTATAATAGCTTTTTTTCTATTAAGGATAACCTCATAGTTATCTTTTTTAACACCTTTTAATATGTCATCCATAATTTTTTGTTCATCTTCAGTACGAGGGTTGTCATCAGTAAATATTACATAATCAGATTCTTTAGTAGCAATATTACCCATAATGGGTCTTTTAGTTCTATCTCTATCGCCTCCACAACCTAAAATAGTAATTATTCGGCCTTTTTTATATTCTAAAGCATTTTTAATTACATTTAAAACAGCATCAGGAGTATGGGCATAATCAATAAATATACTGTTAGTATTGTGTTTTACCATATCCATTCTACCTGGAGGTGGAGTTAATACATCATTTAACTTTAGTATTTTCTTAATAGGAATTCCTAAGTTATGAACTAATAAAAGAGCAGTTAGATAATTATATACATTATATCTACCAACCAAATTAATTTTAGTATTATATATTTTATTTTTATAACTAAAACTAAATTTAGTATCTAAATTAGTTAAATGCATATCTAATATTTTTAATTGATTATCTTTAAGTCCTAAAGTAATATTATTATTTTCTTTTAATAAGAAGTCTTTATAGTGAGGATCATCAGCATTAATAACAGCAATTTTTTTACCTCTGGTTTTAGTAAATAATATTTTTTTGGCTTTTAAATAGTTTTCAATAGTTTTATGATAATCTAAATGATCTTGGGTTAGGTTAGTAAAAGCTACTTCATCAAATTCTAAACCATAAACTCTATTTAAATCTAGGGCATGACTGCTTACTTCCATAATCATATATTTACACTTGTTTTCTTTGGCTTCTAAAAACATGGAATAGAGTAGATCGATATCGGGAGTTGTATTAACTAATACTTTCTTTTCTTTGCCATGAAAGAAACCGATGGTACCGATATAAGCACAATTTTTATTTAAGAGTTTTAACATTTGAAACACTAAATAACAAGTAGTGGTTTTACCATTAGTACCAGTTACTCCAATTAATTTCATGTTTTTAAATTTAGGATAATAGTTTTTATAAAGATAATTATTTAAGTAATCTCTAGTACTGGGTACAATTTCGGTTTTAACAGAATAATTTCCTCTTTCGGCAATTATTTTAGTAGCTCCATTTTTAATAGCATCAGGAATATAATCATGTCCATCTCTTTCAACGTTAGGAATAGCTATAAAAGTATCACCTGGTTCTACTTTCCTTGAATCAGTTTTTAATTTTATTTTCATTTTTATATCCTCCGATATAATTATATAATAAAAAAAGCACTTTTTTAAGTACTTTATAATTTTCGATATAAACCAATGGCTTTTCCAAGTATTTGGACATTAGGTAAAATGATTGGTTGCATAGTATCATTCTCGGGTTGTAAGCGAATATAATCTTTTTCTTTATAGAAAGTTTTTAAAGTAACTTCATTATTATCATTCATTGCTACAACTATGTCTTTGTTACGAGCTACTTTTTGTTTTTGAACAATAACTACATCGCCATCATATATACCTTTATTTATCATGCTTTCGCCACTTACTTCTAAAGTAAAGACTGTTTCTTTATTAGGAATTAAATTAGCTGGCAAAGAGAAAAACTCAAAGGGTCTTTCAATAGCTTCAATAGGATTACCAGCAGTTACTTTACCTAATAAAGGTACTTTAACTAAATCAGCATCATTAGTTTGATACTCATTTTCAACTAACACTTCAATAGTTCTAAACTTAGAATTGGTTTTTTTAATACAACCAGCTTTTTCTAATTTTGTTAAATGAGTATGAACAGTGGCAGGGGAACTTAATCCTAATCCAGCACCAATTTCTCTTACAGAAGGTGGATAACCATTTTTAACAATAAACTTTTTGATAAACGTCAAAACCTTTTCTTGTTTCTTAGTTATTTTTTCCATTTTATTTCCTCCGCCTACATATTAACATAAAAAAGTGTCAAAAGTCAAACAAATGTTTTTATTTTCATTGACACGAACAAATGTATTGTATATACTAAATATGAAAGGCGGGATAATATGAAAAGTTTCATTCTAAAAAATAAAGGAGTTATAGCATTCTATATGCTTATAATAACTTTGTCGTTAGGTTGTACATATCGATTAAATAATCTTCATAGTGAAACAAGAACCAGTTATACAATTCCAGAATATCAACTAAAAGGAAATAATGACTAGTATGTAATTATTTCCTTTTTTATTGTATAATACTTAAGAGGTATATATGAAAAAAAGAATTTTAATTACTTATGCAACATATGGCTCTGGTCATTTAGCAGTTGCTAAATATATTGAGGATTATTTTAAAAAACAAGATTCTGATTTTGAGATTCTTTCAATTGATTTATTAAAGTATTCTATTCCTATAGTTGGAGATATATCTAAAAAAGTTAGTGATGTAGTAGTGGTAAAATTCCCTTTACTTTGTGAAATCCATTCTAAACTAACTCATAATAAATTAGCTTTTTATGGTTCTGATGAAGTTAATTTAGCACTTTTTAATAGTAAAAGATTAAAAAAACTTATTACTGATTTTAATCCTGATATTACTATTTCTACTCATTTTTATGGCAGTAGTTTAATTGCTAAATATAATAAAGAAGGAATTATTAATTCCCGCTTAATTACAATTATAACTGATTATAAAGCTCATGAATTCTGGCTCCGTAATTATAAAAGTGAAGATGCTATTATTGTTCCTTGCCGAGAAGCGCGAAGACATTTAATAAATAAATGGCCAGAGATAGATAAAAAGAAAATAAAGAACTTTGGGTTACCAATATTTAATAGAATGGAAAACGAATTAGATTATGAAAAAATACTAAAAAAGCATAAAATAGTTAATGATCGTCCTATAATCACTTTCTTTGGTGGGAGTTCTTATCAAACTTCTAATAGTTATCAATTTTTTAGAAAACTTGTTAGAAGTAATATAAATGCCTATGTTTTTTATGTAACAGGTAATGCTAAAGGTTTAAAGGAAAAAGCCGAGAAGTTAGTTAGAAGATATAATGCTAACAATATTAAAGTTTTAGGTTATATAACTGATGTTCCCGAATATATGACTATTAGTGACTTTATAATTACTAAACCAGGGGGAATAATTGCTAATGAATGTATTTATTTTGGTAAACCAATGCTTTTAATTAATAGAAGCGGTGGCCAAGAAAAAGATAATTATAAATATTTAGTAAGAAGAGGGTTTGCTTTAAAAGCTAATAATATTTTTACTTTTACCAAATACTTAAGATATTTAACAGAAAATGATTATATTTTAGATACTATGAAAAACAATATTTTAAATTACGAAAACAAAGAAGCGGCCAAAAAATTATATAATTTAGCAATTAAACTACTCAAAGATAAATAATTTTGATATAATATTAAAAGAATAAATAGGAGAGATGCATATGTTTGGTAGTGACGAATTAGTTGTTAACAATATCAAAGGATTAGCTATTGATATGATAGATGAAGCTAAGAGCGGACATCCTGGTATTGTGTTAAGCGCTGCTCCTATTTTATATGCTTTGTATGCTAACCATTTAAGAATATCTACAACTGATGATAAGTGGTTTAATAGAGATCGTTTTATTATGTCAGCTGGGCATGGATCAGCTCTTTTATATGCTACTTTATATATGGCTGGATATGATTTAAGTTTAGATGATTTAAAAAGATTTAGAAGAATAGATTCTAAAACTCCAGGGCATCCCGAACTAAATATAACTCCGGGAGTAGATATGACAACTGGACCTTTAGGACAAGGTTTAGCTTCTGCTGTAGGAATTGCTTTAGGAGAAAGGTACTTAAGAAAATTAAGTGCTAATTATTTAAAAAAAGCAGAATTAATCAATTATTATACTTATGTTTTATGTAGTGATGGCGATTTAATGGAAGGAATTAGTTATGAAGCAGCTTCTTTGGCTGGTACTCAAAAGCTAGGTAAATTAATTGTTTTATATGATTCCAATAATGTTAGTTTAGATGGTTCTACTAATTTAACTTTTACCGAAAATGTTATTGATCGTTTTAAAGCTATGGGATGGCATACAGATGTTGTTAAAGATGGTACTAATGTGTCTAGTATTACCAGAGCTATAGAAAAAGCTAAATTATTTTCTAATAAACCTTCTTTAATTGAAATAAAAACTATTATAGGTAATGGATCTATTAATGCTGGTAAAAATATAGTTCATGGCAAACCATTAGAAAAAAGTGATATTACTTTATTAAAACAAAAATTAAAATTAAAAGATATTCCTTTTACAGTAGATCCTAAAGCTATAAGTTATTTTAAAGAGAAAATAAATAAAAGAATGAATAATGAATATACTTATTGGGCTAATTATTATCAAGAAGCAGTTAGTTTAAAAAATAATAATGAACAAGTTGAAAGATTATTAAATTATCTTATAAAAGGTGATATTAATATTGATTTTGAAGCATTAGGGTTAAAAATAAATTCTGATCATAAAGAAGAACTACGTAATTCCAACTACCGAGTTATGAATGCTTTTATTAAAAAAACGCCTTTTATAATAGGTGGTGCTGCTGATTTATCAGCATCTACTAAAACAGTAATTGTTAGTGACAACGATAAAATAGAAGTTAATTCTAATGAAAATCCTCTAAGCAAAAACATTTTCTTTGGCGTAAGAGAACATGCTATGGGAGCCATCTTAAATGGGTTAGCTCTAGCTGGATTAAGACCATTTGGTTCCACTTTTTTAGTTTTTTCTGATTATTTAAAACCGGCTATTAGAATGAGTGCTTTAATGAATTTGCCAGTTACTTACATATTTACTCATGATTCTGTTAGTATTGGTGAAGATGGGCCAACTCATGAACCAATTGAAGAGTTAACTATGTTAAGAAGTATTCCTAATTTCAGAGTATATCGTCCTGGTGATATAATTGAGTTAGTCGGTTGCTGGGAACAAATATTAAAGAGTAAAAAACCATGTGCTTTAATAGTAAGTAAAAATGAATTAGAACTAGTAAACGGTACTAATAGAGAATATACTAAGTATGGAGCTTATATGGTTACCAAAGAAGAAACTAGATTAGATGGTATTTTAATTGCTACAGGAAGTGAATTAAGAATAGCTTCTTTAATAGCCAAAGAGTTAAAAAACCAAGGATTAGATTTAAGAGTAGTTAGTATACCTTGTATGGAAACATTTAAAAATATCAATTCTGATTATAAGAACTTATTATTACCTAAAAACATTCGTCAAATAGCTATTGAAGCTGGTAGTAGTTATTCTTGGTATCAGTTTATAGATGATCCAAAGTATTTATTAAATATAAATCAATTTGGGTATAGTGGAAAGAAAGATGAAGTCTTAAAAAAGTTGAATTTTGATTATGAATCTTTAAAACTAAAAATAGAAGAATTACTTAAATAAAATCTAATGTAAAATAGAAGGTAATATATTGACATATTTATTAAATTATTGTAAATTTATAGCATAGAGAGAGGTTTTTTAAATGAAAAAAACATTAAAATTAAAAAATATTATAATTTCGGCAGTTGTTATATTAGGAGGAATGTTGTTATTCACTCCTAAAGCCTTAGCAGCTACCAAGACAGTTTGTGCTTCAGGTTGTGATTATACAACGGTTCAAGCTGCTATAGATGCTGCAACTACTGGTGATACAATCACCATAAATGTAGCGGGCAGTTATGCTGGTTTTAGTTCCACAGGTACTAAAAACTTAACAATTACTAGTGCTAGTGGGTTAGCTACATTACCAGTTATAACATCAGCTGTTACTTTATCAAGTAGTGGAACAACTATTGTAACGGCTTTAAATATTTCTGGTACTACAGTTACAGCAACAGCTGGGACAGTTACTTTATTAAATAACAAACTTGGTAGTTTAACAGCTAGCGGAACTGCTGCTGTAGATGCTAAAGGAAACTATTGGAATAGTTCATCACCTGATTTTGATTCTTTAATTACTATTTCTGATACTGCTACAGTAGTTCATGAACCATATTATACAGTTGAGAATATGTTAGGTTCAAATATTACATCTATAACTCTTAATACAGCATCTCAAACTATTGAAGTAGGCGAACAATACGCGGCTGATATAACTGTTGTATCAGTTGGTGATTATATTATTACTTGGGCTTCTTCAAATGAAACGACAGCAACAGTTAGTGATGCTGGAGTAATAAGTGCTTTAGCAGTTGGTACAACAACAGTTACAGGTACAACAACTTATGGTGATATTTTATCAATTAGTATTGAAGTAGTTGCTGAAGGTACAACATCAAACCCAGAGACATCCTTAGAATTATATATAGTAGCCTTTGGAGCTTTAGTTCTAATAGGTGGCTATATAGGAATTCAAAGTTATAAAAAAAGAAAAGAAATGATGTAAAATAAAATCACTTGAGAAAATCAAGTGATTTTAAAAGATGGGGAATAACAATGAAAGATTATCAAATAATATTATGCATAATAGTATTTATTTCTTTAACAATTGTCGGATATTTTTTTGATAAGAAGGAAGATGAACCTTTAAAGGATAAAATAACTTACTATCGTAAGCCTATTATGAATATCCTTTTTCTTTCTTCTTTATTGTTGTGTTTATCTTCTGGTATAGTAGTTTTTTCTTGGGCTTATCAAAGTGAAGAAAATGATAAAATAGTTAATAGTTTACTTACTAATTCGGAAATAGTTCAGAATGTTAAAGAACAAAACGCTTATAATGAAACAGATGAAGAATTTATCAATAAAGAACCTGAGGAATATTATGAAAAAGTAAAAGTTAACTTTGATTATTTAAAAGGAATAAATGCTGATACTGTGGCTTGGTTAGAAGTAGAAGATACCAATATTAATTATCCAGTGGTCCAAACTACTGATAATACTTATTATTTAAAACATTCTTATGAACAAGAAAAAAATTCTAATGGCTGGAT
>DAOSVX010000014.1:0-14480 GCA_035379765.1 Bacilli bacterium | reverse complement strand
TTCTTCTTCAGAACAAAAGCAAGGATAAGCTCTACCAATAGATACTAAATATTTAGCGAAAGCTCTATAAATGTTTTTTCTTTCACTTTGAATATAAGGACCATAATTACTATTAGTAGTAGGGCTTTCATCTATTCTATAATTAAAAGCATTTAAATCAGTAATAATTTTATTTATCCCATCTTCAATAGCTCTTTTATTATCGGTATCTTCAATCCTAATGATAAATATACCATCAAATTGATGAGCAAAACGTTCTGATACAAAAGCTGAAAATAAGCTCCCCATATGCATTCTCCCTGTAGGAGAAGGAGCAAATCGACAAACTTCCATACTATCTTCTATATTTCTTGGTGGGTATAGTTTTTGATAATCTTCGATGGTTTTATCTACATCTGGATATAATAAATTAGCTAATTTTTTATAATCCATACTAACACTTCCTTTTGGCTGCCCCAGAAGGATTCGAACCTACGATCCTGGAGTCAGAGTCCAGAGCCTTACCGCTTGGCCATGGGGCATCAACAGTAATAATTATAGCATAAAAAAAGACTAACTCAAGCTAATCTTTAATTATTATTGGTGACCCGTACGGGATTTGAACCCATGAATGCATGCGTGAAAGGCATGTGTGTTAGACCGCTTCACCAACGGGCCATATAAATTAAATGGTGGGCTTGGGGGGACTTGAACCTCCGACCTCACGCTTATCAGGCGTGCGCTCTAACCAGCTGAGCTACAAGCCCACATTGGGAAAAACCTATTACATTTTATAATAAATTATTTTATTTTGCAATAAATATTATAAAAAAATATGGTGTCCCCTTAGGGATTCGAACCCTAGACCCACTGATTAAGAGTCAGTTGCTCTACCAACTGAGCTAAGGAGACACGCAAGTACCAACAAATTATATCTTAAAACACCTAGAAAATCAATAAAAAAATAAAAGTAATAAAACTTTTATTTATTTTTATTGGCGGAGTAGGAGAGATTTGAACTCTCGCACCGGTTACCCGATCTACACCCTTAGCAGGGGCGCCTCTTCAGCCGCTTGAGTACTACTCCAAAATGACTAACATGTTAGATTATAAGGGATTTCAATTTATTAGTCAATTATTTATTTTATTCATAAGCTTCATTTTTGATAGCTTCAATATTTTCTTTCATTAAGGTAATATAATTTTCGTTGTTTTTAGTTTCTTCTTCAGTTAAATTAGTCATGGCTTTTATACTAACCAAACTTATATTATCATAAGTATTAGTTAAATTAGTAATAGTATCCGTTATATCTTCATTTTCTTTAACAAATATAAAAGAAACATCTTCATTTTTTATTAAATTTTTAACTTTATTTAAATCAGTAGTACTAATATCTCCTTCTAAAGAAATGACTTCAAAACCGTATTTTTCTAGAAATTTTAACGTATCATCACTTACTATTAAAGTCTTATTTGTAGCATTTTCGGCAATTATTTTTAATTCCGCATCCATTTCGGAAATAGTTAATTTAAAATTATCATAATTTTCATCTATTTCTTCTTTGATATATTTATTATCAATATATTCTTTTAATTGATTTTTAATGTTTTGCGCTAGCATTAAATAATTAGCTGGTGATAACCATAATTCTTCTACATCATAATTAATAGTAATTCCTTGAGAAACATCAATAATTTTTAAATCTTTGTTTTGATTAATAAACTCAGCTGCTATTTGTTTTTCATCAGATAAGCCATTATAAACAAATAAAGCAGCTTTGCTATAGTCTTTAATTTGTTTTTCGGTTAAAGTATATTCACTAGGATTAACTCCTCCAGGATAGATTGATAACACTTCCGAGTTATTACCATATAGTTGTTCTACCAAGTATTCAATTGGATAAACTGTTGTGTAAATAGTAACATCATCTAACTCATCTCTTTTAAAACAACCAGTTAAACTAAATGCAATAATAATTATTGCTAATAAAGATATTATTTTTTTCATATTTCCTCCTTTTTAGGAACTGGATCATATCCATAAGTACCAAATGGATGACATTTAAGGACTCTTTTAGTACCTAGAAATAAACCTTTTAAAGTACCAAAGTTTTCAAGACAACCAATCATATATTCTGAACAAGTAGGAATATGACGACAATAATTATGAACTCTAAGTGGTGTTGCTTGATATAATTTAATTAATTTTATAAGTAGTTTCTTCATTAAATCACCTATGGTAATTTTAACATAATAAGAATTAAAATTAAATATATTTTCCCAATAGGAAGAAAATTTGTTATAATGTTTTTGGTGATTATATGAACTTTTTAGAAAAATACAATATTAAATTTAATGATCCTAAGTTATTAGAAACTGCTTTAACCCATAGTTCATATGTAAATGAAAATGGTGGCGAAAACTATGAAAGATTAGAGTTTTTAGGAGACGCAGTATTAGAAATAATTATTAGTGAATATTTATATTTAAATCTAAATTTACAAGAGGGAGGGCTAAGTAAATTAAGAGCCAGTTATGTTTGTGAACAAGCTTTGGTAAAATATGCTCAAGATATTGATTTACCTAGTCATATTAAACTTGGTAAAGGACAAAGTACAGAAAGTAACGAAGCTATAATAGCCGATGTATTTGAAAGTGTTATGGCAGCTATTTATTTAGACCAAGGTATAGATAAAGTAAAGAAATTAGTATATGCAGTAATTATTCCTTATATTAAAAAGAAAACAGTATTTTTAAAAGATGCTAAATCAGCCTTACAAGAAATGGTTCAAACTACTAAAGGCTGTTTAGAATACGTTGTTATTAAAGAAAAGGGCCCTGCTCATAATCGTAAATATACTATTGAAGTAAGAGTAGATGGAATAGTTTATGGAATAGGCTTTGGTAATAGTAAAAAAGAGGCAGAACAAATGGCAGCCTTAGATGCCATTAATAAAAGAGCAAAGTAGTGATAATATGTATTTAAAGAGTATTAATGCTTGGGGTTTTAAATCATTTGCTGATAAAACTGAAATAGATTTATCACAAGGTGTAATTGGGATAGTTGGTCCTAATGGTAGTGGTAAAAGTAACATAGTAGATGCAGTTAAATGGGTATTAGGAGAACAATCTGCTAAGTCTTTGCGGGCTACAAATAAAATGAGTGATGTAATTTTTTCTGGTAGTAAAAGCCGAGATCCACATACTAAAGCTAGTGTTTCTTTAACTTTTAATAATGATGATCATTATTTAAATTGCGATTTTAACGAAATAGAAGTTAAAAGAGTATTATATAATAATGGTGATAATGAATATTATTTAAATAATTCCAAAGTAAGATTAAAAGATATAACCGAATTATTTATTGATAGCGGAGCCAGTAAAGAAACATTTAATATTATTAGTCAAGGCGAAGTCCAAGATATTATTAATGCTAATGCTTTAGAAAAAAGAAAAGTCTTTGAAGAAGCTGCTGGAGTTTTAAAATACAAAAAACATAAAGAAGAATCAGTTCGTAAGTTAGAAAAAACTACTGATAATTTAAGCCGTATTAATTTAATTATTAATGAATTATCTTTATCAGTTGAACCTTTAAAAGATCAAAGTGAAAAAGCTACCAAATATTTAACTTATACTGATGAATTAAAAAATATTGAAATAAGTTTAATAGTAAATGATATTAAGAAGTTAAATACTTCTTATGAAAAATTAGCTAAAGAAAAAGAAGCAATTGAAAATAAAGTATTAATAATTGATACTACTAATAAAAAAGATACTTCTAAAGTTGAAAAATTAAAGTTAGACAATTTAAAACTAGATGAAAAAATAAATAAATATAATGATAAATTACTTAATTTAACTAATGAAGTATCTAAATTGGAAAGCGAAAAACAAATTGCTTTAGAAAGAAAAAAATACCAAGTTGAAGATATTAAATTAGAAAATAATATTACTTCTTTAAAAGAAGAAGAATTAAATTTAAAAAATAATATTGATATTATTAAAAAAGATTTAGAAATACTTAAAAAAGATTTAGAAAAGTTAAATAAAAATAAATATGATACTGATATAGAACTTCGAACATTAAAAGAAAAAAGAAATTCTTTACTAACTAGTTATACTGATGAAAATAAAAGAATAACTGATTATAAGAATAAAATAAATGTTATAGAAGCTAGTCTAGATCAAGATACTAATCTTTCTTATGCAGCTAAAAACATTATTAACAATCCTCATTTAAAAGGTATTCATAATGTTTTAATCAAGCTAATTAATATTCCTTTAGAATATTCTTTAGCAATTGAAACATCTCTTGGGTACAATCAAAATGTTATTGTGGTAGATAATGAAAATTATGCTAAGAATGCTATTAATTATTTAAAAGAAAATAGTTTAGGAAGAGCCACTTTCTTTCCTTTAAATGTTATTAAACCTAGATATGTTGATGAAGAAGTATTAGATAGAGTAAAACAAGTAAAGGGTTTTATTGGAACAGGAGATTCCCTAGTTAAAAACGACTCTATTTATGATAATATTATTAAAAATCAATTAGGGAATGTTTTAGTAGTAGAAGATATTGATGCTTTAAATTTAATTGGGAAAATAATTAATTATCGTTATAAAATAGTTTCTTTAGATGGCGAGATATTAAATACTGGAGGGTCTATTACTGGTGGTAAAAACAAAAATACTAGAGGAATATCTAGTTTAAAAAACGAATTAAATACTTTAACTAACGAGTTAAATAATAAGATAATAAAATTAGAACAGATAGAACATGATATTAAAACAACTAATGAAGAAATAGCTATAATTGATGAACAAAGTTTAACTACTAGTAAAGAAATAACAATGTTAGAAGAAAAGATTAATGCCAAAAACAATTATTTAACAAGTGAAGAAAAGTTATATAACAATAAGAAAAATGAATTACAAGGGATTAAAAACATTCAAAATAAATCATTAGATAAAGAAATAGATACCATTTTAAATAAATATTATGAAACAATTAAAGAAAAAGAATTAACCGAAAAAGAACTATTAAATTTTAAGAAAGAAAAGCATAGTTTAATCGAAGATATAGCTAAAGAAGAAGATGCTTTTAAAGAATATAATAGTGAGTATAATAAATATCAAAACAATTTAAAAGAATTAGAAATAGATATTGCTAAAATAGATGTTAAATTAAATAATATGTTAGCTATTTTAAATGAAAATTATCAAATAACCTATGAAAAAGCTTCTTTAGAATATTTACTAGATTTAGAAGTAGATATTGCTAGAGATAAGGTAAATAGTTTAAAAAGAGAAATAAAAGCTTTAGGAGATGTTAATTTAGGTTCAATTAGTGAATATGAAAGAATAAGTACTAGATATAATTTTTTAAAAACTCAAAGCGCTGATTTACAAACTTCAATTGCTAATTTAGAAAATATTATTACTGAGATGGATGAAATAATGATTGATAAGTTTAAAACAACTTTTAATCAAGTAAATATAGAATTTGATAAAATATTTAAATTATTATTTAAAGGTGGCAGAGGATACTTAAAATTAACTGATGAAAATGATATATTAAATACTGGAGTTGATATAATAGCTAGTCCTCCTGGTAAAAAGTTAAATTCTATTGCTCTTCTAAGTGGCGGAGAAAAAGCTTTAACGGCTCTATGTCTCTTATTTGCTATTTTAAATGTTAAGCCGGCTCCATTTTGTATATTAGATGAAGTAGAGGATGCTTTAGATGATGCTAATGTTGATATATTTGGTAAATATATTAATTCTATAAAAGGTAAAACGCAATTTATAATTATTACCCATAAAAAAAGAACCATGGAATATGCTGATATATTATATGGTATAACGATGCAAGAAAGTGGAGTAAGTAAATTAGTAAGTGTAAAATTAGACAACCTATAAAGGTTGTCTTTTTATATTTCGCGCATATTATCAATGTTTTTATAAGGGTTTTTAGAATCTATTTTATCAATAAATAAAATACCGTTTAAATGATCTATTTCATGTTGAAAAGCGACTGCTAAATCCTCACGAACTCTAATAGTTTTACTTTGACCATCTATATCATTATATTTAATGGTTATTCTAGCACTTCTAGGTACTATACCTTCAACATCTCTATTAATACTTAAGCATCCTTCACCTTCACCAACATAAATTAATTCTTCACTAGTACTAATAATTTGGGGATTTATAATAACATAATTTTCAAATTTACCATCTTCTAGTTCATTAACAATAATAAATATTTGTTTAGGTATACCAAGTTGAATATAAGCAAGACCCATACCAGCTCTTAAATCATATTTTTCACTATATTTATCAATTTGACTCATTTTTAAATAATCTTGGATATCTTGGATAGTTTTTTTATCATTTACAGAAAGCGGAAAAGAGACTTTGTTACTTTTAAGTCTTAATTTTTTATTACTTTCATCTAATATTTTTATTTTGGGAAGTTTCAAACTATCACCACCAACGGGTCCTATTTTATCATAAAATGACCTAAAAATAAAGAGTAGGAGGTTAATATGATGACAATTAAAATAATATCTATTAAAAAAAGTATTAAAATATGATATTATTTAGTTATGGTGAAAATATGAAAAAACTAATAACAAAAATGGACAAACCATTACTTATATTAACTTTTGTTTATTCAGTATTTGGCTTAATTATGATTTTTAGTGCTTCCAATGTAGCTGCTGTTTTAAGATATGATGTTAGTCCTTATTATTTTTTTATTAAACAATTAATATTTTTAATTATCGCTTACTTATTTAGTTTTATTGTTATCATTAGATTTCCTACTAAAAATTACAAAAAATTTGTTCCTTTATTAGTAATTGGTATCTTAGTAGCTTTATTTGGTCTTTTTGTTTATGGTAATGTTGTAAATAGTGCTCAAAGTTGGTATCGTTTAGGAGGAATAATTTCTATTCAACCAAGTGAATTTGCTAAAACTATTTTAATTATTTATTTTGCGATGCATTTTGGCCTTAATTATAAAGAAGATAATGAATATGGCTTTTTAAGACCCTTAGCAATTGGTATTTCAATCTGTTTATTAGTAGCTGCTCAACCAGACTTTGGTGGCGCTTTAATAATTGCTGGGATAGTTTTTTTCTTACTTATTGGTATCCCTGTAATTAGTAAACAAAAAATAAAAATACTTAGTATTTTAGGTGGCGCTTTAATAATTATAGTAGCAATATTTTTGTATACTGGATCAAGTCTATTTAGTAGTACTCAACTTAGCCGTTTAACATTTCAAGATCCATGTTCAAGGTACACAGAAGATAGTGGGTATCAAGTATGTAATGGTTTTATTGCAGTAAGTAATGGCGGTTTAATTGGGAAAGGCTTAGGTAATTCTACTCAAAAATATTTATATTTGCCAGAAGCTCATACTGATTTTATATTTCCCATAGTAGTTGAAGAACTGGGGATTATAGCTGCTACCATAGTTTTATTAGGGTATGCTTTTATGTTATATAGAATATTAAAGATTGCTAAGAAAAGTGTTACTTTAAGAGGATCAATAATAGCTTATGGAACATTTTTGTTTATGTTAATGCATATATTAGTAAATTTACTTGGTGTATTTGCTATAATTCCTTTAACAGGTGTACCACTTCCATTTTTAAGTTATGGTGGTAGTTTTAATCTTAATTTAATAGTATTACTTTTCTTGACTCAAAGAGTTGCAATTGAAACTAAGAAATATAATTTAAAAAAAGAATTAAAAAGTATTTAAGTTTTCATAAATAATAAAATATGCTATACTTTTATAGTAATAAAGAATAAAAAAGGGAGGAGATAAAGCTATGAAAAAGAAACAAACTAAAAATTTCTTTTACTTTTTTTACCTTCCTTTTAAATATATAATTAGTGGCTTTTTAAAAGTTATAAAATGGTTTTCTGTAGGATTATTTAAAACCATCATGTTTGTTGGTGAATATTTAATAGATTTACTTTCTTATACTGCTACAGGAATATATGCAAGTGGTAAATTTTTATTGAAATATCTTTGGATATTTATAAAATATTTATCTATTGGCATCTATTACTTTTTGCGTCTAGAAATAACTGGCCTTTCTAAACTAGGAATGCTGATTATTAATTTCTTTAAATATTTTGGGTTAGGTATATACTATTCTATAGATTTTATATTTATTAGATTATTTACAGGAATATTTAATTGGGTAAAAGGAGAGGCTAGAGCTAATAAAGAAGCTCGTCTTGGTACCAAAAATAAAAAAGATAACAATAAAGGCAAATTTAAAAGTTATTTATTAAAAAAATATCAAGATATTCCTATTGTAAAAAGTTTTTTAGCTAAAAGAGAAGCTGAAAGAGAAATCCTTTTAATTGATTTAAATTCTGATGATGCCAAAAGAAGTGAAGTTCAACAATCTTTTAGATATATTGCTAAAAACAAAGAAGGTAAAATGGTTAGAGGAGTCTTTAATGGCTATTCAAAACTAGATGTTAACTCCTTTTTAATTAATGAAGGCTTTGAAGTATATAAAATTGAAACATCTAAATTTATTAATTTTATATATGGACAAATGGCTAATGCTTTATCAAGACTAAATAATAAAGATTTAATATTTTGGTTAACTCAATTATCTACTTATTTAAAAAGTGGAATTCCTTTAACTAATGCCGTAAAAATATTAGGTAATCAAATGGGTAAAACAGGTAGCCGAAAAAGATTGTTTGATTCAGTCGTTTATGAACTCACCATGGGTGAATCTTTTAGTTCAGCTTTAGAAAAACAAGGTAATGTTTTTCCTTCTTTATTAGTCAATATGATAAAAGCTGCTGAAGCTACAGGCGAACTAGAAGAAACTTTAGCGGAAATGGCTGAGTATTATCGTGAAGTAGAAAAAACCCGCAAACAAATGGTTAGTGCTATGACTTATCCTTTAATAATATTGGTTTTTGCCTTTGGAGTTGTAGTATTTATTATGCTTTATGTTATTCCCCAGTTTGTAAAAGTTTATGAACAAGCTGGAATTACTATTAGTGGCGTAACTTTAGCTTTAGTTAATTTATCGCTATTTTTAAAAAATTATATTGGAGTTATTTTAGCTATTATATTTTTAACTATTATTGTATTAATATTGTTATATAAAAACATTAAAGGAATTAGAATTTTAATGCAAACATTTTTAATGAGATTCCCTGTAATAGGGAAAATAATTATTTATAAAGAAATGACTATTTTTACTAAAACTTTTGCTTCTTTATTAAAAAACAATGTTTTTATTACCGAAAGTATTGATATTCTTAGTAAAATAACTAAAAATGAAATATATCGCGATATAATGTTTAATACTATCTCTAACATTGCTAAAGGTGATAAAATATCTGATGCTTTTAAAGATCATTGGGCTGTTCCAGAGGTGGCATATTTTATGATTGTTACTGGTGAATCTACTGGTGAACTTGCTAATATGCTCCAAAACGTTAGTGATTACTATCAAGATATGCATCGTAATGCTGTTAATGGTATTAAAACCCTAATTGAACCAGTTTTAATAGTTTTCTTAGCAGCAATTGTTGGGGTAGTTATTCTAGCTGTTATATTACCGATGTTTGATTTATATAGTTCAATTGAATTATAGGAGGTTTTATGGAATACTTTTTAATATTTATTTTTGGTTTGTTATTTGGTTCATTTTATTTAGTAGTAGCAACTAGATTACCTAATAATAAATCTATTGTTAAACCAAGGTCCCACTGTGATAATTGCCATAAACAATTAAAATGGTATGAATTAATACCAGTTTTTTCTTATATATTTTTAAGAGGTAGATGTTCTAAATGTCATAAAAAAATATCTATACTTAACCCTTTAATGGAATTACTTACCGCTTTTTTATTTACTTTATCATACTATTTATATGGGTTTAGTTATGAATTTGCTATTAGTTTAATAGTATCATCAGTACTAGTTATTACTTTTATTAGTGATTTTAAATACTATATTATTTTAGATTCACCAATAATAATTGGTTCAGTAGGGTTACTTATAATTTATTTTATTAATTATTCTTTTATTGATGTTTTATATAAAATAGGGGAAGGGTTAATAGTATTTTTAATAGTATTTATTATAAAATTAATTGGTGATAAAGTATTTAAAAGAGAATCTCTAGGTGGTGGAGATGTTAAATTAATGATTTTTGTAGGTCTATTACTTGGTTTAAAATTAGGTGTTATAGCTTTTTCTTTAGGTGCTTTTCTAGCTTTACCGTATGCATTATATATGACTAAAAAAGTTAAAGAAAAAGAAGTGCCTTTTGGACCCTTCATTATTTTAGCAGCTTTTCTAACTTTCATATTTCAAACAGATATTATTAATATTTTAAATAACTTTCTATTTTAAATATCTAATACTTCAACAGAAGTATTTTCTTTTACCGGATTATCAGGTTTAATATTTAGAATTTCTTCAACTTTTTCTTGGGGTTCTTCAGGAAGTGTTTCTTTACCTAATAAAGCACTTTTTAAAGACATAGTATCTTCATCTACAAAATCTGATTCTAAGTCTATTACTCTTAATATTTCATCAAATGTAGTAACTCCATCTACTACTTTACGAAGGCCATCTTCTAATATAGTAGTTACATCACTTTTACCATAAACTAAAGCTCTTAATTCTTCTTTACGAACGTTATTAACGATAGCATCACGAACATGTTGATTAATCATTAAAACTTCTTGAATAGCAATACGACCTTTATAACCATGCATACAATCTGGACAACCATCTTTATTAACGGTATATATCTCATTTATATCTTCTTTTAAGACTTTCTTAAAGATACTTTTTTCATAAGGAGTAGTAGCTCTTTTTTGACGACATTTAGGACATACTCTACGAGCTAATCTCTGACTAACAATACCTGTTAAAGCAGAACCTAATAAATATCTTTCTACTTCCATATCTAAAAGTCTTTCAATGGTATTTAAAGAGTTATTAGTGTGGAGAGTAGATAATACTAAGTGACCGGTAATACTAGCTCTAACAGCTATTTTAGCAGTTTCATCATCACGAATTTCACCAATCATGATAATATCAGGGTCTTGTCTTAAAATACTTCTTAAAGCACTACCAAAAGTAAGCCCAATATCAGGCATTACTTGTAATTGGTTAATTCCTTCAATACTCATTTCGATAGGATCTTCAACACTAACTAAGTTTCTATTTTTAGTATTTAATTTTTGTAAGATAGAATAAACAGTGGTAGTTTTACCAGTACCAGTAGCACCAGTTACTAGAACTATACCATTTGGAACAGCTATCATTTTATGAACTTTTTCTAAGTTTTTCTCGGAAAATCCTAAAGTTTCTAATCCTTGAGTACTCATTGAGTAATCTAAAATTCTAATAACTATTTTTTCGCCATCTTTTAAAGGTAGAGAAGAAACACGTAAATCTAAATCAACATTCTCTAAATTGCTTTTAATAGCACCGTCTTGAGGCAATCTGCTTTCCGTAATATTCATATTAGCAATTATTTTAATTCTCTGGGTAATAGATTTTTTTAATTCATTAGGAACAATAGCGTAGTCTTCTAACTCGCCATCTATTCTAATTCGAACTTTTAATTTGTTTTCATAAGGATCGAAGTGAATATCGCTGGCCCCTTTTTTGATAGCGTCAACAACAATTTCGTTGACGATTTCAACGATAGGTAAATTTTCGTAATCAAATTCTCTCAGCATTTAATTCACCCCAATTTATTATTCTAAGAGTATTATACAATATTAAAAATAAATGTACAATAAATTTATTGCCAAAAAAATATTTATAAGGTATAATCAATCTATCAATAAGTGATGAAAAAGAAGAGTAAATTATTTAATTTTAAAAGAAAGTTAGTGATTGATGAAAACTAATATTTTAAATAATTGAAGGTAGCTTTGGAACTTATCCGTAATTAAGGCGTTAACTAACAAAGTGTATAACAAAAGTTATAAATTAAGGTGGTACCGCGGAAGTTTTCGTCCTTTATTTATAACTTTTTTATTTGGGAAAGGAAAATTAATATGTTAGAAGGAAAATATAAATTTCAAGAAGCTGAAAAAAGAATACTAGACTATTGGGATAGTATTAATTTATATGATTTTAAATTAGATAATAGAAAAGTATATCCAATTGATACACCACCACCAACAGTAAGTGGCAAGATTCATATTGGTCATATATTTTCCTATTCACAAGCAGAAATGATTGCTAGATATAAAAGATTATCAGGGTATAATGTTTTTTATCCCTTTGGGTTTGATGATAATGGGCTTCCTACTGAACGATTAGTCGAAAAAGAACTTAATATAAAAGCTAAAGATGTTGATCGAAGTGAATTTGGTAAGTTATGTCTTAAAACTGCTGAAAAGTATGAAGAAGAATTTACAAATTTATTTAGAAGATTGGGAGTAAGTGCTGATTTTAAAAATCATCTATATCATACTGTAAGTGAAGATACAATTAAAATAAGTCAGTTATCATTCTTAGATTTATATAAAAAAGGAGTAGTAAATTATAAAGAAAGTCCAGCCTTATGGTGTAATGAATGTTTAACTAGTATTGCTCAAGCCGAATTAGAAACCAGTACTATAGATACTACTTTTAATTATATTAATTTTAAGGTAAAAGAAGATAATTCTTTATTTACTATAGCTACTACTAGACCAGAATTAATCCCAGCTATTGTAGCAGTATTTGTAAACCCTAATGATGAAAAAAATAAATATTTAATAGGTAAGACAGCTGTTATCCCAATTTTTAATATTGAAGTACCAATTATGGCTGATGAAAAAGCTGATCCTACTAAAGGAAGTGGCATAGTTATGTGTTGTACTTTTGGTGATCAAACTGATATAGAATGGTGGAAAAAATATAATTTACCTTTAAAACAAGCTTTAACCCCAGATGGTTTTATGACTGATATAGCTTTAAAATACCAAGGAATGAAGGCTAAAGAGGCTAGACAAGCTATAATTGAAGATTTAGATAACTTAGAAGTATTAGTTAAAAAAGAAAATATCTCTCATGAAGTACAAGTTCATGAAAGATGTCATAAAGAAATTGAATATACTATAACTAAACAATGGTTCATAGATATTATGAATCACAAAGAAGATTTTCTAAAAATGGGTGATATGATTAATTGGTATCCGGCTCATATGAAAGCTAGATATACTGAATGGGTAAATAATATTATGTGGGATTGGTGTATATCTCGTCAAAGATATTTTGGTGTACCATTTCCAGTATGGCATTGTCCTAAATGTGGAAATATTATTGTCGCTGATGAAGATGAATTACCAGTAAACCCTTTAACAACTAAACCGAAGAAAAAATGTACTTGTGGAAATGAAGATTTAACTCCCGAAACCGATGTTATGGATACTTGGGCAACTAGTTCAGTAACTCCTTTAATAAATATGCGTTATAAACAAGAAAATAGTCTTGAAGACATTATAAGACCAATGGCATTAAGACCTAATGCTCATGATATAATTCGTACTTGGGATTTTTATACGATAGTTAAAAGTTTTTATCATTTTAAAGAAATTCCTTGGAAAAATGTTATGATATCAGGATTTATTATGGCTTCTAAAGGTGAAAAAATAAGTAAAAGCAAATCTAATGCCACCACAGATCCAATCCTTTTACTTGATAAATATGGCGCTGATGTTGTTAGATATTGGGCTGGTAGTGGGAGAACTGGTACAGATATATTATTTAATGAAGAAACATTGGAAAGAGGCAAGAAGATAGCTAATAAACTTTGGAATGTTTCTAAGTTTGTTGAAATGCATTTAACTGATTACCAAGATAAAGATGAAGTAAAATTAGAACTAGTAGATGAATGGATTATATCTAAATATTTAGAAATGGAAAAACAATTTACGAATTATTTAGATGACTACGAAGTAGGACTTGGTTTAAATGTTTTAGAAAAATTCTTTTGGAATTTTTGTGATAACTATATAGAAATAGTTAAACATCGTCTATATCGTCCAGAAGACTTTGGTATAGATAAAAGATATTCTGGACAAAAAACAATCTATACTATTCTTTATAAATTACTTCAAAAGTTTTCTATCTATTTTCCATATTTAACTGAAGAAATATATAGAGAACTTTATAAAGATAAATCCATTCATTTAACAGAGTTTAAGCCTCTTAATTTAAATATTGCTAATAACCCAATGGTTGATACTATAATGGCTATAATTAGTGAAGTAAGAGGGGTAAAAACTAATAAAAATGTATCATTAAAAACCACCGTAAAAAAATTAGTTATTAATTGTAATAAAGAATTAAAAGACTTAATATTAAACTGTGAACTAGATTTTAAAGCCACTTTATATATTGAAGAATTAATTATAAATGAAACAAACAAAGAAAAATATCAAATAGAAGAAATTATATTGGAAGAAAAGGAAATATGATATAATTT
>DAOSVX010000013.1:0-14885 GCA_035379765.1 Bacilli bacterium | reverse complement strand
GTGATGAAACAGGAACAATAAGTGGAGTTATATTCCCTAAGAAAAATATTTTAGTAAAAGATCTAAAAGAAGGGGATTTAATCTACTTATATGGCCAAGTAACCAAACGCTTTGATAAATATCAAATTGTTGTTTCGAATATTGTTAAAAATAATTAATAAATCGTGTTATAATATTTATAACTGATGATATAAAAAATAGTGGGAGTAATGTTATGAGTGATGAACTAAAAAGATTTTTTAGGAGTATTTCTTTTGTCGACAAAAATGAAGACTTTAAAGAAGTAAAAATAGCTAAAGTAATAGTAAAAAAGAAAAATAAATCTTTTTCAGTTTTTTTAGTATCAGAAAACCATTTAAACCCTAGTGTTATAAGCAAACTATTAAAGAAATGCACTAAAGGAATAAATGGTCAAAATAAAGTAAATGTAAACATAACAATAAATAATGTAAACAAAGATTTAGTAATTAAAACTTTTAAATTTATCTTAAAAAAACTAGTTAAAAAAAGGCCTTCATTATCAGGAATACTTGACAATAATATAACCATAAATGATAAAGAAATAACAATTGAAGTTGAGTCAAAAATAGAAGAAAAACTCTTAAAAGAAGAAAAAGAAAATTTAATTAAATTATTAGAACAATATGGCTATAAAGATTTTTCTTTAAAAACAAAAGTTTTAGAAAACAAAGTAAATTTAAATGAAAGAAAAACGGAAGTAAAAGTAGTAGTAACTAAAAATAAAGAACCAGAATCTAATATTGTTTATGGTAATGCTATTAAAAACGAAAATAATATATCTTTAAATAATATAATTAATGAAATAAAAGATGTGGTTGTAGAAGCCTATGTTTTTGGTATAGATTATGTTACCAGAGATAAGGTTCATTTAATAAATTTAAAAATAAGTGATGATACTGATAGTTTGCTTGCCAAAATAAAGTTTTTTGGTAAAGCTTTAGAAAATTCTAAAGATATATTTACTAAAATAAGCGAGAATAATTGGTATAAAATAGAAGGCTATGTAGAGTTTGATACCTATGCCAAAGATTTAGTATTAAATATTCGTAATATGGAAAATATTCCTTCTAAAAGAGCAAAAAGAGTTGATGAAGCCTTAGATAAAAGAGTAGAATTACATACTCATACTTTTATGAGTCAAATGGATTCAGTGGTAAGCGTTAAAGCTTTAATTAAACAAGCTAAAGCTTTTGGACATACTGCAATTGCTATAACTGATCATAATGGCTTGCAAAGTTATCCTGAAGCTTATAAAGAAAGAGAAGGCATAAAAATTATCTATGGTGTCGAAATGAACGTTATAGATGATGATGTATCCGTTGTCCATAATTTAAAAGATTATAATTTTAAAGATCAAACTTATGTTGTTTTTGATACTGAAACAACTGGTTTTAATGCTGCTAGTGGAGATCAAATGATTGAAATAGGCGCAGTTAAAATAAAAAATGGGGAGATAATTGATCGTTTTGATGAACTTATTGATCCGAAAAGAAAATTGCCACCTAAAATAACAGAAATAACAGGTATCACTGATAAAATGTTAAAAGGTAAAAGAAATGAAGAAGAGGTTTTAAAAGAATTTTTAAAATGGGTCAAAGATTTACCAATGGTAGCTCATAATGCTAAGTTTGATATATCTTTTTTAGAAATAGGTTGCAGTAGATATAAGTTACCTAAATTTGCTAATACTGTAATAGATACTCTAGAATTAAGTAGAATGATTGATCCTGATGAGTATAAACATAATTTATCAGTTCTTACTAAAAGGTATAATATAGAATTTGATGAAGGTTCCCATCACCGTGCTGATTATGATGCTGAAGCTACTGCCAAAGTCTTTCATAAAATGATTAAACTATTTTTAACTAGAGAAATAGACACAGTTAATAAACTAGTAGATAGTATTGATTTAAATACCTTACTTAAATTTAATCGTCCTTATCATATGACTATTTATGCCCAAAATTCAGTAGGGTTAAAGAATCTTTTTAGAATAGTTAGTTTGGCTAATACTAAATACATATATAAAGTTCCTAGAATACCTAAAAGTGAAATTATAAAAAATAAAGAAGGGCTTATTTTAGGTAGTGGTTGTGTTAATGGAGAAGTATTTAATGCTGCTAAAAGTAAAACTGATGATGAACTAAGAGAGACTATGTTATTTTATGATTTTATTGAAGTAAATCCTCCTAGTATTTGTGAATATTTAATCGAACGAGGTGAATTTACTTCTAAAGAAGATTTGCTTAATAATATTAAAAAGATTATTGAAGTTGCTAAATCAATTGGTAAAAAAGTATGTGCTACTGGAGATGTTCATCAATTAAATAAAGAAGATACTATTTATCGTAAGATTATTGTTAATCAAAAAATACCAACTGTTGGATTTCATCCTTTATTTAGAAGAGATAAAACCATAGTCCCCGATATGTATTTTATGAATACTAAGGAAATGAAAAACGAATTTACTTTTTTAGAAGACGAAGATTTAATAGAAGAAATAGTTGTTAAAAATCCTAATGATATTGCTTCTTTATTTGAAGAATTACAAATTATTAAAGACAAATTATATACACCAGTTATGGAAAATTCTGATAGTATAACCAGAGATATGGTTTATAAAAAAGCTCATAAAATGTATGGTGAAAAATTGCCAGAATTAATTGAAGAACGTCTAGAAAAAGAATTAAATGGAATTATTAGTAATGGTTATTCGGTTTTATATTTAATTGCGGAAAAACTAGTTAAAAAAAGTAACGATGATGGCTATTTTGTTGGATCTCGTGGCTCAGTAGGATCTAGTTTAGTAGCTACGATGATGGATATTACCGAAGTAAATCCTTTGCCACCTCATTATTTATGTCCAAAATGTCATAAATCGATCTTTGAAAAAGATGGAAAAGCTTTTTCTTTAAACTATAAAAGTGGGTATGATTTACCAGATTTTAAATGTCCAGATTGTCATATTCCAATGCAAAAAGAAGGTCAAGATATACCATTTTCATCCTTCTTAGGTTGGAATGCCGAAAAGGTCCCTGATATTGATTTGAACTTTTCTTCGGAAAATCAATCTCAAGCTCATGATTATACTAAAGTATTATTTGGCGAAGAAAATGTTTTTAGAGCTGGAACAATTGGTACAGTAGCTGATAAAACTGCTTATGGTTTTGTAAAAGGATACTGTGAAGATAATAATATTATTATGCGTAGTATGGAAATAGAAAGATTAGCTAAAGGAATAACTGGTATTAAAAGAACTACTGGTCAACATCCAGGTGGTATTATTGTTATTCCTCGTTATATGGATGTCTTTGACTTTACTCCATATCAATATCCTGCTGATGACGATAAATCATCTTGGTATACAACTCATTTTGATTTCCACGCTATTCATGATAATGTTTTAAAACTAGATATTTTAGGTCATGATGATCCCACCATGTTAAAAGCCTTAGAAGATTTATCGGGAATTAAAATAACTTCTATTCCTTTTGATGATCCTAAAGTATTATCTATCTTTAATTCTCCTAAAGTACTTGGGGTAACTAAAGAACAAATTAATGCTGTTACAGGATCTTTAGGAATACCAGAATTTGGCACTAATTTTGCTATTCGTATGTTAGAAGAAACCAAACCTAAATGTTTTTCTGATTTAGTTAAAATATCTGGTTTAGCTCATGGTACTAATGTTTGGAATGGAAATATTAGAGAATTAATAATGAATAAAACAGCTACTTTTGATAAAGTATTAGGATGTCGAGAAGATTTAATATCGGATTTAATTGGTTATGGTATACCTGGTTTTGATGCTTTCCAAATTACGGAATTTGTTAGAAAGAACTTAGGCAATAAAAACCAAATAAAATTTCCGGAAAAATGGGAGAAAATTTCTGGACAAATGAAAGAAAGCAAGGTACCTGATTGGTATATAGCTTCTACTAAGAAAATTCAATATTTATTCCCTAAAGCTCATGCTACAGCATATGTTATGATGGCTTACCGAGTAGCTTGGTTTAAAGTATATCATCCAATATATTATTATGCGGCTTATTTTTCAAAGCGTTGTAACGATTTTGATGTTTCTGCTATGGTTGGAGGCAGTAATACTATTAGAAGAAAAATTACCGAGATTACTTTAAAAGGCTATGATGCTACTAATAAAGAAAAAGATACGGCTGATGTTTTAAAAGTAGCATTAGAAATGTGTGAAAGAGGCTTAAGTTTTAAAAATATTAATTTAACCATGTCAGATGGTTCTAATTTTGTTATTAGTGAAGATCAAAAGAGTTTATATATTCCTTTTCGAGCTTTAGAAGGATTAGGTGATACAGTTGCTTCTAAAATAATCGAAGAAAGAAATGAAAAAGAATTTACTAGTGTAGAAGACTTTCAACAAAGATGTCATATTAGTAAAACTACTACTGATAAATTAAGAAGTCTAGGAGTTTTAGAAGGCCTTCCTGAATCAAGTCAGTTGAGCTTATTCTAAAGCTCTTTTTTTATGGTATAATATTTACTAGAGGTGATGGTATGAAAAAGCTGATATTAGTAGATGGCAATAATCTTATGTATAGAAGTTATTATGCCACTTTATATTCGGGGAGTATTTTAAGAAATTCTAAAAAATTTCCTACTAATGCTTTGTATGGTTTTACCTCAATGATTAATAAAATAATAACGGAAGAAAAACCTAATTATATGGCAGTAGCTTTTGATATTGGTAAGAACTTTCGCCATGAAAAATATTCAGCTTATAAAGCGGGTCGTAAAGAAATAGATGAAGATTTGTTAAAACAAATGCCCGTAGCTAAAAAAATACTTAAAGCGATGGGAATAACTTATTTAGAAAAAGAAATGTATGAAGCTGATGATATTATTGGGACTTTAGTAGAAATGTGTTTAAAAGATCAAGATTTTGATTCAACTATCATATCTTCCGATAAAGATTTATTACAATTAATAAATTATGAAACTGATGTTAAATTATTAAAAACTAAAGGTTTTATTAGGTATAACGAAGAAACTTTTAAAAAAGATTTTGGGATAGCTCCAATTAATATAATTGATTTAAAAGCATTGTCAGGTGACTCATCTGATAATATACCTGGTGTTAAAGGAGTAGGTGATAAAACGGCTTTAAAATTACTTCAAGAATATAAAACAGTTGAAGGAGTATACCAAAATATTGATAATATTAAAGGCGCTTTAAAAACTAAATTAATAAATGATCAAGAAAAAGCTTTCTTTAGTAAAGAACTAGCAACTATTTATAAAGAAGTTCCACTTGATATAAAATTGGCCGATTTAAAGTATGGCGGACCTGATAATAAAGAATTAAAAATTATTTTTGAAGACTTAGAATTTTATTCTTTTTTAAAAAATTTAAAAACTAAAACATCTGAGTCTAGCAATTATACTTATATAACTGATTTACCAGATTTAAATATTAATTCTAGTTTTTCTTTCTTTTTGGATTTAGATAAGGAAAATTATCATCATGCTAACATTCTTGGTATGAGTCTTTATGATGGAAAAAGTAGTTATTATTTAGATAAAAAGATAATTAAAGACTTCTTTTTAAAATATCAAGGTTTAGAAAAATATACTTTTGATTTAAAAAAGACTTTATATAAAATGCAAGAAGAAAACTTGGAGATACTCAATGTTAATTATGATCTAATGATTGCTACTTATTTGTTAAACCATTCTAATAGTGATGATATAGCTTATATAATAAATAAAAAAGGGATAAATATTAGTACTTTAAAAGAATTAAGTAAAGATAAATATCAAGATTTAGACAAGATAAAAAATGATAGTATTTTAAAAGCTAAATATATATATGAAAGTAAAGATAAGTATTTAGCAGAAATAAAAAAAGAAAATATGGATGAATTGTTTAATGATATTGAAATGCCTTTAATAAATGTTTTGACAGACATGGAATATAATGGTATTCATGTAGATAAAAAAGTCTTGGAAGATATGCAAAGTACTACTAAAATAAAATTAGAAATGATATCTAAAGATATCTATGATCTAGCTGGAGAAGAATTTAATATTTCTAGTCCAATGCAATTAGGAAATATTTTGTTTGGTAAGTTAGGATTACCAGGTGGTAAAAAAACTAAAAGAGGTTATAAAACCGATATTAAAGTATTACATAAATTAAATGATGTTCATCCTATTATTTCCAAAGTGCTAGAGTATCGTAATCTAGATAAATTAAATTCTACTTATTTAGAAGGCCTTTGTAAATATATTGATAAAGATAATAAAATTCATACTATTTTTAAACAAAATTTAACTAGAACAGGAAGATTATCTTCAGTAGAACCCAATATTCAAAATATTCCGGTAAGAGAAGAAGAAGGCAGAAAGATTAGAAAAGCTTTTTTGCCTAGTCCTAATTCCATATTCTTATGTGCTGATTATTCCCAAATAGAATTGCGTATCTTAGCTCACATATCAAAAGATAATGGTCTTATAGAAGCATTTAATAATGGAGATGATATTCATACTAAAGTAGCTAGTGATATATTTGAAGTTAATGAAAATGCCGTTACCAAGAGTATGCGTAAAAGTGCTAAAGCAGTTATATTCGGAATAGTTTATGGTATAAGTGGTTTTGGATTAGGCGAAAACTTAGATATAAGTGCTAAAGATGCTAAAAAATTTATTGAAAAGTATTATGAATTTTATCCCGGTGTTAAAAAGTATATGGATAATATTATTAAACAGGCTTATAAAGATGGTTATGTAACAACTTTATTTAATCGTAAAAGAATGATTGAAGAATTAAATAGTCCAATTTATATGATTCGTAATGCGGGAGAAAGAATAGCTTTAAATACACCTATTCAAGGTACTAGTGCCGATATTATTAAAAAAGCCATGGTCGAAATAGCGGCTGAATTTAAAAAACAAAAACTGCAAACTAAAATGCTTTTACAAGTCCATGATGAATTAATATTTGATACTATTAAAAGTGAAGAAAAAACAGTTCGAAAAATAGTTAAAGATAAAATGGAAAATGTTATAAAATTAAGTGTCCCAATTAAAGTTGGAATAGACGAAGGAGACAATTGGTACGAAGCCAACTAAGGAGAGCATATGGGCAAGTTATTAAAAGTTACTAAATTAGATATAGAAAGTGTAAAGAAACTTTATGAATTTATTTTGGCAAGTAATCCTAAATGGGAAGAAACTCGCAAATTAATGATTAAAATGGGATTAAAACAACCAGTAGAAGATGAAGAAAAACTGTCTGGTTTTGCGTTGTTTTATAAAACAATTGGTGGTTCTTCTTTAGGCACTACTGGAGAATATTTGTTTTTGGAAGAAGAAGTACCCGTAGTAGATTTAAGAGTTGATTATTATTCTGATGCTAACATAACTGATGTATCTTATGTAACTCGTAAAGATCAAATGCACAGAGGTTATGCTACAGCGGCTTTAAATGAAATGTGCCAATATATTTTTGCTAATACTAATGTAGAATATGTTAGACTAACTATTATTCCAATGAGTAGTCTTTATAGTAAAAATGTTGCCTTAAAAAATGGTTTTGAAGCAGCAGGGCCAAACGAATATAGAAAAAAGAATCCTAATTATATTCAAAAGTTATAGGAAGTGATAATAATGCCGGAAATAGCTGAAGTAGAAACAGTTAGAAATACTTTAAAAAGACAAATTTTAAATAAAAAAATTAAAGATGTTAATATTTTATATGACAGAATTATTGAATGTGATTTAGATTTATTTAAAAAAGCTTTAATAGGGGCTAAATTTATTAATATTGATAGAAAAGGAAAATGGTTAATATTAGAACTTAATAATGATTATGATTTATTAAGTCATTTAAGAATGGAAGGAAAATTTTTCTTAAAGAGTCATAATGATCCTATTGTAAAACATGAACATATTATTATTACTTTTGTTGATAACACTGATTTAAGGTATCATGATACAAGAAAGTTTGGCAGAATGTTAATAGTAAAAAAGGATACTTTAAATGATGCTCCTTGTTTAAAAAAATTAGGTTATGAACCAAATTCTACTAATTTAACAGCTGATTATTTACTAAATAAATTAAAAAATAAAAGTATTACCATTAAAACTCTTTTGCTAGATCAATCAATTATTAGTGGATTAGGGAATATATATGCTAATGAAGTTTTATTTGCTGCTAAAATAAATCCTTTTAAAAAAGGCCAAGATATCAGCAAAAAAGAAGCGGAAAGAATAGTTAAAGCTAGTAATGAAATAATATCTAAAGCTATTATGATGGGTGGAACAACTATAAAAAGTTATACCTCTTCTTTAGGTGTTACAGGAATGTTTCAACAAGAATTAAAAGTTCATAAAAGAGATAAAGAAAAATGCTGTGTATGTGGTAGTGTTATTGAAAAACAAAAGTTAAATGGTCGAACGGTTTACTACTGTCCTAAATGTCAAAAATGATTCAAAAAAGAATCATTTTTTATTTTAAAGGAAATAAGTACTAACTAGTTAATATAAAAGATAGGAGGTGAGGTAAATGGAACAAGTAATAGATATTTTAAAAAAGTTTTATAAAGAAATAATTATTTTAGTTATCTTAATTGCTTTAGGTATTATGACATTTTTATACTTTACTAAAGAACCAATGATGGAAGAAAAAATTATTACAGTAGAAGAAAAAGAAGAAGCCAATATAACTACCGATGTATATGTTGATATAAAAGGTTATGTTAAAAATCCTGGAGTTTATAAAGTGTCTAGTGATGCTATTGTTAATGATGTTATATCTATGGCGGGAGGTTTAACTAAAAAAGCAACTACTAAAAATATTAATTTAAGTAAAACTGTAACTAGTGAAATGGTAATTATTATTTCTAGCAAAAGTGCTTTAGCAGAAGCTTTGACTAAAGAAGAAGTAACTTGTGAATGTGATGCCGTTGATATAACAGAATGTTTAGAAAATGAAACCACAAGTGTAGTAGTAAGTGAAGATGATACTAAAACAACTGAAGAACAAAATGAAACCACTACTAAAATATCAATTAATACAGCTACTAAAGAAGAATTAATGACTTTATCGGGTATAGGTGAAAGCAAAGCTTTAAATATAATTAGCTATCGTGAGGATAACGGTAATTTTCAAACTATTGAAGAAATAATGAATGTCACGGGAATAGGAGAGTCTATCTTTGCTCAAATTAAGGAAAATATTACTGTGTAATTATCCTTATTATATATTTTTAATAATAGCTTTTTTATTTTTTATAGCTAAAACTATCTTAATTAAATATGAAAGTAAATATGATTTAAATACAAATAATATAACTGGCAAATTAATAAAATATAATATTGATGGTGACAAATTATCTTTTATTATAAAAGATAAAGAAAAAATAAAAGGAATCTATTATATTGCTTCTTTAAAAGAAAAAGAAATGTTAATAGAAAATTTAAAATTAGGAATAACTATAAATATTAAGGGTGAATTAACAGAACCAAATAATAATACTATTCCTAACACTTTTAATTATAAAAAGTATTTATATAATCATCAAATATTTTATATAATGACAACTGATGAAATAGCAATAGTAGATAATAATCCACCCTTTTTCTATAAAATTAAAAATAAATTAATAACAAGAATTAATAGTTATTCTGATACCTCCAGTTATTTAAAAATGTTTATTTTGGGAGATAAAAGTAAATTAGATGAGGATATCTATAAAAATTACCAAACCCTAGGAGTTAGCCATTTATTTGCTATTTCCGGCATGCATATTGGCTTATTTTCAGGATTGCTTTTGTTTTTACTTAAAAAAATAAGAATAAAAGAAACTAAAAGATATATTATTACAATGTTATTTTTGTTGTTTTATATTTTTCTAACTTCATTTGCTCCTTCGGTAATGAGAGCCACTCTGTTTTTTTCTTTGCTTAGTTTAAATAAAATATTTTATACTAACATTAAAATCCTAAATATTTATATTTTAACTTTAAGTATCTTAATTATTATTAATCCTTTTATATTATATGATCTAGGAGCTGAATATTCTTTTTTAACCTCTTTTGGTCTTATTATGGCTAGCGAAAAACTAAGTAATAAAAATTATTTTGTTAGCTTATTGAAAGTTTCTTTTATAGCCTTTTTGTTTAGTTTAGGTGTTACGGGAATGAACTTTTATGAAGTTAATTTACTAAGTATTATTAATAATTTAATATTTGTACCCTTAGTTACTTTTATTATATATCCTTTATCTTTATTAACTTTACTACTACCTTTTTTAAATTATATTTTTAAATTAGCTATTAATTTACTAGAATTATTAAGCAGTTTGAATTTAAAAATAGCTTTTTTAATACCTAAAATCAGCATCATTTTTTGGATTATCTATTATATATTATTAATTCTTTTTATAAAAAAATCTAAATTAAGATATTTAATAATAATATTTATAATGTTAATACTAAATAGATTCCATAATAACTTTGATTACAATAATTATGTTTATTTTTTAGATGTTGGTCAGGGGGATTCGGCAGTTATTATAACTAAATATCAAAAAGAAGTTGTTATGATAGATACTGGTGGCAAAGTAGAATACTTTAAAGAAGACTGGCAAGAAAGAAATAGTACTTATAATGTTAGTGATAGTACTATTACTTTTTTAAAAAGTATTGGCCTAAATCATTTAGATTTATTAATAATTACCCATGGTGATAATGATCATATAGGTGATTCATTTAATTTAGTTAATAACCTTAAGATTAAAAAAGTTATATTTAATATAGGTGATTACAATACTTTGGAAAATAAATTAATTAAAGTTTTGGAAAGCAAAAATATAGATTATTACCAAGTGCCAGAAGTAGAAAATATAGGTGATTATGAATTGCAATTTTTAAATACTAGTATTTATGATAATGAAAATGATAATTCTAGTGTTGTATATTTAAATATTAACAACTACAAATTTTTATTTATGGGAGATGCTGGAGTTATAAGAGAAGAAGATATATTAGATAAATATAATTTAATTGATATCGATTTTTTAAAAGTAGGTCATCATGGATCAAACACTAGTAGTAGTGAAGAATTTATAAATAGTATCAATCCTAAATGTTCATTAATTAGTGTTGGTAAAAATAATAGATATGGTCATCCTAAAGAAAGTGTTTTAAATATTTTAGCAAATAGTACAATTTATAGAACTGATCAAGATGGAAGTATATTAATTAAAATAAATAATAACAAATATAACATTAAAACTTATATACCGTAGAAAGGAATATAAATGAACTATTATAATGAAATAAAAAATGAATTAATAAATAATGAGATAAATAGAAAAATAAAAAATTACTCGATTAATAGAAGTGATTTAAATACGTATTATAATGTTGGAAAAATGTTAAGTGAAGCTGGTAAAAACTATGGGGAAGGAATAATAATTGAATACTCAAATAAACTGACTATTGATATAGGAAAAGGATATGGCATTTCAAATTTAAAAAGAATGAGACAATTTTATATAATAATTGAAAAAGGTGCCCTAATGGGGCACCAATTGAGTTGGAGTCATTATAGAGAATTAATACCTTTAAAAGATGTTAATGAAATCAATTATTATATACAAATATGCGAAAATATGTTAATTACTAGAGATGAATTAAAAAGAAGAATTAAAGCTAATGAATATGGTAGATTAGATGAAGTTACAAAATAAAAATTAATCAGCAAAACTGAGTATGATATAGTCGATTTTGTTAAAAATCCAATATTAATTAAGAATATTAGTAATTATGCCAACATTTCCGAAAAAATACTACAAAAGTTAATATTAGAAGATTTACCATCATTTATGAAAGAACTGGGATCTGGGTTTAGTTTTATAGAAAATGAATATAAAATAAAAATTGGGAATAACTATAATTACGTTGATTTATTACTTTATAATATTAAATTTAAATGTTATGTAGTGATAGAATTAAAAGTAACTGAACTAAAAAAAGAACATATTGGTCAAATACAAATTTATATGAATTATATTGATAATAATATAAAGAAAGTTAATCAAGGCAAAACTATTGGTATAATTATATGTAAAAAAGATAATAAATTTATAATGGAATATTGTAGTGATAAAAGAATAATTACTAAACAATATTTAATACAACAATAGTATTTGTTGGTAATTTCTATCCTAAATGTTATATAATAAATATAGGTGATATTATGAATCTTTATTTAATAAGCAGTTCTAGTTATAATGAAACCGAAGAAGAAATAAAAAAAATAACTAAGGAAAATACTATTAACTTTGATTTAGAAGAAAATTCTTTAGAGGATCTAATTGAAGAAGCTGAGTATGTTTCTTTATTTGCTGATAAAAAGTATATAGTAGTTAAAAATTCTTATATTTTTAATAGTAATTCATCTAAAGATATAGATATATCTTTGTTAACAAATTATATGGATCATCCTAATCCTAATACAACAATTATATTTACTACTTTTAAGGCTTTAGATGAAAGAAAGAAAATAGTAAAACTATTTAAAGAAAAAGCTACTGTAATTATAAAGAAACCTTTAAAAGAGAAAGATTTAATAGAAATAATATCTCAAAAATTTAAAGCTAATAACAAAAAAATATCTTTAAAAGCTATTAAGCAAATTATTGAATTATGTCAAAGTAATTACGATTTAATATTACCAGAAATAGATAAATTATTAATTTGTTATGAAGATAAAAGTGTAATAGAGGATAATGAAATAAGTAATATTGTATCTAATGAAACTTTAATAACTAATTTTAAGTTTAGTGATGCTGTTATTGCTAAAAACATGGATAAAGCTTTTAAAGTATTTGATAAATTAAGAGAAAATAAAGAAGAACCAGTTATGTTAATAGGTCTTTTAGCTAGTCAATATCGTTTAATTTATACTATTAAATATTATTTAAATAAAGGTTATGACAAGAGTAGGATAGTTAGTGAATTAAAGATTCATCCTTATAGAGTAGATATTGCTATTAGTAATTCCTATAATTTTAATGAACAAGAATTATTAGATAAGCTAGTTTCTTTAGGAGATTTAGATTTTAAAATAAAAAGTGGTAAAGTTAATGGCTATTCTGGCTTAGAAATGTTTTTATTGGGATTATAAACTTGACAGAAAATTATAATTTATATATAATAGATGCAGAATGAGAAAGGTGTTAATAAAGTGGGAAAAAATAAAAAAGGGCTAGTAGTTATTTTGCTTTTGTTGCTGTTAATAACAACGGTAGGGTTTGGTGGTTATTATGTTTATAATGAATTTTTAAAAGAAGATAATGTAGAAACAGAAGCCGAAAGCAAAGTTACTGACAAAAAGACTAACTATGAAGAATTTGTTGAAACAGCTATAACTAATAGAGTGAATGAAGAACTAAAAACATTAAATCATAATGAACATTATAGGATTCGAATTACTGAGTCAGGAGATGTATATGTCAATTCACAAGTTGTTGAAACAGATGTCATAAAAGTATTTGAAGTATATGCCGATAAAAGTGATGTTTGTGATGGCAACAATAGATTAGTGTTTATAAAAGAAGATGGTACTTTGTCAGCATTAGATATAGATAGTTTGGATTGTGGTAATGAAGTAGTAATGATAACAGATTTTGGTAATTTAACTGATATTGTTAAAATTTATTACGTAGAAGATACTCTAATTTTTGAATATGAACCAGTTGGCTATGTTGTATATGCTAAAGACATTAATGGTAATATATTTGATATAACAGAAGATTTAATTTAAAAAAGGCGAATTTTATTCGCCTTTTATTTTTGCTGTATTTTTAAAATTATATTTTGTTATTTCCTTTAATTTTTCTATTCCATATTTATCCAGTATTTTTTTACCAACTTCATCTACTAGGGTAGAAGCCCCTTTAGGAATATTTGTTTTTAGTTCTTTACTTAGTTTATCCATTTCTTTTAAGAAAATGTATCTACTTATAATACTTGATACAGCGACACTCAAGCAAACGTCTTCAGCGTGAGTTAAGAAAGTAATATTAGTAGTTTTTTCTTTTGCTTCTTTAATATGTTCGTAATATTTTTTTGGATAGACAAATTGGTCAACTATTATTTTTTCATATTTTATATCTTCTTTTAATAACTCAGTAAGAACTTTATTATGAAGAATAGCTTTTATTTTGTTCATATTATAGCCTTTTGCTTGGTATTCATTATAGCTTTTGTTATTTAAAATAATTGTAACATGTTTAAAATTTTTAATTAATTCAGGACCAATTTTAAGCATTTTTTCATCAGTTAATTTTTTAGAATCTCTAACTCCTAAATCAGTTAATTCTAATACTTTATTACTTGGAACAAAAGAAGCTGTTACGACAATAGGCCCAAAATAATCTCCTGTACCAACTTCATCAGATCCAACAGTACTCATGTTGTAATAACGATAATCTAATTTATCCTTTTTTTTATCTTCTTTTTTCTTGTTTTCTAGTTCTATTTCTTTTCTAATATTACGATTATTTAAATGAAGCTCTTGATCTATCCACATATTAGCATCAATATCAGCACTAATACCTTGAAATACTACTTTAGAAGAATTATACAAAGTAATAATAGTTCCACCTTCATTAGCTTGGAAAAGAGCATAGGGTGGAGTTTTAGGGACCCTTAAATCTTGATAATAATCCATCATCATTTTTTTAACATTATTACTAACTTTAAATACAATTGTCATAGGACACCTCTATTTAATTTTAACATAATTAGCTTTATTTTTCATTAATATTATAATATAATTATAATGAGGTGTTAGAATGTTAAATATACTAGATGCTGTA
>DAOSVX010000012.1:0-14932 GCA_035379765.1 Bacilli bacterium | reverse complement strand
TTATATATGGCCATAATAGAATAAATGGAACAATGTTTGGAACTTTAAAAAAAGCTTTAAGTAAAAGTTGGGTAGATAATAAAGATGTTCACATAATAAAACTAATTACCAAAGATTATGTTATAAGATATCAAATATTTAGTAGTTATACTATTAAAGAAGAAGGCTATTATCTAAGGACCAGTTTTAAATCTTTAAATTATGATAAGTTTTTATCAACATTATTAGAAAGAAGTAAATATAGTTTTAATACTAGTGTAAGCGATACTGATAATATTATAACTTTATCGACATGTTCAAGTAATAATACTAAAAGAACAGTTGTTCATGCTAAAATGATTAGTATGACTAAGCATCGTTAATTTATGTTATAATAAATAGAGAACGGAGTTGAGAATATGTTACATGATATTTTACTTGTTTTAGTAGGATTAATCCCCGGAATAGTAATTGGTTTTTTCTTAGCGAGAATATTTATGAAAAAGTATCTAAAGAAAAATCCCCCAATTAATGAAAAAATGATTGAGACATTAATGTCTAGTATGGGAAGAAAACCTAATCAAAAACAAATAAATCAAATGATGAAACAAATGAATAGATTTAATTAAGAGGTATATTATGCCAGATTTTAGAGGAGTAAAAGAGTTTTTTAAAGATACATTAGCTTATATTATTGTTATTATTGGAACAATATTTATTTTTGTTTATGTTTTTTCTTTTCATCAAACAGTTGGTAATTCTATGGCTCCTAATTTAAAAGATGGTGATGTAGCAGCGCTTTCTAAGATAAGCTATAAATTATTTTCAATTAAAAGAAATGATGTTGTAGCTATTGAAACTGCTGATAGTAGTTTTTATGTTAAGAGAATAATAGGGCTTCCTGGTGAAGAAATTCATTACTTAGATAATATTTTATATATAAATGGCGAAGCTTATAGCGAAGAATTTCTAAGTGATGATGTAGAAACCAATAATTTTATGTTTTCTGATATATGTTCTATAGAAAAGTGCCCTGATGGAGTGATACCTAGTGATATGTACTTAGTATTAGGTGATAATAGAGAAGATTCTTTAGATAGTCGTGATTCTTCTTTAGGTTTAGTATCCAAAGAAGATATAGTTGGTAAGTCTTTATTTATAATTTGGCCTTTAAATAGAATTAGTAAAACTTAAACACTTTTAAAAGTGTTTTTTATTTACTATTGACTCTATTGTTTACTATAATGTTAATATGAAATAGTGAGGTGGATTATGTATCGAATAAAAGAATTTGCTAAAATAAGTGGTCTAACTGTTCAAACATTAAGATATTATGATTCTTTAAACATTTTAAAACCTAAATCAACAGGTAAATATAACAATTATAGATATTATACAGATGAAGAATTAATAAAAACTAAAGCTATCAATAGATTAAAAGATTTAGGTTTTAAATTAACAGAAATACATAATATTATTACGAAAGCAGAAAAAGAACAATTTATTAATAGAAAAACTGAATTAGAGAAACAATTTTCTAATACTAAAAAAGCTTTAGATAGTGTAAATAAAATAATTAATAGTTTAGATAATTCTTGCCAAAATGATCAAGATAAACTATACAGCCTCATAATAAAAGAAGAAAGGAGAATAAATGTGGAAGAAAAATATCAAGAAGTAAAAGAGAAACTTTTAAAAAGCTATGATTTGTATAAAGAAGGAAAATCTCAAGAATGCTATACATTATTAGAAGAAATAAAACAAGTTATATTTAGTAATGTTGATCCAACTGATCGTTTTTGGGAAAACGCTGCTGGGGATTTGTTTTCAGCAATAGCTTTTGAATTAATAAAAAATAGTGTTAAAGAAGATATCAATTTTATTAATATTAGTAATTTTAAAATAAATGGTGAATATTACTTAGATAAAATAAATGAATATGTTAAAAATCTTGATAAAGAAGGATATTCATATTTAGGATTTAAAACAACTGCTAATTCCCCTCAAGAAACAAGATCAGGAATAATAGCTGTCTTTTCTACAGAATTAAAACCTTATACGATAAAAGAGTTATAGAAGAGTCAATCTTAAAAAGATTGACTTTTTTATTTGAACAAACCAAATTGCTGTTTTGTCAAGCTAAAATCAAAATTTGAGTGTAAAATGATTGCAAAACAGAAATTCTTGTGATAATATTTTATTCGTAAGAGTTTATTTACTTTTTTTAGGGAAGGTGGGTTAAATAAATGAGACTAAACAAAAAGAGAATCATAGCTATCCTTGTCTTTTTGCTTTTAAGTTTTTTCATGATAACTTTTGGTAAAGGTATCGAAAATAAAGCAATAGTTACAAGAGATGTAAAATTTATTGATAGTTATGATGATGAGGTGCTTGCAGAGAAAACAGTAGAACTGGGAAAGGCAGTTACGGCTCCTACTGTACCAGAACATAAAAATTTAGTTTTTGTTGATTGGTATATTGAAGGGACAAACACAGTAGCAGATTTAAGTGAAATACTTGAAGACTCTACTTTTGTTACTAAATATGCTGACGATAAAAATAATAATGGTATACCTGATGATGAAGATACATACTATAAAGTTAAATTTGTAGATGGAATAGATAGCAGCGTTTTAAAAACCCAAAGTGTTTTGGTTGGGCTTAATGCCACAGCACCAACTGCAGTAGTCCATGAAGGATATACTTTTAGTAGTTGGGATAAAGCATTTACTAATGTTAAAAAGAATTTAACAATTACTTCTACATACACAATTAACAGTTATAGTTTAAAAATAAACTATGCTTATGATAGAGATCAAAGTATAGCAGCTCCAAGTTATAGTGGAACTTATGTGTACCATACTTTATATAGTATTATTTCACCTGTTATAGCTGGTTATACTCCTAATAAGACCATTGTAAGTGGTCAAATGGGTGCTAGTGATTTAATAGTTGATGTTACATATACGGCTAACAAAGATACTGCTTATAAAGTAGAACATTATACTGAAAACTTAGATGGTACATATACTTTATATGCAACTGATAATTTAACAGGAGAAACTGATACTTTAACTAATGCAGTAGCTAAAACCATTACTGGTTTTACAGTTCAGTCATTTAGTCAAGAAAATATTGCTGGTGATGGTTCAACAGTAGTAAGAGTAAATTATACGAGAAATGTTTATCAATTAGTTTATAAAATAGATGGTGAAGTTTATGAAACATTTAATGTAAAATATAATGATTCTATTACACCTTTAGCAAGACCAAGTAAAACTGGTTATACATTCCATGGATGGAGTAGTATTCCAAGTAAGATGCCAGCTAATAATGTGGAAATAACTGGTAGTTATACAATTAATAGATATGGCTTAATAGTTTATTATCAATATGAAAATGGTTTGCCTGCTAGACTTCCATATGTTGGCCAAGTTACTTATAATGAAGCTTACAATATAACAACTCCAACGATAGCTGGATATACAGCTGATAAATCAGTTGTTAGCGGAACAATGTCAGCTAATAATCTTATTGTGATAGTAACTTATAGAGCTAATTTAAATACTCCATATAAAGTAGAGTATTATAAAGGCAACACTTTACAAACAGCTGACATCGTAACGAGAACAGCTAAGACTGATACACTAGTTAGTGTTACAACAGCTGATAAAAACAAATATACTGGATATACATTTGATAGTTGGAACTTTAATAATAGATTAGTGTCTTATGTTCGTGGTGATGGTTCTACCGTTTTAAAAGTATATTATAAAGTTAATTATTATAATTTAAGATATAATGCCAATAAACCTACCGGAATTGTAGGAATAACATCAACTCCTGCTAGCAGAAGTTATACTGTTGAAGATTCATTTAATATAACAGCTACTATGTCAAGTACTTCTCATAACTTCTTAGGTTGGTATACCAACCCTGCTGGAACTGGGTCTCCAGTAACAAATATTACTGCGGGAACTACTGGCAACATATATTTATATGCTAAATGGGAAGTTAAAACCTTTGCTATTAACTTTGCTCCAGGAACTCATGGTTCAATAGATAGTACTTCAACTCCAAATGTGGCTTATAATTCAACATTTGGTAGTATTTCTAAACCAACTGTAACAACCAATGATGGCTATACATTTACTGGTTGGGATATAGATGATTCTACATTGTTAACAGGAACTGTAACAGCAACTGCTCAATACACAGCTAATACCGATACAGCTTACAAGGTAGAACACTATCAAGAGACATTAGAAACAGGTCTTTATGAATTTACACCTACTGATATAGATCCTTTAACTGGAACAACCGACACTTTAACTAATGCTGAAGCAAAAGACTATACCGGATTTACAGCAGAGTCATTTAGTCAAGTAAATATTGAAGGTGATGGCTCTACCGTTGTAAGAATTAATTATACGAGAAATAGTCATACTTTAACTTATTATGTTGATGGTGAAGAATATAACTCATTTACAAAGAAATACGAAGAAGATATAACTCCTTTAACTGAACCAAGTAAAACAGGTTATACATTTAGTGGTTGGGATAGCATTCCAAGTACAATGCCAGATCATGATGTTGATGTAACTGGTACATATACCATAAATAATTATGATTTAACAATTACTTATAAGTATGCTGATAATAGTATTGCAGCACCTACTTATACAGGAGATTATGATTATAATGAAACTTATAGTAAAGAAAGTCCAGCAATAGCTGGATATACGCCAAGTATTCCAACGGTTTCTGGAACTATGGGTGATGGTGATGTTACAGTTAATGTAATATATACGGCAAATACCGATACTGCTTATAAAGTAGAACATCATCTTCAAAATATAGATGGTACATATAGTTATAAAGAAACCGACAATTTAGCCGGAACAACTGGGGAAGAAACAGAAGCTGAAGAAAATAGTTATACTGGCTTTACTGTTAAACCATTTAACCAAGAAACTATTGCTGGTAACGGATCTACTGTAGTTAGAATTGAATATACCAGAAATAGTTATGTTGTAACATTTAATAGTATGGGTGGTAGTTCGGTAGATTCTATAAATGATGTTTTATATGATGATACAATAAATGAACCAACTGATCCAACTAAGTTAGGTTATACATTTGCTGATTGGTATAAAGAATCATCTGTGACAAATAAATGGGACTTTATGACTGATACGGTAAAATCAAGTTTAACTTTATATGCTAATTGGACAAAAGATATTTATGATTTAACATTTAATATAAATGATAATGGAGTTGTAAATGCTAATAATCCTACAAATGAAAGTACTTATACGATAGATGATGCTATTACATTTGCTAATGCAAGTAGTACATCTCATGATTTCTTAGGATGGTTCACAGATAGTGTAAATGGTACTAAAGAAATTGGCATTACTGCTGGAACGACAGGAGATAAAACCTATTATGCTCATTGGAGTATCAAAAAACACACCTTAACATTTATTGATTCAACTGGTAGTTCTATATATAGAGGGGTTGATTGGGGTAATGATTTAACTGATATTCCAACTGTTACACCACAAACTGGCTATACATGTAGTTGGGATAGAATAGATTTTACCAATATAACAAGTGATGATACTATTAATGCTGTATGTAATTTAATTACTTATAATATTACTTATAATTTAAATCAAACTGGAGTTATTGGAGCAACTGAAACTAATACCTTACATACTTATAATGTAACAACTGGGACTTATACATTAGTCGCTGCTACAAGTACTTCTCATAGTTTTGATGGCTGGTATACAGAAGCAACTGGTGGTACTTTAGTTACTACTTTAGCTGGTGGTAATATAGGAGATGTTACTCTATATGCTCATTGGACAGCTAATGAATATACCGTTGATTTTGAAAGTAATGGTGGTAGTAATGTTTTACCAATAACCAATGTGTTATACAATGAAACAATTAATGAACCAAATGATCCAACTAAATTAGGGTATAGCTTTGCTGATTGGTATAAAGAAGAAGAACTTCTAAATAAATGGAACTTTGTAACTGATACTGTAAAAGCTAGCTTAACCTTGTATGCTGATTGGACAGAAAACACTTATAATTTAACATTTAATATAAATGATAGTGGAGTTGTAAATGTTAATAATCCTACAAATGAAAGCACTTATAAAGTAACTGATCACTTCACATTTAATAATGCAAGTAGTGAATCTCACAATTTCTTAGGTTGGTATACCGAAGAAGATGGTGGAAACCAAGTGACAGGTATTCTTTTAGGAACAACAGGAGATAAAACTTATTATGCTCATTGGAGTATAAAAGACTTTACTTTAACAGTCGATGCTAATGGTGGTACCTGGAGTGGCACAACACCACAAACTATCAATTATGGATCTAGTGTAACAATTGCTGATCCAACAAGAGATGGATATAACTTTACAGGTTGGACTCTTAGTGGAACAGGAAGTAATATAACGAGTGCTGGAATATTCACAATGGGTTCATCTAACGCTACTCTAACAGCTAATTGGGAAGCTAGAACTGATTTAACTTATACAGTTTACTATCGATTAGAAAATAGTACTACTGATATTCAAAGTTCAACTCTAGTAACTGGCAGAACATTTGGTGTAACTTATACGGAAACAGCACCAGTAATTACTGGTTATGAACAAGTAGCTCCAACAACTAAAAATGTTACAATAACAACTGGTACAAATGAAATAATCTTCTATTACAAAGCAGTAGCTGTTCTTAATGCTTCTATGACATCAGTAGCAAGTAGTGGTAGCAGTGAGGTAGAGTATGGTGATACAATTACTTATACTTTAACTATTACTAATACTGGTACGGGAGCAGGAACTATAAATGCTAAAAATTTAACTTTGTTAAGTGAAATAACTGCTTTAGATGGAGAGTTAATTGATACTGGTTTAACAACTACAGAAATAGCCGATCGTGATAGTTTATTAAGTACAACTGGCTTGGAAAAAACTGTAGGTTCTAATGAAACTTATACTTTAGTATTTAAAGTAAAAGTAACTGGTAATGCTGGTAGCGATGTTTCTAGTCAACTAACTTATACTATTAATGGTATATTAACAAATGGAACACCAAAAACTTATAATATTGAGAAGACTATTTCTATTAAAGAAATATCTGAAACAGGTGTAAATATTGTCTTAGCTTTAGATATATCTGGCAGTATGGATGATAATAATAAATTATCAAGCATGAAAAATGCAGCCAAAGCTTTTATTGATACTATATTCCCTAACGGAACTACTGAAGGTGGAACAGAAGTATGTTTAGTAACATTCCCTTATCAATACCAAACCTGGTGGGGAGTCTATGGAACCAATAATGGAGCAACAGTACAAGGATGTACTAATACAAACACTCCTAGTGAAATAAAAAGTATCATAGATGGTTTGTCTGCTGATGGAGGGACTCCTTATACTGATGCTTTCAATACAGTAAGCTCAACATTAACAGATATGACATCTAGACATGCAAATAATGAAAATATAGTTGTCTTCTTAAGCGATGGAGAACCAAATGGTGGTAATGGGTATGAAACTGTAGCTGATACTTTAAAAGCCAACGGAACAACCATATATACTATTGGTTTTGAAGTAACAAGTGCTGCTCGAGGTATCTTGGAGGGTTTAGCTACTTCATCAAGTTATTATTACATGGGAACGGTTGCTAATATTGAATCAGTATTTAGTAATATAGCTGAAGAAATATCTGCGTTATCTAAAACAAGTACTAATGGAGTAGTTGCTATAGGTGATAATTTAGATGCAAGTAAAGATATTGAATTTAAAGTAAATGGTTCTGTAACTGGACCAAGTAATGTTAATACAGCTATAAATGATGGATATTTGTATATTGATACCAGTAATGATTATCAATTAGATATCACAAAATTTAGTGCTGGCGATAATATTATATTTACTTATTATAGTTTAAATAACTAAAGTAGTTTACTACTTTAGTTTTTTTTTATTATATGCTACAATTAGGATGGTGAAGAAATATGGCTTATGTTAAATATAAGGAAATTACGAAATATTTTTATTTTTCTAGGTATGTTGAAAAGGCTAATTTACCAAAATATATCAATGATTATGTCTTTGAAGATGAAGTAATATTAGCTAGTTATAAGACGCTTAGAGATCACGGTGTATTTACGGATAAGAAAATAGTGTTATTTGATACTAAGATGTCTTTAAAAAATACTAAAGAAGTATTTACAATCCCTTATTTAATTATTTCTTCAGCATCAATCGTATTTAAACCAAGTGGAGCTGAAATGTCATTTTTAGTAAGCGGGTACCCTTTAAGATTAAAGTTTATTAAAATGAATGATGCTGATAAAGCTCGTTTAAGAGTTTTATATAATGTAATTGAAAGAGTAATTACTAAACAACAACTTAAGAAAGAAGACATAAATAGATTAATCGAAAATAAATTTAATTTTGATTAGAAAGGAAGGTTTTATTTATGGAAGAAAAAGAAGTAAAAGAATTAGTAAAAGAAGAAAAGAAAAATAGTCGTAAAGATGGCGAAAGAAGTTTGTTTGGCAAAATAGTCAACATTGTATTATGGGTTATAGTACTTGGTTGGATGGCTATTTGTATAACGGACTTTTTGAAAGTTCAGGCGGAAAAAGAACCAATCTTTTGTTTAAAGAATGAAACCGTTACTTATGATGATGGAACAGTTGATGTTTGTACGGGATTAGGCTATAAAGTATATGATTATGATCGTGATTGTTTTCAAGCTATAGAGTTTGGTCCTTTCTGGACAAAAGATGCTAGCTTAGAAAGCGATAGATGTGAATAAAAGTCTTCATTGAAGGCTTTTTTTTTGGCTCTTAGTGTGTTAATATTACTATGATAGGTGTATAGATGATAAAAGGAAGTTTTGTTTTAGGATATAGTAATATAAGTGAAGAAGAACTGGATTTATTGTTATTTAAAATAAACGGTTTGTATACTTTTAAAGAAATCGAAATGAAAAACTTAATTTCTTCTTTTATTTATGTTGATGTTTTTATTAGTGGCAAAAAATTAACAAGTAAAGTAAAAGAATTTTTAAAAAACATCGAAGTAAAAGTATATTATATAGATGATTATAAAGACCATATGGACGATTTAATTCATGAAATGAACAAATACTTACTTGGTAAGAAAAAGCAGTCAGAATACATTAAAAATGCTTTATTATTATTAGATGAAACTTTTAAAAAAGGTAATTTAAACCATCATGAGTTAAATCATAGTATTAGAGTAGGAAATGAAACTAAGAAATTTGGGGAATATTTAAAATTCCCTAAAAATTATGTTAATAATTTATTTATCTATGGATTACTTCACGATATAGGTAAAGCAGGAATACCTAATAAGATACTTAATAAAAAAGGAAGACTTAATACTTTTGAATTTCAAACTATTAAGGCTCATCCTGTTATAGGTAGTTATTTAGTACCAAAGAATATGGCCCTTATTATTAAAGAACATCACGAAAGATATGATGGTAGTGGATATCCTAAAGGATTAAAGAAAACCAAAATAAACTACGAGGCTCGAATTATTGCTATTATTGATTCTTACGATGCCATGGTTACGAGAAGAAGTTATAAGACAAAAGTAAATAAAGATAAAGCTTTAAGAGAATTACTACTTTGTATAACTCCAGTAGAAGAAGGCGGCAAAGGTATAAAATATGATCCTGAATTAACAACTGAATTTATTAAAAGTAAGCTCCAAAAATAATACTTGCTTAAAAAAATCAATTGTGATATTCTATTTGTAGAATAAAGGTGGTGAAAAAAGATGGAATTTTTAAATACCTTGTATGAAAGCGAATACTTTGTATATATAGTAGGTGGAGCTATCCTGGTTTTATTAATTTTATTTTTAGTTATTTTATTAAGTGGAAAGAAAAAGAAAGAACCAAATAATCCTAAGGAAAAGGTAATGCAAGAAGCAACTGAGAAATCAGTTATTACAGATACTAATCCTAGTCCTGTTAAAGAAGAATCATTAGATGCAACAAAAGAATTTAAACCAGAGGATTTGGCTACTTTAAAAGATAAACTAAATGAAGAAGTTAAGCCAAAGCCAGAAGTAACTCCTGTAGTCGAACCTATGATGGATAAACCAGTAGAAGAACCTAAGCCAGAATTTAATATGGAAATGGGTAAAACAACAGTTATTCCCGTTACTCCAACGATGCCTCCTAGGGATCCGTTAATAGCTCCAGAGCCTAAAGTAGAAGAGCCAACAGTTGTTATACCAACTGCTCCAGAAACTCCGACTCCGGAAGTAACAAAAGATATTGAGCCAACTCTTAATACTCCTGAACCAAAACCAAGGGAAACTGAGGAAAAAATCAGTTTTAAAGTAAATGATGAAAACGAGTTGCCTAAGTTAAATGCTGATGAAAAAGAACTTTAAGTTCTTTTTTTTTAGTTCTTTACATGGTATAATTTTTATGGTGAATATAGTATATGGCAAAATATGATGAAAGCTCTATAAAAATATTAGAAGGACTAGATGCAGTTAGAAAAAGACCAGGTATGTATATTGGTTCAACTGACAAAAGAGGAATGCATCATTTAGCATGGGAAATTATTGATAATGCCATAGATGAAGTAATAAATGGTTATGGTGATGAAATAAAAGTCACAATTAATAAAGATCATAGTTTGACTGTTGAGGACCATGGCCGTGGTGTTCCAATAGGTAAACATTCTAGTGGTAAAAGTACTCCTGAAGTTATATATACAGTTTTACATGCTGGTGGTAAATTTGATGAGGGTGGATATAAGGTGTCTGGAGGTTTACATGGGGTAGGCGCCAGCGTTGTAAATGCTTTGTCTAAATATATGGATGTTACTATCTATCGTGACGGGTTAATATCTAATATTAAATTTAAAGATGGAGGAATGCTAGATACTCCTTTAAAACAAATTGGTAAAACTAAGAAAACTGGAACTACAGTAACTTTTTTACCAGATCCCAATATATTTAAATATGTTAATTTTAGTTACACAACTATTTGTGAAAGAATGCAAGAAAGCGCTTTCTTATTAAGTGGATTAAAAGCAACAGTTATTGATGTTGAAGATAATAAAGAAAATGAATTTAAATATGCTGAAGGTTTAATTGATTTTGTTAAATATATTAATCAAGATAAAAAAGTATTACATAAACCAGTTAGTTTTGGTAATGAAAAAAACGGAATAGAAGTAAGTGTTGCTTTACAATATACTGATTCTTATAATGAAAACATTATTTCTTTTGTAAATAATGTTAAAACAGTAGATGGTGGTACTCATGAAGTGGGATTTAAAACTGGTCTTACTAAAGCTTTTAATGACTATGCTAAAAACAATAATTTATTAAAAAATAAAAGTAAACAATTTGAAGGCAGTGATGTTAGAGAAGGACTTAGTGCAGTTATTAGTTTGCGTATTAAAGAAGAAAAACTTCAATTTGAAGGTCAAACTAAAGGTAAATTAGGTACTCCAGAAGCTCGTAGTATAACAGAAAATATTGTTTATGAAAATTTAAAATTCTTTTTAGAAGAAAATAGAGAAACGGCTACTAATATAATTGAAAAAGTAGAAAAAAGTAAACTAGCAAGAGAAGCAGCTCGTAAAGCTCGTGAGGAAGCTCGCAATGGTAAATCAAAGAGTAAGATAGAAAAAAATCTCTCTGGTAAACTTTCGCCTGCTCAAAGTAAAAATCCCAAGATAAATGAGCTCTTTTTAGTTGAAGGAGATTCAGCAGGAGGTAGTGCTAAAGGAGGAAGAGATCGTAAATTTCAAGCTATCTTGCCTTTGCGTGGTAAAGTTATTAATACGGAAAAAGCTTCTATGGAAGAAATATTAAAAAACGAAGAAATAAATACCATTATTCATACTATTGGGGCAGGAGTAGGATCAGATTTTATGGTGGCCGATTCTAACTATGATAAAGTAATTATAATGACTGATGCTGATGTCGATGGAGCTCACATTCAAATCCTTTTATTAACTTTCTTTTATCGTTATATGCGTGGTTTAATTGAAAAAGGGAAACTTTTTATTGCTTTACCGCCTTTATATAAAATAAGTTATGACAAAAAACATTTTTATGCTTATACTGATTCTGAATTAGAAACAATTAAAAATGAAAATTCTGGTAAATATAATATTCAAAGATATAAAGGACTTGGTGAAATGAATGCCGATCAACTATGGGAAACAACCATGAGTCCTGATACTAGAAGTTTAATTAGAGTTAATATTTCTGATGCTGCTTTAGCTGATAAAAGAGTAAATGTTTTAATGGGAGATAAAGTGGAGCCAAGAAAAGAATGGATAGAAGAAAACGTCGAATTCACCTTAGAAGATGATTATCGTAATTAGGAGGGTATTATGCAAGATGTATTTAAAAAAATAGAAGATTATGCTTTAGAAGAAATAATGGGTGATCGTTTTGGTAAATATGCTAAAGAGATTATTCAAGATAGAGCTATACCAGATGTTAGAGATGGTTTAAAACCTGTTCAAAGAAGAATTTTATATGCAATGTATAAAGCTAATAATACTCATGAAAAAGGTTATATAAAATGTGCAGCTACAGTAGGAGATGTATTAGGTAAATATCATCCTCATGGTGATACATCTGTTTATGATGCGATGGTTAGAATGAGTCAATGGTGGAAACAAAATCATGTTTTAATTGATATACATGGTAACAATGGATCTATGGATGGTGATTCTGCTGCTGCTTATCGTTATACTGAAGCTAGATTAGCTAAGATAAGTAATGAATTACTTAAAGATTTAGAAAAAGATACTGTTTCTTGGTCACCAAACTTTGATGATCGCTTTTTAGAACCGACTGTTCTGCCAGCTAAATTTCCAAATTTATTAGTAAATGGAGCTAATGGTATATCAGCAGGGTATGCAACTAATATTCCTCCTCATAATTTAGGAGAAGTAATTGATGCTACTATTAAAAGAATAGATTCTCCTAATTGTCGTTTAGATAGTATTTTAGATATTATAAAAGGTCCCGATTTTCCTACTGGAGGAATAGCAGAAGGCAAAGAAGGTATAATTGATGCTTTAAAGACTGGCAAAGGAAGAGTAATTGTTAGAAGTAAGATAGACTTTAAAAAAGCTGCTGGTAAGAATCAAATAGTTGTTACAGAGATTCCTTTTGAAGTTAATAAAGCTTCTTTAGTAAGTAAAATAGAAGCTATTAGAATAGATAAAAAAATCGATGGTATAAGTGAAGTAAGAGATGAAACTGACAGGGAAGGATTAAGAATTGTTGTCGATTTAAAAAACGGTGCTAATAAAGAAACTATTTTAAACTATTTATTAAAAAGTACAGAACTACAAGTATCATATAATTATAATATGGTAGCTATTGTAAATAGAAGACCCCTAACATTAGGAGTATTAGAACTATTAGATGCTTATATAGCTCATCAAAAAGAAGTAATAACGAAAAGAAGTAAGTTTGACTTAGATGCTTATAGCAAAGAATATCATATTGTTGAAGGTCTTATTAAAGCCTTATCGATACTAGATGATGTTATTAGAACAATTAGAAGGTCTAAAAATAAGCAAGATGCTGAAGAAAACTTAGTAAAAGAATATAATTTTACTAGTGTTCAAGCAAAAGCAATAGTTATTTTACAGTTATATAAATTAACTAATACGGATGTTTTAGAATTAGAAAATAAATTAAGCCAGTTAAAACAATATATTAAAGCTTTAGAAAGCATTTTAAATAGTCCCGAAAAGTTAAAAGAAGTTATGAAATATGAACTAAAAAAAATAAAAAAAGAATATTCTATTCCAAGAAGAACCGTTATAAGAGATGAAATAACCGAAATTAAAATAGATAAACAAGATTTAATAGCTAAAGAGAATGTTATAGTTATTATTACTAATGATGGTTATTTAAAAAAAGTTAGCTTAAAATCATTTGCTAGTGCTACAGAAGAGACTTTATTAAAAAGTGGTGACTATGTTTTAGATAAATATGAAACTACTACTTTAGATAACATTGTTTTATTTACATCATTAGGTAATTATATTTATCTTCCAGTTCATCTAATACCTGATTTAAAATGGAAAGATCTTGGTAAGCACATAAGTAGCATTGTTCCTTTAAAAGATGGTGAAAGAATTATTAATAGTATTCTTTTATCTAAAAAATCTTTTGAAGTTGTAATAGTAACTAAAAATGGTAATATAAAAAGAGCTAACTCTAGTTTATTTAATAAAACTAGGGGTAATAAACCAAACACAGTTATAAAACTAAAAGAAAACGACGAAGTAATTGATGTTAAATTGGCTAGAAAAAAAGTTGTAATAATAACTAGAAATGGTTATTACTTGGTATTTAATAGTGATTTAATACCAAGTACTGGTTTAAAATCAAGTGGAGTAAAAGGAATAAAAATAAAAGAAGATGAAGTAATAAGTGGTTTAACATTTAATTCGGAAAATGAATATTTAGATGTCTTTACAAATAATAAAACCGCTAAGAGATTAAAACTAACTGATTTAGAGGACCAAAATAGAGCTCGAAAAGGACTAAGACTTATTAAAAATGTTAAAAGTGTAAACTATACTATTTTAAAATGCTTAATAACTGATACTAAAGATGTTATTGGTTTAAAATTCAATGACGAAATAAAGGAAATAAAAAATAGTGAGATACCTATTATGGATTTAATAAGTACAGGTAAAACAATCAGTAAAGAAGAGTTTATAGATATTTATAAAAATGCCGAAATATTTAAATATCAGAGTAATAAAGAAGAAATTACTTGTAAAAAAGAGCCAGAAGAAATAACTATAGATACTTTTTTAGATGATTTTAAATTATAAAACAAAAAAATATTGTATTATTTCAATTTAGATTAT
>DAOSVX010000011.1:0-16613 GCA_035379765.1 Bacilli bacterium | reverse complement strand
AATAATGGAACCAGATTTATGTGATAAATTAAGCTATTTTAAAGAAGAAACTTTGCCAGGTAAATTATTTTTGGGGACTGTCGGTAATATTCATAAGTTTTATAAAAATCAAAATTATGCTTTGGATCAACATATATCACAAAATGCTGTAAGATCAAGCAAGAAAATGCCGATATCAATAAGTTTAATTATAGTGGATAATGATGATAGAATATTGTTAACTAGAAATATTAGTGGATTAGATTCTTCTATTTGGGGGCTTAATAAAGGTCAAGTAGAAGAAGGAGAAACCATCGAAGAAGCAACTGCAAGAATTGTTTGTGAAACTTTGGGCATTTTTGTTTCCAAAGAGGAAACCATTTTTAATAATTTTTGGATGGAAATTGAAAATGAGCAAAACATTATGCATATTGGAATAGTAGTTTGTCATGATGTAAAAGAACACATATTACCAAAATCTGGTCAAGAAATTAAATATATTCATAGAAAATCATTTAATGGATCAGCAGCAATATTAGCTGACAGAAACTTAAAAAATTATTACAACAATAAATTTTATAGTTAAAAAATAGCATTATAATTTTAATGTTATTTTTTTATGTTATAATTTATTTGGTGATATAAATGGACTATGTTTATCATGGAAGCAAAACATCAGGATTAAAAAAAGTTGAGAAAAGAGTAGGAACCCATAGACAAGAATGGGTTTATGCAACACTAAGTAAAGCTTTATCCATATTATTTATAAATAAAGGTGAGGGAGATTTATCTTATGTGATAAGAGCTACAGATAAATTAGATGATCCAATCATATTAGTAGAAAGAAAACCAGATACATTTAAAGAAATATTTAATTTAGCTGGGTCTTTGTATACATTATCTGCTGCTAACTTTACTCAAAATAAAACTAAATGGATAGCAGAAGTAATAAGTTCTTTTGATGAAGATGTAATTACTGAAGAATATATTCCAAATGTATGGCAAAGGTTAAAAGAGTTAGAATCTTTAGGTAAATTACAAATATATTTATATCCTAATAGACCTGATGTTATTCCTTTAGATAATAGTGATTTAATCCCAAAAGTTATAGCTTGGGATAAAAATGGAATTAAAACCGCTATCCCTAAATTTCTTGATATGTATCCTGAATTAACTGATAAATTTTATGAAGCATTAAATAATGAATCATAAAATAAGGCAATATTATAAAAGTTTAATTGCTTTAACAGACCCTTTAAAAATGAAGAACAATTATTAAGTAGTCGTAAGAAATTAATAGAGTTAGCTGATTATATACCTGGACACGGGGAAATGTTTAAAACAGTAAAAACAAACAGGTAATTTATTTTTGATAAAAAAGACTTTAAAAGTCTTTTTGTTTTTTTATGGCGGAGTGGGTGGGATTCGAACCCACGGTACTAAAAAAGTACAATTGATTTCGAATCAATTTCGTTATAGCCGCTTCGATACCACTCCATAAGTAATATATTAAATTCAAATAACAAAAAAGTAAATACTTTATGATATAATTAATATGGTGATGATATGAAATATTATTTAATAGGTATTAAAGGGGCGGGAATGAGTGCTTTAGCACTACTTTTAAATGATTTAGATAATGAAGTAATAGGTTATGATGATGCTAAAGATCATCGTTTTACGGAAGATGAATTAAGTAAAAGAAATATAAAAATATATACCACACCTTTAGAATATGAATTAACTAAAGATACTATTATAGTTAGAAGCCCAGCTATAAGAGATAATCACCCAGAAATGGCTAGAGTAATAGCTATGGGTTTAGAAAATTATGAATATCAAGAAATGCTTGGTATTTTAACTCGTCAGTTTAAGACTATTGGGGTAGCTGGATGTCATGGTAAGACAACCACTTCTTCGATGTTATCTCACATCTTAAAAAACACTATTGGTTGTAATTATATAATCGGTGATGGACATGGTTATGCAGATAAGAATAGTAATTTATTTGTTTTAGAATCATGTGAATATCGTCGCCATTTTTTAAGTTACGATATTGAGTATGCTGTTATAACTAATATTGAACTAGATCATACTGATTATTATAAAGATATAAATGATGTTATGGATGCTTACCAATCTTTTGCTAATAATGCTACTAAAAAAGTTATAGCATGGGGTAATGATCCTTATATTAGAAAATTAAAAATAAATAAAGAAATAGTTTATTATGGAATAGAAAAAAATGATGATGTAATAGCTAGAAATATTGATTATCGTAATGATGGAACTAGTTTTGATGTTTATATAAAAGGTACTTTATATGGTCATTTTAACATTCCTTTATTTGGTAAACATATGTTATTAAATTCTTTGGCAGTAATTACTATTTGTTATTATGAGAATATATCTAGTGAAGAAGTAGCAAAGTATTTAAAGACTTTTAAAGGAGCTTCAAGAAGATTTAAAGAAACAATTATTAAAGATAATATTATTATTGATGATTATGCTCATCATCCTACGGAAATAGCTGTAACAATTAAAGCCGCTAGACAAAAATATCCTGACAAAAAAATAGTTGCTATTTTTAAACCTCATACTTTTTCAAGGACTAAAGAATTTGCCAAAGAATTTGCTGATAGTTTAAATTTAGCTGATGATGCTTACGTTATGGATATAACTTACGATAGAGAACTACCAGAAGAATATCCTAATGTAACTCCCTATACTATAATAGAAAAACTAGATAATGGGGATTATATAAACGAAAAAGAAGTAGATAAATTACTTAAATATCATAATACTGTATTATTATTTATGAGTAGTAAAGAAATATATTTATTAGAAGATTTATATAAAAAAGGATTAGAAAATGGAAAAGTTTAAATTTATTAAAGGAATAGAAAGATTAATTGAACCAATTGAAGTTGGGTCACTTCATTTTATGCAATTTTTTAATAATTTACTACCTAAAAGTATTCAAAGAAAATTTATTTCTGCTTCTTCTAAAAAAACTCCTTATATGGGCTTTGTAGTAGAACCATATAGTGCTTTTCTTTGTTATGAAATAGAAGAAATAGAAATGGCCGAAAAATTAATTCCTGATGGCTTTAAATTAGTTAAATCTAAAATATTTACTGATGATAAACCAAAATATTATTGTATTTTCGGCTGTATAAATGCTCATACTAGTGCTTTCTGGGGATTAAGAGTAGAGTTTTATATAATGGCTGAAGATTTAAAAACTGGTTTATTAAGTTGGTTAATTATTGATTATGATACTAATACTATTAGTTATGATAAGAAAAATGGTTTAGTAAATCCTAATAGTAACAATTCCTTAATTACCACTGACTATGATGGTAATTTAATAGCTGATATTAAAAGAAATGATAAGTCTCATTCTTTAGCTTTTGATTTTAATTTAAAAGATGGCAAGATGAATAATTTAGATCAAAGATTATGGTTAGAAGGTAATTTATCAATTGGGTATGGCAAAAACATATCTAATAATGGGGATATATTTTCTTTAAAGTTTAATCCTCAAGAAGTTGTTAAAGCTTTAGATATACCTATAAATAAAGTGAATATAGAGATTAATTCTTGGTATCCAGGATTATTTAAAAAAGATCCTGCCCAAGTAGTTTGTTTTCCTTATGCTCAACATTTCTTATCAGATAGTCCAGGATTTGCTAGTAATTTAAAAAACAAAAAAGAATTGGAGCATTCATTAACACTAATTAATTTTAATAAAATAAAAGTTTTTTCTACCAAAGCTTTCAAAATAATGTTTTTAGTAGGAGGAATTCTATCATTTGTAGTAACAATTATTCTTTTGATTTTATTAATTATTAGTTAAAAAATTGCATTTTTTAAGAAAAGTGCTATAATAACAGACAAATAAGAAATTATTTTATAAGGGGGATTACTTATGAGACTTAGTGAATCTTATAAACCAAAAGGTAGACCAAATGATAGTGATATGAGAAGAAACTATAAAAAAGGACAAAAGTTTAAGGTGCCTGATAAACATTTATTGCCAGAAGTAAAAAAAGGAACAGAAATAACTGATGATATGTTTAAAAAACAAACATATGGAGCAGCTGAAGATGCGATTGCTATAGAAATTTTGCCACCAGATTGTCATGGTGAAATTTTAAATATTATGACTAATTCTGGCGAAAGTACAAGGGAAGATATAATACAAAGAATGCTTGATGTTCCTATGAGGCATAAAGATATTCAATTTTTAGAAAATTTAGGTATTAAAAAAGGAGTTTTAAGTACTTTGTTTTACAGGTGCTGTTCAGAAGATATAAACGTTTTTGATGTTACTTTGTTTATTTTTAAAAATCATTTCTTTAATTCTGAAGAAATTATAGCGAATTTAACTTCTGATACCCCTATACCTTTTTATAATCCAGAAATTAAAATAGATGGTCTTTCGGTTGAAAATAAAAGCAAGCTAACTAATATACCTTCAGAAATAATAAGCCAAGGTAAAGATGCAATTATAAGTTATTGCGTTCAAAGGTTTGAATCTTTAAAAGCCGCTATAAGATCAGATTATTTTAGTAGAAAAGCAGCAATTAATAAAGAGAACATGTCAAAAAGGCTAAGTAATTAGCCTTTTTTATTTACTCTATACAAAATTATTTTAATATAATATAATAAAAATATAAAAGTAGAGGAGAGTTTATGAAGAAAAAGATTTTAATAATTACTATAGTCTTATTTTTATTAGTTATATTTATAGGAGGTTATTTTTTATTTTTTAATAATAAAGATGTTGATAAAAATGACGAATCAAATGATAGTTCTAGAGTGGTTTCTAAAAAAATTGATTTTAGTACCAGTGAGTTAAATCATTTAGAAGTTGTGGCTGATGTTACCTTAAATGAAGCTTTAACAAGTGATGAAGTAATGGAAATAGAGTTAAAAGCTTATGATACAACTGATAATTTATTGTATACATATATTGCTAGTAGCCAAGAATTTAATATTAATGATGAAACTGAAATTCATTTAGCATTTGATGATAATTCTTCAGAAGATTTAGATAAAATTAGTTATTTAACATCTACCGTAAGTATAAAAGAAAGAGTGAGTGCTGCTACTGATGATTATGAGTTTATTACAAATAACAATCCAGAAGTTGTTATGTATATATCACTTTATAGAGTTTTTATGGATTTAAGTTCTTATTACTTAGATAATAGTGGTATTGCTACTATGGTATATGCTGATGGAACTAGAGTATTAGATAGAATATCTTATCTTGAAGATGATACTTATATAGGTGTAGCTTTAGAAAATGATTTTAGTGCTAATAGTGGTGGATCAGCCTTAGAAAAAGTATGCGTTTATAGAATAGCTGGTTTAAGAAAAGTATAAGTTGTTTTTGACGACTTATTTTAATTTACAAAATAAAAGTTACTATATATAATAATGTTATAGTAGGAGGACTTATGAAAAGGAAAGTAAAAAACATATTAATGATAATTACAATGGTTATTTTGATAGTGTTGTTATATTTTACAGTTTGTTTTGGTAATGGTAAATATAGTTTTACTAAAATAGAAATCAGAGAATTTAATGCTTCGGCAATATTTAAAAACGAAGAAAACGAAGTATCAACCGAAACAGTTGGAGAAAATGATGAAACAATAACTGTAACAGTTAATGAGGATGAAACCGTTGTTGATAGTGTAACTAATCCCAATAAAGAAGAAGTAATATCAAGTGATGAAACAATTGGAATTGTTAATAGTGATGAAACCGACAATTTAAATTATGAAAAAGCTTTGATAGAAACAAAAGAGACAGCTTTTATATACTATGTATTAGTAGGATTTGAATCATTAGCTATTGCTTTCTTATATTCTTATTTATCTTTTTCTCATTTTAACAAGTTTTCTTTTAAAGATATTTTTAGAAATAAAGCTTCTATTTTATATTTTGCATTATATACAATTTTATTAGCTTTTAGTATTTACTTTGTTTGTGACGTTTATTTATGATATAAAAAAACAAAAAAGAATAGGAGGTGGGTATGAAAAAACTTAAAAATTTTAATCTAGTTATGGGATGCTTACATTTAGTTCAAGGTATAGCTATGTTGATAATTTCTTTTAAAGTAGATAAAATAGCAGCTTTTAAGCCGGTTATTTATTCTTACTTTTTGAAATTTGATTATACTTCTATGAAACTTGTTACTGATATAAAAGAATTATTTTCTTTACCATTTGCTTTATTTGTTAGTTTCTTCTTGCTTTTATCAGCCATATTTCATTTTATAATAGTCATATTTAACAAAAAATATAATGCTGATTTAAAAAATCATATTAATAAATTTAGATGGTATGAATATGCTTTATCTTCATCTTTAATGATTTGCTTAATAGCAGTTTTATTTGGTGTTTATAACATTGGAGCATTAATATTAATGTTTGGTTTAAATGCTTGTATGAATTTGTTTGGGCTTTTGATGGAAAAAATGAATCAAGATAAAGAAAAAGTAGATTGGACACCGTTTGTCTATGGATCGGTAGCAGGCATTATTCCTTGGATAGTAATCATTATGTATGCTTTTGGTAACTCTAATCCAGCGGAAGTACCTTGGTTTGTTTATGCAATATTTGCTTCTTATTTTGTCTTCTTTAATTGTTTTCCAATTAACATGATTTTACAGTACAAAAAAGTAGGGAAATGGAAAGACTATTTATATGGTGAAAGAGGTTATATAATACTTAGTTTAGTAGCTAAGACTGTCTTGGCTTGGTTAGTCTTCTTTGGAGTTATGCAACCATAATTTATTAAAAAGCCAAAGATAATCTTTGGCTTTTTAAATACATAAATGTTATAATTATTCTAGGAGAGTAAGAGAAAATGAAATTAAAAAACAAAAAGATAATTGTTACTGGAGCCGGGAGTGGAATAGGTAAAGAACTTACTAAAATTCTCGTTAAAAAAGGAGCTCATGTAATAGCTGTAGATATTAATGAAAAAAGCTTAGAAAAATTAAAAAAGGAAGTAAAAAATGTATCTACTTATATAGTAGATATATCTAATAAAGATAGTTTAATTAAATTTAAAAAAGAATGTTTAGCAAAGGAAAAAGAAATAGACGGTTTAATAAATAATGCTGGTATTATTCAACCTTTTATCAGTCTTAATGATTTAAAAGAGGATACTATTAATAGAGTTATGAACATCAACTTTTATGGACCTCTTCATTTAATTAAATTGTTTTTACCCGAGTTATTAACTAGAAAAGAAGCACATATAGTTAATATATCTAGTATGGGAGGCTTTTTTCCTTTCCCTAATCAAACTATTTATGGTGTATCAAAAGCGGCTTTAAAAATGCTTTCAGAGGGTTTATATGGAGAACTAATAAATACTAATGTTAAAGTAACTGTGGTTTTTCCAGGAGCTATAAATACCAATATAGTAAATAATTCTAAAGTGAAATTAGAAAATATTAATTCTTATACAAATTATAAATTAACATCAGCTTCTAAGGCGGCAAAGGATATAATAAAAGGTATAGAAAAAAACAAATTACAAGTTTATGTAGGATCTGATTCAAAAATGATGAAAGTAATGTATAAATTAAATCCTAAAAAAGCCATTGATTATGTTAATAAGAAGACTTGTAAAAAATAATTGTTTAAAGGATAAAATAATGGTACAATATTATTGCAAGTAGGGAAGTGATATTGTGGATAAAACAATGATGTTTAACATCAAAGATATTGAAAATGCTTATATTCATGAAACTTTGCTTGAAGTATATGAAGCTTTAGAAGAAAGAGGCTATAATCCAACTAATCAACTAGTAGGATACCTAATAAGTGGGGATCCGGGATATATTTCTAGTTATAAAAATTCCCGTAATAAGATATGCAAATTAGATAGGGTAGAAATATTAGAAATTCTTGTTGATGGATATATGAAAAAGCAAAAATGAGAATATTAGGTTTAGATTTAGGTACTAAAACTTTAGGCATCGCTATTAGTGATCGTCTTGGTTTGATTGCTAACCCCTACAAAACTATAAAATATAATAATCAAGAAGATTTAATAAATGAATTAGAGGAAATAATTAAAAAAGAGCAAATAACTAAAATAATTTTAGGCAATCCTAAAAATATGAATAATTCCGAAACAGAAGCGGCTAACAGATCAAAAGAATTTAAAAAATTATTAGAAGATAATTTTAATTTGGAAGTTATTTTAATAGATGAAAGATTATCAACAAAAGAAGCTGAGAACATCTTAATATCTGGCGATATGAGTCGCAAAAAGCGAAAAAATATGATTGATAAGTTGGCAGCAACTATTATTTTAGAAAATTATTTAAATAGAAAAAGGTGAGTTATGAAAGAAGAAAATAACGAAAAAACTAAAAATGTATTTAAAGTTATAAACGACAAAGGAGAAGAAGTAGATTGTGAAGTTTTGTTTACTTTTGATTCTGATGAAACTAAAAAGAGTTATATAGCTTATACTGATAATACTCTAGATGAAGCAGGTAATGTTAAAGTGTATGCTTCTATTTATGATAAAACTGGTGAATCAAAAGATTTACAACCAATTGAAACCGAAAAAGAATGGCAAATAATTGAAAATATTTTTAGTAAATTACAAGACAAGATAGGAGAAGAAGATAATCCTTCTTAATTTTTTATGAAAAAAACAATTTTAACTTTAACAATAATTTTGTTATCTTTAGGTGTTATAGGAGTAGGGGTATTCTTTTTTTTACTAACTCCTGTTAACAATAATGAAGATTTAACAAAGTTTACCGTAGAAGAGGGAAGCTCTACTAGAAGTGTTATTACAACTTTAAAAGAAGAAGACTTAATAAGATGTGAGTATGCTGCTTTAATTTATGTTAAGTTTAATTCTAATTATAATATTAAAGCTGGTACTTATGAATTATCTTCTTCTTATGGAACAATGAAGACTCTTAAGTTATTAAATGAAGGGAATACCATTGAAAAAAAAGGTGTTACAGTAACTTTTATTGAAGGCAAAAGATTAACTTATTATGCCGATGTTATTAGTGAAAATTTTGCTTACACTTCTTCGGAAGTATTAGCAGTTTTAAGTGATAAGGCCTATTTAAATGAATTAATAAATGAATATTGGTTTATTACTGATGAAATATTAAATGAAAACATTTTATATCCTTTAGAAGGTTATTTATATCCTGATACTTATAATTTTGATACTGATTCTAGTATTAAAACTATTATTAATAAATTAATATATACTTTAGGTACTAAAATAGAGCCATATAAAGAAGAAATTGCAAATAGTAATTATACTTTTCATGAGATATTATCGTTAGCTAGTGATGTAGAAATAGAAGGTAATAATGAAGTTGATCGTAAGTTAATTGCGGGGATATTTTTAAGAAGACTAGATATTGGTATGGCTTTAGGAAGTGATGTTACAACCTATTATGCTGTCCAGAAAAACATGGGTGAAAAACTGTATCAAGTTGACTTAAACTCTACAAGTCTTTATAATACTAGGAATAGCTCTGTTATGGCTGGTAAAATAAATGTTGGACCTATATGTAATCCCTCAATTATGTCTATAGTAGCAGTATTAGAACCAACTTCTAGTGATTACTTATATTTCTATGCGGACTATTTAGGGGATAATACTATATATTATAGTGAAACATATGCTGAACATATAGCTACAGTAGCTAGATTTGAAGGGTAGATGAATATGAAAGAAGTATTAATAGGTATGGAAGAATATGCTAAAGAAAAAAACATACCTATAATTGAAAAAGACTCAATTGCTTTTATCATGAAATATATTAAAAAAAAGGAAATTAAAGAAATATTAGAAATAGGATCAGCTATAGGATATTCAGCCATTCTTATGGCTAGTGCTTATGAAAACACTAAGGTAACAACTATTGAAAAAGATGAACAAAGATATATAGAATGTTTAAATAATGTTAAAAAATGTAAGTTAGAATCTAAGATAAATGTTGTTTTTCAAGATACTATGGATTTAAATTTAATAGGAGTTTCATATGATTTAATTTTTATAGATGCTGCTAAGGGAGATTATCTTAGTTTATTTGAAAAATATAAGTATTTTTTAAAGCCTAATGGAGTAATTATTACTGATAATTTAAACTTTCATGGTTATGTAAAAAACAAAAAAGATATTCAAGATGAAAATCTTCGTAAGATAGTAGAAAGAATCGAAGAATATGTTGACTTTTTAAAAAATAACAAGGACTATGAATCGGAGTTTATTGACGTTGGAGACGGGCTTTCAGTGACTTCAAAAAGAGAATAGAAAACAATTGACTTTTTAACAAAAATATAGTATCCTTAACTAGTCGATTTTTTTGTGAGGTGAATATTAAATGACAGATAAAAAAGAAGTTTTTTTAACTCCTGAAGGTTATTTGGAAATAGAAAACGAATTAAACGACTTAAAATTAAATAAGCGTCCTGAAGTAATAAAGGCATTACAAGAAGCTAGAGCTTTAGGAGACTTGTCAGAGAATGCTGACTATGATGCAGCACGTAATGAACAAGCTCAATTAGAAGCTAGAATTAAAGAGCTAGATTATATGATTGAAAATGCTAAAATAGTTGATAATATTAATAAAGATAAAGTTACAGTAGGAACTACTGTAACAATTGATTATGTTGATGATGATGAATCTGTTGAATATAAAGTGGTTGGTAGTTTAGAGGCCGATCCATTTAATAATAAGATATCTAATGAATCACCAATTGGTAGTGCTATTATGAATCGTAAAGTAGGGGATGTAATTTCCGTAGATAGTCCTAATGGAGCTTATAAAGTTAAGATTACGAAGATCGCCTAAGGCGATTTTTTCTTGTATAAAAATGGTTAATATATTATAATAAAAAAGTCTTTAAGGAGGATTTATGAAAAACGTCAAAGAAATAGAAATAGAATTAAAAGGAAAAGAATGGGAAAGTATTCTAGAAGAAACTTTTAAGAAAAAACAAAAAGAGGTAAAAGTGGATGGCTTTAGAAAAGGCAGTGTTCCTAAAGATGTTTATCTTAAAAAATTTGGGATAGAATCACTTTATATGGATGCAACTGATAAAGCCTTACAAGAAGCTTATAAAAAATTATTAAAAGATAATAAAATAGAACCAATAATAGAACCAAAAGTAGATATTAAAACAATAACTGATAAGAATGTTATATTTACATTTACAATTGTTTCTCGTCCAGAAATAAAATTAGGTAGTTATAAGAATTTAAAAGTAAAAAAAGAAATACCTAAAGTAACAGCAGAAGAAATAAATAACGAAATAGAAACCTTAAGAAACAAATATGCGGAAATAGTTGTTAAAGATAATGGCAAAGTAGTAGATGGGAATACCGCTGTTATAGATTTTGAAGGAATAGTAGATGGCAAACCTTTAGAAGGTGGTAGTGGAACTGATTTTCCTTTAGAATTGGGTAGTAAAACTTTTATACCTGGTTTTGAAGAAGGAATAGTGGGAATGAAAATAGGAGAAACTAAAACATTAGACTTACAATTTCCAGAAAATTATACGCCAGCTTTAAAAAACAAGAAAGTAACTTTTAAAATAACTTTAAAAGGGATAAAAGAAAGAATCTTACCAGAACTAAACAAAGCTTTTTATGCTGATTTAGGTTATGAAAAAATAACTGATGAAAAAGGCTTAAAAGAAGAAATTAAAAAAGCCTTAAAGAGTAAAAAAGAAGTTGAATTAGAAAACGTTTATATTGAAAACCTATTAGAAAAAGCTAGCGCTAATATGAAAGTCGAAGTTAATGAAGAAATCATTGATGATGAAATTCATCGTATGATTCATCAATATGAAGAACAGCTTAAAATGCAAGGTTTATCATTAGAACAATATTTAGAATTTACGAAAAGTAAAATAGAAGATTTAAAAGCTAATATGAAACCAGAAGCTTTAAAAAGAATTAAGTATCGTTATTTATTAGAAGAAATAGCTATTAAAGAAAAAGTGGAAATAACAGATGCTGAAGCCAAAAAAGAAGCAAAGAAATTAGCAGAAAATTATGGTATGGAAGAAGCAGACTTTTTAAGTAAATTTGGTGGAATAGACATGGTTAAATATGACCTCCAAATGCGTAAAGCGATAGAGATACTAAAAAATAGTCAAAACTAGATTAAAATCTAGTTTTTTTATTGCTTTTTCTTTGACATTAAATGTAATAATGATTATAATAAAAATCAATTACTTCAAGGAGGAAATTATGAAAAATAATCTACCAGTTATTTTACTAAAGGGGTTAATTATTCTTCCATATCAAGAAGTACGTTTAGAATTAAGTAATAAAATATCTTTAAGAGTTATTGATATTGCTTCTTTAAACCATTTAGATCATATATTGGTAGTATGCCCTAAAAATCAAAAAGAAGAAACACCAGAAGTAGGTGATTTACCTAAAGTAGGTGTTATTGGTAAAGTAAAAACTAAAATTGAATTACCTAATGGTAATTTCCGAATTGTGATAGCTGGTTTGGAGAGAGTAAAAGTAAACGAATATTACAATTACAAAGGAGAACTAGATATTTTAGGAGCTTCTGTTACCAAGATTGAATTACCTAAATTTAAAGAAGTTGAAGAAAAAGCTAAAACTAAAATGTTACTTTCTGTATTAACCAAATATATAGATAGTTCACCTAATTTATCAAACTCTATTTTAAGTAGTATAAATGGTATAAACGATTTAGAAAAACTAACGGATATGATAACTAATTTTGTACCATTATCCTTTACTAAAAAACTAGAATATATGAGTCAATTAAATCCTTTAAAAAGAGCAGAAAAATTAATTGAAGACTTAAACGTCGAATTAGAAATAATTGCTTTAGATAAAAAAATTGAAAAGAAACTTCGCCAAGGATTAGAAGATAGTCAAAAAGAGTTTATTTTAAAAGAAAAAATTAAAGAGATTAAAAAAGAATTAGGCGAAAATGATTATAAAGAACAAGAAGTAATTAGATATAAAGAACTACTAGCTTCTTTGGATATCAATAAGAAAACTAAAGATAAAATAGAAAAAGAAATAACTAAATATGAACTAAGTTCTTCTAATAGTCCCGAAACTGGTATAATAAGAAATTATTTGGATACCATTTTACATTTACCATGGAATAACTATAGTAAAGATGAAACAAATTTAAAAAAGATAGTTAATTCTTTAAATAAAACTCATTATGGCTTGGAAGAAGCAAAGGAAAGAATAATCGAATATGTAGCTGTTAAAAATCGTAATAATGATCTTGTAAGCCCTATTATTTGTTTAGTAGGTCCTCCCGGAGTAGGTAAAACTACTTTGGCTATTTCTATTGCGGAAGCTTTAAATAAAGAATTTTATAAAATAAGTGTGGGAGGATTAAATGATTCTAACGAACTTATTGGGCATAGAAGAACTTATTTAGGGGCTAATGTTGGTAAAATCATACAAGGTATTAAAAAGTGTCATACTAAAAATCCTTTAATTTTAATTGACGAAGTAGATAAAATGGTTAAAGACTTTAAAGGTGATCCAGCTAGTACTTTATTAGATATTTTAGATGTTAATCAAAATACGATGTTTGTAGATAATTATATTGAAGAACCATTTGATTTAAGTAAAGTATTATTCATTTTAACAGCAAATTTTGAAGTAGACATTCCTTTAGAATTAAGAGATCGTTTAGAGATAATAGAATTAAATTCTTATACAGAATTAGAAAAAATAAATATTGCTAAAAATTATTTGTTACCAATTATTTATAAGGAACACTTGATTACTAACAAAGAATTAATATTTCCGGATAATATCATCTTAAAAATTATAACTGAATATACTAGTGAATCTGGAGTAAGAGAATTAGAAAGACAGTTAAGTAAAATGGTTCGCAAAGTAATAACTGAAAATAATACTAAAAAAGCTAATCTTAAAATAAAATTAACTACTAAAGATTTAAAAAAGTATTTAGGGTTACCTAAATATGCTAAAAAAGAGTATAAATTTAAAAAACCAGGTATTGTAAATGCGTTAGCTTGTACTTATTCTGGTGGTATAGTAGCACCAATAGAGGCAGTTATTTATGATGGCGGAGGACTTAAGTATACTGGTAGACTTGGGGAAATTATGAGTGAGAGTTTAGAAGTAGCAGCTAGTTATATAAGAGCTAATAACAAATTATTTAAAATAGATTTTAATGACTATAAAAATAAAACTGTTCATATTCATGCTTTAGAAGGTGCTGTAAAAAAAGATGGTACAAGTGCTGGAATTACGATGGTAACAGCTATATTAAGTGCAGTATATCAAATACCAGTAGCTGATAATATATCTATGACTGGGGAAATAACTTTAACTGGAGAAATTCTAAAAGTAGGAGCTATTAAAGAAAAAACTATTGGAGCTTATAATAAAGGTATTAAAACCATTTATATTCCCTATGATAACAAAAGTGATTTAGAAGAAATACCTAAAGAAATAAAAGAAAAAATTACACTTAAATTAGTTAAAAATTACGAAGAAATATTTAAAGACTTATTTACTAAAGCAAAAACCAAATAAATGGTTTTTGCTTTTTTCTTGAAGTTAATAAAATATTCTATTATAATTAATGAGTAAGATAGGTGACGGCTATGAATAAAAAGAGGGGATTTGCTTTAATAGAAGCTATTTTTATGATAGTATTTCTTTCTGTAGCTCTTCTTTTAGTATACAAAGCTTTTTCAGTATCTTTTCAAGACGAAAGAAAAAGATCTAAATATGATAATACGGAAGAGATATATGAAACTTACTTTATTAAACAATATTTTGAAGAGATAGACATTTTAGATTATTTAGCTACTGTTAGTATGCCTGATGGTTATTTAGAACTAACTTGTTCTACTATTACTTCTGATAACAGTGAATATTGTGAATTTTTAACAAGTACTGATAACTTTGATGTTAATAAAATATATGTAACCAAATATGATATGGCTGATATCGATGATACTGATTTAGATCCTACTACAATAGACTATTTTAATACTTTATCTAGTACTGATAATACCGCTTATCGTTTAGTTGTTTGGTTTAATAATGATGAATATGCCAGTTTAAAAATAGGTGAACCATTCTATATGTTAAGAGTTTTCTTGGATGGCGGAACTTGGAATGGTATAAGTCCACAAAAACTTAATGAAGGAGATACTACATATTTACTAAATCCAACTAAAGCTGGGTATGTCTTTAATGGTTGGTATGTTTCTGGTACTGGTAGTAGTGTTAGTGGAACAACATTTACAATGGGAAGCGAAGATACTTCAATAGTTGCTAATTGGACAGCTTACACAGAAACATATTCCTATACGGGAAGTTATCAAACATTTACAGCACCCGCTACTGGATATTACGAAATAGATTTATGGGGAGCTAGTGGTGGTGGAAGTATAGGTAATAGTAACATTGCTTGTCCTATTTACGGAATAGGAGATTATGGAACCGGGTGTCCTGCCCCTGGATCATATACAAAAGGGAATATATATTTAAATAAAGATGAAGTACTATACATATATGTAGGTGGTAAAGGGAATGATGGGTTAGAAGGAGTAGCGGTTGCTGGTGGATATAATGGCGGCGGTGCCGCCGAATGGGATCATAATGATAATGAAGCTGGTGGCTCTGGTGGTGGAGCTACTGATATAAGACTTGTTTCAGGTGATTGGAATAACTCAACTTCTTTAGCTTCACGTATAATGGTGGCAGCAGGTGGCGGAGGAGCCGATGATACTAAGCCGGGTGGAGCTGGCGGAGATCTTATTAGTGAAAAAACCGGATTTTCTGCAAATGCTACTCAAATAAGTGGTTATCAATTTGGAATTGGTGGTTCAGCCGTTTATAATACTGCTAACATTTCTGGCGGCGGAGGCGGTGGTGGCTACTATGGTGGTGGTGCCGTAGCTATTGATTCTGCCAATTATAGTGAATATGGTCAACCAGGTATGGGTGGTTCATCATTTATATCTGGTTATGCTGGGGTAAGTGCTATTACAAGTGTGTCATCAACAACTGCTACATATAACACTATTCATTATAGTAATGATTATTTTATAAACGGTGAAATGACTGCTGGAACTAATTACGGTAATGGTTCAGCAACTATAACATATTTAGGTGAAGATGAACCAACAAGAACTAATACTAATTTAGATGGTGTAAGATATATAAAAGACTGTATAAATGGAAGCACAAGTAATACTGATAATGCTTGGGTTGAGTTACAAGCTATATATGCTGGAGTTAATGTTGCTAAAAATAAAACAGTAACAGGAACAGTAACTGAAAATTCAACCCATCCTTATAGTATCTTGGTTGATGGCGCAATTAACAACTATGCTTTAGCAAGTGGAACAGGATATCAATGTTTAACTGTGGACTTGGGTCAAGAGTACGACTTAGACGAAATAGCAGTATGGCATTATTGGTTTAATGGTAGGACATTTTATAGTAACACAACATATGTATCAGATGATAATAGTAATTGGACAGCTGTAATAGCCACAGAAGAAGCTGAAACTAGTAATGGCAAAAGAGTAAACGCTTGGGATTCATGA
>DAOSVX010000010.1:0-17902 GCA_035379765.1 Bacilli bacterium | reverse complement strand
AGATCTAGTATTAGCTGACTCAGCTTATAGTGAATCTACCTTTGGTAAAATAATTGATCAAAATACCCCTAAAATTATTAAAGCTAGTGAAGAGTTAACTAATAAAATTGATACTACTGCTCAAAATCTAAATTTAAGCATTAAAAAAGGTATGATTTATACCTCAGATATTTTCGATGTTTATTTTGATATCAGTTATATTTTAAATGGCAAAGATTTACTTGCCAGCGAAATGGAATCTTATGGATTGTTTTTCATAGCTAATTATCTAAAAAAAGAAGCTAGTACAATTCTAACTGTCGTTGATTCTAAATTTGAAGATAAAATAATATCTCCCGAAGATAGAGAAAAATCTTTAAATGACATGATTAAATTGGCTTTAGAATCTATTTAATATCAAAATATTTAGTTATATCTTTTTGAATATTATTATTTTTAATATAAAGGGTGCAAAGTAAATCACCTTTTTTTATTTTATCACCTATTTTTTTATTAAAAACAATTCCTACTGTGTGATTTATTTTAGCATTCTTTTCTTTCCTTCCAGCTCCTAATTCTAAAGACAATTTACCAAATTCCAAAGCATCTATTCCCTTTAATTTGCCAGTTTTTAATGATAAAATGTATTGCTTTTTAGGACTTACTTCTATACATTTTAAATCTCCACCCTGAGCCTTGATCATTGTTTCAAATTTTTTATAAGCTTTACCACTTATTAAAGCTTCATTTACTTCATTAAAAGCTTCCCTGTAAGAAATATCTTTACCAAGTGAAACTAAATTAGCAGCTATTTCTAAGCAAAACTTTTTAAAATAATTATTTCTTTTATTTTTTAAAACTTCTATAGCTTCTATAACTTCTAAAGAATTCCCTATTGTATCACCTAAAGGATTATTCATATCACTAATTATGGTTTTAACATTTTTTTTATAATATTTACCTATTTTAATCATTAAATTAGATAACTCTTTAGCTTCTTTTTTATCTTTTATTAAAGCTCCTTTACCATATTTTATATCAATTAAAATACTTTTAGCACCACAAGCTATTTTTTTACTCATAATAGATATGGCAATTAAAGGAACCGAATTAGTAGTAGCAGTTATATCTCTTAAAGCATAAATAACTTTATCCATCGGAACTAAATTAGCAGTTTGACTACAAATAGCTAACCCATTTTTCTTTACTAATTTAATAAATTCTTTTTCTTCTAAATTAGTTTTAAATCCTTTGATACTTTCTAACTTATCAGTTGTTCCTCCTGTATAACCCAACCCTCTTCCACTCATTTTAGGTATATAAACACCACAACAAGCCGCCAAAGGAAGAACCACTAAAGTAGTTTTATCACCAATACCACCAGTTGAATGTTTATCAACTGTATTAGGTAAACCTAAATCTAGAACATCTCCACTATTTATAAAAATATCAGTTAAATCTAATGTTTCTTGATAATTTAATCCTTTAATTTTTATAGCCATTAACAAACTACTCATTTGACAATCAGGGATCTCTTTTTTTAAATAAGAATTAAAAGCATAACTAAGTTCTTCTTTGGTTAAACTTTCTCCTAAAGATTTTTTGTTTATAATATCTATAATATTCATATTTATCACCTACTATAAATTAATATAATTATGTTTATAATTTTTACCAATATTTTTGTTTATATAATTACCTCTATTATTTTGGCCTCTACCACTTTGATTTATAATATCTTGATAAAAAACAAAACTAAATAACAATATAAATATTATAATAGTAAATATCACTAAATACTTATTGTTTTTTATTTTTAAAGTGTTGTAAAATAATTTTAAATTTAAACTAAAATGGACTAAAATTAATCCTAAAGTAGCAACTGATAAATAAATATGTAATCTTCTAGTATAGGCATTAATAAAATAAAATAAATCTCTTGATGCTAGTATGCCAGTAATTATTGACGCAAAAACTAAAATAATCATTAGCCAATCTAAAATACATTTTACTTTTGTTAAAGAATTTATTTTAGGATCACCTAATTTTTTGGATATACCAAATAAAAGTTTTCTGTTTAAATAAACATGTAATAAAACTAAGATAAATAAAATTAAACCAAGTATTTCATGAATTAACGTTCCAGTAATATTTAAAAACATTAATATTATAAATAATATAAACATTATAATATCTAAGCATATTTTCTTATTCATATACACCATCCTACATTAATTATAGCAAATATTATTATAAAACAAAAAAATTATGGTCTTCTTGGACCATAAATATTTTTTAATTGTAACATTTTAGCAACTATATCAGATGGGCCACTATATAAACCTATAACCTCTAAAGCTTGTTGATAATAGGATTTTGCTTCAGGCAAAGAAGTAAATTCATCAGATACATGAGTGTAATCAAAAGATTTTCCTTCTTGAAATAATGATATTATTAATCTTATTAAACATTCTTTATAAGGTTCTGATAATCCTTTAAAGTCTTTACTATTTGATGTTAGTCCGCATTTTAAACAAGTGGTTTTGGTTTGTCCTTTTGAATCTAGATGTGTATAGAAAATATGATCACATTCAAGTACTCTATTTAAAAATGATTCATCTCTTTGGCTTTTATTTGTATCTTCTAATTCAGTGATAAGTAATAACAATTCTCTATAACGAGCCACTTCTTCTTTTTTTCCAATCAATGCCATCTGCTTTTCTATAGCAGCTAATTGCTCACTTAAACTTTTTTTGGTTTCTAATAGTTTACAATAGTCGCCTACCATCGAAAAATTTTCTAATTCTTCTAATTCTCTTTTATATTTTAATAATTCTTCCCCTATATTTATTGACATATAATACCTCCTAGATAAGGTATATTCTAACATTAAGATTAAAGAATAGCAACATTAATGTCTAGTTATGTAAATTAAAATATTATTATATTTAAATTATTATTATTTCGTAGTATAATCCATGTAGGTGATTTGTATGATTTGGCAATATATTATTATTATTATAATATTACTCCTTATCTCATTAATTGTTGTAAAAATTAATAGAAAAGATTTTAGTAATGAAGTCAATCGATTAGTTAACTATTTAGGTGGCAAAAACAACATAATATCAGCAGAATGTAATATGTCTAGATTTAAAGTTATGTTAAAAGATATTACCAAAGTAGATAAAGATGGTATCCAAAGACTAGGAGCTAAAGGAATTGTTGAAGTGGACAATCAATTAAAAATAATATTTGGTAGAGATGCTCGAGCTTTAAAAAAATGTATTAAAGATTTTCTTTAAAAAAGTACTCAGTTGAGTACTTTTTTATTCATTTAATTCTACTTTTAAAAATGTTTTTTTACCTTTTTTAACAATTAAATATCCCTCTTCAAAATCGGTTTTACTAATTATTTTGTTAACATCAAATATTTTTTCTTTGTTAATAGTTATTCCGCCTTGTTCTATATTTCTTCGTGCTTCTGACTTTGATGGGCAGATATTAATATTTACTAAAAAGTCCAAAATATTTATATCTGTAGGCAAATTTATTTTTTGAGTAGGCATGTTATCCGCCATACCACTATTAAATACTTTTTCTGATGCTTCTTTAGCTTTTAAAGCTTCCTCTTCGCCATGAATTAAAGCTACTACTTCTTTAGCTAAAGCTTTTTGGGCTTCTCTTAATTCTGGGTGATTATTTTTCTTTATTTCTAATTCGTTAATTTCTTCAACTGATAGTAATGTTAGATACTTTAAATAACTTATAACATCGGCATCAGGAGTATTTATTAAATATTGATACATTTCATATGGAGAAGTTAATTCTTTATCTAACCACAAAGCACCTGATTCACTTTTGCCAAACTTTGTTCCATCTGATTTAGTTAATAATGGTGAACTCATACCAATAACTTTACTGTTATCTCCTAGATTCTTTCTTATTAAGTCTAATCCGGAAGTAATATTGCCCCATTGATCGGATCCACCAAATTGAAGTAAACAATTGTTATTCTGATATAAATGTAAAAAGTCTATAGCCTGAATTATCATATATGAAAATTCCGTATATGATATACCATTTTCCAGTCTATTAGCTACTGTGTCTTTAGCTAACATACTATTTATATTAAAACTTTTTCCATAGTCTCTCAAAAAAGTTATAACATCTATTTTTGATATCCAATCATAATTGTTTACAAAAGTAGCAGTTTTAAACATCGGTGTAATTTGGCTTTTTATTTTTTCGGCATTTTTTAAACTCTCTTCTAAAGTTAACAATTTTCTTTCTCCAGATTGTTTTGGATCACCAATTAATCCTGTTGCCCCTCCTATTAAAACAATAGGCTTATGTCCGTATTTTTCTAATAAAAGCATTTTAACTATTTGGGTAAAATTACCTAATTGTAAAGATGGCGCTGATGGATCAAAACCACAATAAAAGCTTATACTTTCTTCATTTAATAATTTCTTAGCTAGATTTTCATTACTAACGTCTTTTATTAATCCTCGCCAAACTAATTCATCGTACAAATTCATATTTTTCCTCCTATTAAAAAATATTCATTAATATAAGGACGAACATTTCCGTGGTACCACCTTATTTTATGAATATTTCATACACTTTATAATCTTAACGCGATTTACGATTTAGCTCCAAAATTGTAAGTTTCTTCATCACTAATTAACTATATTCTAACACACATATTAAAATAAAAACAACTATTTTTTAGTTGTTTTTGCTTCTTTTTTTTCTAGCTTAAAGATTATGTCTTCTAAAACTTCAATTGTTTTAGCTCTGGCCTCTTCGGCCACTTTTTGAACAACTGGAGTTCCTTTTTCAACAGCTAAATCAACTAATTCATTGGCTTTTTTGATTATTTCGCGACTTTTCTTTTTGGCTATTTTCAAAACTTTTTCTTTATCTAGCTCAGCAACTTCTTTTTTTAGTTCATCTATTTTTTCCTCAATTTTAGCCTTTGCTTCATTATAATCAATATCTTTAGCTTTTTCTAATAGTTCTTCTAATTTTTCTTTTAGTTCTTGTCTAGTTTCTGATCCTTTTTTAGGTGCAAATAGAATACCTAATCCAGCTCCTATAGCAGCTCCAGCAACAAATTTACCAAATCCTTTACTCATTTTTATCCTCCTTATTCTTTTTTTTATTACTTTTATTAAAAAATATTTTGGAAATAAACATTGATATTTTATCAACAATTGTATCCGTTAAAGCAACTATTTTATCAGTTGTAAAATCAATAACATGGAAAAATCCATTTAATGACTCAACTTTATCATTGACATCATCTACTACTTTTTCAATTTTATTGATAGTTTTTATAGATTTTAAACCAATAACAATTCCTATCACCAATATAACTATTAATAACAAATAAATAACTATTGGTAAAATAATCTGTAAATATTCCATTATTCTTCATCCTTTCTATTTTCATACATAGAATCTATTAATTTAAATAAATCACTTTCAATGGTATCATCAACTGGTATCTCTTTTTTCTCTTCCGGAGTTACCTTATCTAGTTCTTCTTCTATTTCATCTAGTAAATCTAATTTATCTTGATTACTATTTCTCTCACTTCTGGTAACAATATCATCATTTCTTATTTGCTCAGTTTCACTCAAATCATTTATAAGTAATTCTTCAACTGGTTTTTCTTCTGGTATTTCCTCTTCTTTTTTATCATAAAAATCAGCTATTGGTTTTTCTAACGTACTAACTATTTGATCTTCCAAAGTCCCATAAGCACGACTTCTTACTTCGTCTATATCGATTGCTCCTACAGGCTTACTTACCTTAGTAACTGTTTTAGTTATTTCTACTTCATTGTCTTTATAAAATTCAATAACACCATAAACAGGAGAAATAACCGGAGTAGGTTTAAATTGCTTACTTATTTCTTCTTTATCAAGTTTCTTTAAAATATTATTCTTTTCTTTTCTTTTGCTTCTCTCATAGTCTAATACATTTAAATTCCTGGTTCTTCTTAAATCTTCTTCTTTTTCTTTAGGCTTATCCTCTTCTAAGTAAGCAGGAAAATTAAATGTTTGTTTAGATTCAAATAGCTCTCTTTCGCTTATTTCTTCTTCGACATTGCTCTTTTTTTCTTCTTTAAAAGCTTCTTCCGGTTCTCTAAATTTTATTGGTTCTTCTCTAGTTGGTTCTTCCTTTTTTATAACTGGCAATTCAACTTCTTCTTCATCAAATAAAATATTCTTTATTTTTTCAAACAGCTTCACCTTAGCACCGTCCTTATTCTAGCAAACCTGCATCAGAAACATCTATTTCTTCATCAGATGTACCATATTCTTCATCATACTCAATATACTTACTGTCTATTTTTTTAGTCGTAAATATATCTATTTCTACTTCACTAAATTCTAAAATGTTTTCTCCCATTAAGTTATTTATAATTTGATCATTATATTGGATAGAAGATAATATTGTTATAGAATTCAAAACCACTTCTTTTATATCGGGTTCATCTACTATCACTTCTATTTTAGCATAATTATACATCATTTCAACAAGATATTTATCATTATATACATTTATTTCCAAATATCCTGTATTATCTTTATATTTTATTTCTTTTGAATAATAAGCATTGGTATTTACTTTATATTCTTCATTTACCTTATTGTAATAACTAACAGCATCAATATATAGATAATATTTATAATTAGAACTACTTAATTCCTCATTATATTCTTCATTATCATCTACTCTTAATCCTCTAGGAACATAGTATTTATAACCAGTTCGATATTGATTAGTTAATTTGGTGCTAGATGAAACAACTTTATCAACTATTTCATCTATTGATAAATTTTTTATTTCTGTACAACCTACTAAAAGAAAGCAAACTAACACTACCAACCATAGTTTTTTCATCTATTCACCTTATCTCATATATTATTATATCAAAAAACTTATTTAATTGCTTCTAAATACTTTATCTTTATACCTTTTTCTATAAACTTAATTTCATATTCAGTTTTAATGTTTTCTATATTACTGTTTTTTAAATCTAATGTAACCTCTTTAAACATGTAACCATAATTACTTAGACTAACTATACTACTAGAAAACAATATATCATTATCAGTTTTTAATTTTATAATTTTTTTATCTTTAAAAACTTCATCATATTTTTCTAAAAATAATTTATCAGTTAGTCTTCTTTTAGAATGCTTTAATTTTGGCCACGGATCACTAAAATTTAGATATATCAAGGATATCTCTTTTTTAAACAGTTTATCTATATTAATTGCATCAGTTCTTATATACTTTAAATTTGGTAATTCTTCATCTAGTTTTGTAATAGCTCTAGCAATTATAGAATCATTTTTTTCTATGCCAATAAAATTAATGTTAGGATTTGCTTTCGCCATTTCTATTATAAATAATCCTTTCCCCATTCCTATTTCTATGTGAATGGGATTTTTGTTAGCAAATAAATTCAACCATTTACCAACATATTCCTCTGGATTATTTATTAAAAAATGACAATTACTTAATATTTCCTCTTTATTTTTTAAATTTCTAATACGCATACTAATCCTCTTTTAATTTTATTAGGCCAAAAGTAGCTTTTTTTACTATTTTAGCAATCATTTTTTGACCAAATATTTCTTTCATCAAGCCCATTTTAGTAGCAATAAATAAATATACTACCGATCCAATTAAAGTATTTAAAATGATAAATAATACTGATGATAATCTACTATCAACATTATATGGAACAAAATATTTTATCAAAAGCAAAACTAATACCATAGCTATGGTTGGCACTAATATTTTTATAAATACTTTAACTGTTTCTTTGATATTTATTTCATGAACTTTTTTCAAATACTTTAACCCTATTATAACTGATAAAGAATAACCTATTATAGTTGATAACAATGCTCCATAAAAAGGATATAAACCTAGTTTATAAAAGCCATACATTAAAGGTACATCTAATAAAGCATTGACAAAAAAACCAATTAAAGTACTTAAATAAACAGCTTTAAATTTATTTAACCCTTGTAATGTAGACCCACTTACCATATATAAATTAGCAAATAAAGCAGTAAATATACTTACTCTAAATATTATTGGTCCATAAGTACTTACACCATAGAAAGCTGTCCATACTGGTTTAGCCATAATAGATAAAGCTACCGTCATCGGAATAGAAATAACTAAAACTATTTGGAAAGCTTTATTTATTTTTCTTTCCACATCTTTCATATCCTTTTTTACATAGGAAGAAACTATATTTGGTATCAAACTAATTGTTAATCCTGTTGCTAAAGCTCCTACAATCATATTTAATTTCGTTCCTAAAGTAGTTATAGCATTAGTAATAAACTCTACTTCAGTAGCAGAATAAATATTTAAATAATTTAAAGTTCTTAATATTAAAACCATATTAGTAAAACTATACACAGTAACAGCAATGTTTATAATAATAAAAGGGACAGCATAATAAATTATTTTCTTTAATATTTCTTTATCGGTTATAGCATCTTTTTTTTCGTACTTAACAAAACCTAATGCTTTTTTATTTTTGCGCATTTTATGAGCAATATATAAATAAGCTGCTACTCCACCTATAAAAGCTCCAAAAACAGCTACACCAACTGCGTTAGTTAAACCTAAATCAAATACTTTTAAAGCCAAATAGCTGCCTAATATAATAATTACAATCCGTATTACTTGTTCAATTATTAAACTAACTGAAGTTGGCCCTATATATTTATGGCCTTGCAAATAACCCTTAGTAATACTCAAAAAAGGTATTATTAAGACTGCAAAAGAAACGCATCTAATAACAAAAGCAACATCCTCAATAGTATTACCACCACTTAAATTACCAAGTATTAATGTCCCTATTTCTCTAGCAAAAACAAATAAAATAACAAAACAAAATAAAGAAATGTAAGTTATTAGCTTTTTGCCTATTTTAAAAGCTCTTACTTTAGCTTCGCTCATACCTAGAGTATTATATTCATTAATTATTTTACTCATGGCTATAGGCAACCCAGCAGCACTTATTTCTAAAAATATATTATATATATTATAGGCATACCCATATAAAGCGCTACCCTTAGATCCAACTGTAGCATAAAAAGGAATTATGTATAACATTCCTAATGTTTTTACTAAAACTATCGCTATAGTAGCAATTATAGTTCCTTCAACAAATGAATTTTTCTTCATATATACCACTCATTCTTTTTAAATTATATCATACAAACTATTCTAAAAAATCTTTTTCATAGCAAAACTCTTCATAATAACCAAACTTACTTTTAGCTTTTATTAAAGCTTTAAAAGTTATATTTATATCTTCTATACTTGTAGTTGTTTCTATATATCCACTAAGAATTATTCCTTTTATATAATCTTCACTATCTTCATTTATTAATAAATCAAGTGGTTCTTCATATAAACCACTACTAGGAAACACATCATCAGTTTCATAATTATGAGTTACTAAAGCTTCTATATCGTATAAATTTTCTTTGGGATTATCTATAAATACTCTATAAATTAAATAATTATCATTTAATTTTTCTAAAGTGATATCAATATCAAAAGGATATTCCTGATCATTAAAATAGACACATTCATTAGTTTCTTTAACATAATCATAATATCTTTCTTCTAATTCTTTTTGTTTACTACAGCCACATATTAATAAAACAGTAAACAATATTATTAAAGCTTTTTTCATATTTTCACCTAATTAATTATAACATAAAAAAACAACTATTAAGTTGTTTCTTTGAACAAAATAAGACTTATAAATAAGCAAGTTAGGAATCAAACCTAACACAATACGTAATAGGCGTGTAACGACGCCTCGTTTTAATAATTAAAATATTTAATAGTTGTAACCGCTATGAAACTCATCTTACAACTCTCTTACATATTTGATTAACTTTACTCTTTCAGTCATTGCTTATTATAAAGTTGTTATTTTATAATTTCTGAAACAGATCCGGCTCCAACAGTACGTCCGCCTTCTCTTATAGAGAACTTAGTATTGTTTTCTAGAGCAATAGGAGCAATAAGTTCGACAGTCATATCGACTTTATCTCCTGGCATGACCATTTCAACACCTTCAGGTAATTCAATAACACCAGTTACATCAGTAGTTCTAAAGTAGAATTGTGGTCTATAATTTGAGAAGAATGGAGTATGACGTCCGCCTTCTTCTTTTGATAGAACATAAACACTAGCTTTAAACTTAGTATGAGGTGTTACACTTCCTGGTTTTGCAAGTACTTGACCACGTTCAACATCTTCACGGTTAATACCACGTAATAATACACCAGCATTATCGCCTGCTTCGGCATAATCAAGTTGTTTTCTAAACATTTCAATTCCAGTAGCAACTGTTTTCTTTGTAGGATGTAATCCAACAATTTCAACTTCGTCGTTTAGATTTAATTTACCTCTTTCAACACGGCCAGTAACAACTGTTCCACGTCCAGAAATAGTAAATACATCTTCAATACTCATTAAGAATGGTTTATCAATTTCTCTTACTGGATCATCAAAGTAATCATCAACTGCAGCCATTAAGTCTTTAATTGATTGAACAGCTTTTTCATCACCTTCAAGAGCTTTTAATGCTGAACCCCTAATTATAGGACATTCTGCATCAAAACCATATTCTCCTAATAATTCGCGAATTTCCATTTCTACTAAATCTAGTAATTCTGGATCATCTACTTGATCACATTTATTCATGTAAACAACAATTTTAGGAACTCCTACTTGTCTTGCTAACAAGATATGTTCTCTTGTTTGAGGCATAGGACCATCAGCAGCTGAAACTACTAAGATAGCTCCATCCATTTGAGCAGCACCAGTAATCATATTTTTAATATAATCGGCATGTCCTGGACAGTCTACATGAGCATAATGACGTTTTGGAGTCTCATACTCTACATGAGCTGTATTAATAGTAATACCTCTAGCTTTTTCTTCGGGAGCGCTATCAATTTTTTCATATGATTGAAAATCATCAGAAAAATATTTTGAAATAGCAGCTGTTAATGTTGTTTTACCATGGTCTACGTGACCAATTGTACCAATGTTTAGATGTGGTTTAGAACGATCAAATTTCTTTCTTGCCATAATAATTTCCTCCTTTTTCTAACATTATTATTTTATCTAATGCTTGAATATTTTTCAAGTATTATTTTTAGTTAACGCCGTTTTTCTTAATTATTTCTTCGGCGATATTTTTAGGAACTTCTTCGTAATGATCAAATGTTGGTGTAAATGTTCCTCTTCCTTGGGTATTACTTCTTAATGAAGTAGCTAAACCAAACATTTCCGCAAGTGGCATCATAACACTTATTTGTAAAGCGTTCCCACGAGATTCTTGTCCTAAAGGTTTACCCCTTCTACTAGTTAAATCTCCCATTACATTACCCATATATTCTTCGGGAGTAACTACATCTACTTTCATAATAGGTTCAAGTAAAACTGGTTTACATTTGCTTTTAGCTTCTTTTAAAGCTAAAGATGCAGCTATTTTGAAAGCCATTTCTGATGAGTCAACATCATGATAACTACCATCATATAGTGTAGCTTTAACATCAACCATTGGATATCCAGCTAAGATACCACCAGCCATTGCTTCTTGCAAGCCTTTATCAGTTACAGGAATATACTCACGAGGTACTGTTCCTCCAACAACTTTATCAACAAATTCATATCCTTTATCTGGGTTTGGTTCAAATTTAATCCAAACATGACCATATTGGCCTCTACCACCAGATTGTTTAATATATTTTCCTTCACATTCTCCGACTTGAGTTAATGTTTCGCGATAAGCAACTTGAGGCTTACCAACATTACATTCAACACCAAATTCTCTTTTCATTCTTTCAACTAAAACTTCTAAGTGAAGTTCTCCCATACCACTAATAACAGTTTGCCCTGTTTCATGATCAGTTCTTTGTCTAAATGTTGGATCCTCTTCTGCTAATTTTTGTAAAGCAATAGCCATTTTATCTTGATCATTTTTACTTTTTGGTTCTATCGCTAAATCAATAACTGGATCAGGGAATTCCATACCTTTCATTATAACAGGATTTTTTTCACTACACAAAGTATCAGCTGTAGTTGTATCTTTTAAACCTACTGCAGCAGCTATTTCGCCAGCATATACTTCAGCTATTTCTTTTCTGGTATTAGCATGCATTTGCAAAATACGGCCAATTCTTTCTTTTTCGCCTTTAGTAGAATTTAAAATATATGAACCACTTTTTAAAACTCCAGAATAAACTCTAAAGAAAGTTAACTTACCAACAAATGGATCAGTCATTATCTTAAATGCTAAAGCTGTAAATTCTTCATCATCTCTAGGATGTCTTAAAACTTCGTTACCATTTTTATCTACGCATACAATAGCTTCTACATCAGCTGGACTTGGTAAATAATCAATAGCAGCATCTAAAGCAAATTTAATACCCATATTATTTTTAGCACTGCCACACATAACAGGGAAAAACTTTACTTCTAATGTCCCTTTTCTGATCGCTTTTTTAATCATTTCAGTAGTTACTTCATTACCTTCTAAATAAGCCATCATAAGTTCATCATCAAAATCAGCAACTGCTTCGATTAATTCAGCTCTCTTTTCTTCTATTAAATCTTTTAAATCAGCAGGTATTTCTATTTCTTCCGCGTTTTCATGAGCCTCACCATCAAATTTATAAGCTTTTCTTTCAATAATATCAATTAATCCACAATAGTTATCTTCAGCTCCAATAGGCCATGCTATGGCTTTAGCTAAAACACCTAATCTTTTCTTAATTGATTCAAGACAAAAAGCATAGTTTGCTCCAATAATATCCATTTTATTAGCAAATATTAATCTTGGAACTTTAAACTCGGTAGCTTGACGCCATACAGTTTCAGTTTGTGGTTCTACACCTCTTTGAGCATCTAAAACAGTTAGCGCTCCGTCTAAAACTCTTAAACTTCTTTGAACTTCTATAGTAAAATCGACATGTCCTGGAGTATCAATAATATTAAAACGATATCCTTTCCAATGAGCTGTTGTAGCAGCACTAGTAATTGTAATACCTCTTTCTTTTTCTTGATCCATCCAGTCCATTTGACTTTCACCATCATGAGTTTCCCCAATTTTATGGGTTATGTTAGTATGAAATAACACTCTTTCTGTAAATGTTGTTTTACCAGCATCTATATGAGCCATTATTCCAATGTTTCTAACCTTATCTAAACTTACATCACGAGCCATAATTACCACCTATAATGAGCAAACGCCTTATTCGCTTCAGCCATTTTGTGGGTATCTTCGCGCTTTTTAACAGCACCACCTACTCCTTTAGCTGCATCCATTATTTCATTTGCTAGTTTCTCTGACATTGATTTTCCGCTTCTTAGTTTGGCATAATTTACCAACCAACGTAAAGCTAAAGATCCGCTTCTTTCTTCTCTTACCTCAATAGGCACTTGATAGTTAGAAGCTCCAACTCTTCTAGACTTTACTTCCAAAGCTGGTTTAATGTTTTCTAAAGCTTCATTATAAACATCTAGAGGATTTCTTTTTGTTTCTTTTTCAATTATTTTAAAAGCATCATAAAGTATTTTTTGAGCTGTTCCCTTTTTACCACCAATCATAATTTGGTTAATTAACTTTGTAACAACTTTAGAATTATAAACTGGGTCAGGTAAAACATCCCTTACTTCTGCTCTTTTTTTACGCATAATTATTATCCTTTCTTATATTAGTTTTATTTCTTTTTTGAACCGTATTTACTACGAGCCTTTTTTCTATCTTGAACGCCTTGAGTATCTAATGTTCCTCTAACTATATGATAACGAACACCAATTAGGTCTTTAACACGACCACCACGGACTAATACTACACTATGTTCTTGTAAATTATGTCCTTCTCCTGGTATATAAGCATCAATTTCTCTACCGTTACTTAAACGAACACGAGCATATTTTCTTAAAGCTGAGTTAGGTTTCTTAGGTGTCTTAGTTCCAACTCTTACACAAACTCCTCTTTTTTGAGGATTGCTAGCATTAGTTGGTTTCCTTTTAATACTATTGATACCAAAACTTAATACTGGGCTTTTACTTTTTCTAACTTTGTCTTTTCTGTTTTTCTTTACTAATTGATTAATTGTAGGCATAAATGTCCTCCTTCCATATTCACACACCCCGGTGTATCAAAATTTGTTTTAAACTAGGTTCCACCTAAGTGAAACCTGAAATTAATACCTAAATAATATAGCAATTTATTAAATACAAGTCAAGTCTTTTTTAATAATTTTTACATTCTAATATAGCTTTATATTTATAACCAAAAATTCCCTTTTTAATAATTACATAACCGTCACAACTATCATTGTTAACTGTAAAATTTATTTTAGGACGAAAGTCTTTCAACTCTAAAAGAGTAACTTGATAGCTGCCATTCTCATCTAATTTAAAATCATCTAATTCCAAAATATATTTTTCAGCATAATATTCCATTTTGTTTTCTAAGTTTTTATAATCTTTTATCGCTTGATATTTATAACCAAAGAAAGTTAATCCTCCAAAAACAACTAGTAAAGTTATTCCCCAAACAACTGCAATCTTTTTCATTAATTATAATCCTCTATATAACCATTTGTCGTATAATTAGCACATTTAATATAAGGATCATAAGAAACACTTAAATCTTTGTTCATCGCTACTAAAACATACCCATCACAAGCAGTTTTATCTTTGATATCGTTTAATTCTAAAATAACCCCTTTATCTTTTAACATATCTAAAGTTATAGCTACTTTTTCGCTACTTAATTCCTGATCATAGTAATTTTTAATATAAACAACTGTAGCATTTTTTATATTAACCTCTAAATCACTATATAAAAGAGTTTCTTTCTTAGTTTCAGTAGTTTTATCACCAGCCGGAAAATACTCCGAAATATTAAAATTATTTTGATCCATTTTACGATACATTCTTATTATTAAAAATGCCGCCATAAACAAGAAAATAATTAATATTACAAGATAAAACAACATTGCTTTAAATCCCCAACCATGATTATTTAATTTCATTTAAATCACCAGTAAAATTATATCATATATTATTTATGATAAATATCTTATTTTCAAAATTAAAATTCCATTCAAAGTTTTGTAACAATTTCACTCTTCCTAAAGAAGGACTATAAAGATATAAAGTATCATCTATTAAATAATATATAGTATCATCTATTATTTTTATAATATGGCCATTAGTAAAATCATCTACTTTTGTCAATATACTGTGATCTAAATAAGACAAATACAAAATACTATCTTTTATTTCATATTGATAAGGGGTATCATATTCAAAATAAAGATTATTATCAATGATTTCATCAATACCTACTTCTTTAAAGGCATTTAAATAATAAATTTTACCATCTTTGTTTTCATTCCCTATTTCTCTTACTTTTTTCCAAAATAAATTTACTTCATATTCTTTTTTGTTTTTACGATCAATTATAAAAACACTATTCTTATAAACACCTGAAATATAACTATCACTAGCTATTTCATCAGCCAATTTTATAATTGTTTTTTTACCAGTTTTGATATTTAAAGCAATCAATTCTTGATATTCATAATCGTCTTCATAATTAGGAAAAACCAAAAAATTATTAACCAGACCCATTAAATTATTATTATAAATATCTGTGTTAAATAATTTAATGTTTTTATAATCATTTTCACTTAAAACATCTATGCCTTGATAATTCCAAACGATATAAGTATTGTTAAAATAATTATAAACATCAATGTTATTTTTAGTTGTTATTTTTTCATTGGTATTATTTGTTAATAATTCTTGATAGTAATTATTTTCATCAGAAAAAGCACATAAAGTTAAATCTTCATTTTCAATATAAACTTTTACACAATTATCATCTATATCTATTTTAGATATCAACTTTCTACTAATATTATATTTATATTCTTTTACAAAGTCATATGTATAAACTTCATTTTCAATTTTAAAATAATATAATTTGTATTTTAAATTATATTCTTCTGTTACTTTATAGCCGTTTATTTCATAATTTAAAGTATAGTTACGTGGTTTAAAAAAAATGTATATAAAAAGAGAAAAAGAAAACAGAATAATACCCATTAAGAGTACTAACTTTTTCATAATTTATTCACCATTATTTCTGCCACGAAAAGCATATTTTTTCTTTTCATGAATCATAAACTCACTTACATTAGTTTCGATAGCATTTAACCCTTTTTTACTTATATCAGAAAAAATTATCAACTCTTTTACGGTATCTATTCTTACTGCCCCCCAAAATAAACCGCGACAAACTTCCAAGTCATTAAACAAATCTGGCGTAACAGATGTCAAAAAATAACCAAAGAAAATTCTTTTTCGACCTATCAATATCCTCTTATTTGTTAACGCAAAAACATGCGTAAAGAAAAAATCTAAAGGATTATCATTCTTTTGAGCAGCAAAAGCAAAAACAACTTTTTCTCCCGGATTTAAATGTTGTTGAATAACCGCAGCATGTTTCTTATTGCGCCACCAAGTAACACTGCCAGGGTATTTCTTATTAAAATCTTCTACATAATCATAAACTGTTTTCATAATGTTCTCCTTTTTTTATTTATTATAATATGTTAGAAATATAGCTTCTAAATCTTCATAATTGGCTGTTGCTCCTATATGAGAACCAATAACTTTTTTATCTTTTACAAATATAAAAGCCGGTGTCCCAAAATTAGAAAGATTATCATCTAAAGCTTCTATTTTATTAATCTGGTTACTAGACAAATTAGAGATATTTAAATAATATATATCAATACTATATTTTTCTTTTAACTCTTTTAAATAAGGTTTTACAATAACACAATTACCACAAGTTGGAGATCCAATATAAAGAAAAGTAAAATTATCGTTCTTTAAAAGTTCTTCAAATTTAGCATAATTTATATCCTTATAAATAGCATCTTTATTTGACAAAATGGGTATAAAAACAATCATTAATAAAATTATTAAAATAATAATCCATTTTAGATATTTTTTCATTTTACACCTCTAAACCCATTTTATAACTTTTTTCTGTTTTTGGCAATTCAAATAAGCTTTATAAAACATAATGGTAGTGATATTATTAAATAGAAAAAAGCAGGAGTGAGAAATGGAAAAGTTTTTAATGTTTTTAGATAATAAAATGATAAGACCTGAAATGTATGGATGGTTTCATATAATGTTTTTAATTATCTTGGTAGGAAGTATATTATTAATAAAGTTTAAATACCATAATTTAAGTAATAAAAACATAAAATATATATTGCTAATATATTCCATAGTTTGTTTGTTATTTGAAGTATACAAACAAATAAACTTTTCATTTAACTACGATTCTTTTCATACTTGGTAGCACTTTCAGTGGTATGCTTTCCCTTTTCAGTTTTGTTCTACTCCAATGTATGTAGCTTTAATAGCTGCTTTAACTAAAAATCCTAAAATAAAAAAAGCAACTTATACTTTTTTAGCCACTTATGGTTTGATAGCTGGTATAGCTGTTATGTTATATCCATCTACCGTTTTTATTGGAACAATAGGCATTAATATTCAAACTATGATTCATCACGGATCAATGGTTTTTATTGGTTTCTTACTTTTAATAAATAATAAAACAAAATATAGTTTAAAAGACTTTTTCCCCGGGATGATGGTTTTTATAGCCTGTGTTTTAGTAGCTCTAACAATAGATGTATCAACTTATTATTTAGGTATTGATGGTGGTTTAAAGATGTTTTTTATAAGTCCTTTTCACGAATCATCATTACCAGTATTTTGTGATATTTATCATAAAACCAATTAT
>DAOSVX010000009.1:0-18317 GCA_035379765.1 Bacilli bacterium | reverse complement strand
TATTATACATTTAAAAACTTTGACAAGTTTTCATAATAATGAAATTTATATTCATCAATATTATTAATTCCATAGCCTTTTAAAAACTCTTTTCTTTCTATCTCATTTAAATAATAGAAGAAAATAGATATATCATAATAGCAATCTCCTATATGAGATAATCCAAAATCAAGTATATAATACTTATTATTACTAAAAATAATATTTTTAGGTCTAAAGTCTCCATGAAGAAAACTACTGTTAATATTATTTGGCTTTTTAGTTTTTAATTCTATTAATAATTCTTCTTTGTCTAACTTTTTCCCATTTATTATAAACTCTTCATCATCTAATAAATTAGCTTTAAGATTACTTTCAGCTTTTTCTAACTGTTTATTTAAATAATACTCTCCAGTTTCTTTTTCAATAATTTCTATACTATTTATCTTTTTTAAAAGCTTTCCTAAATCAAACATAATACTACCTTGATTCTTATTTTCTTTTAATAAAACATCTAAACTAATTCCATCTATATATTCCATTAATATATATGAATATTCTTGATTATCAAAATATTTATATACTTTTGGTACATCTATTTTATCCTTTATAGTTTCTAAAACTTCATATTCTTCTTTTAATTCATTAATTCTATTAGAATTACTAGCTATTTTTAATACATATTTGGAAGTGTTTTCTAACAAATAAACATCATTACAATTAGAATTTTCAAATTTCTTACTAATTTTTAAAGCGCCATAATTTTTTTCTAAATTATTTATTATGCTATTTACTAAGTTCATATTATCACCTACTTAAATTATAGCATAACAATAGAACCCGACGATATTAATATCATAGTTTATTATATATTAGTATAATTTATCTTAATTTAGTGTCAGCAGTTTTGGAGTATGATATTTTTCTCCCAAAAAAGTGGAGCCTCAAAGGCTCCTTCAGGGGGTTTTGGTCGATCTACCTTCACATTATTATTGTCGTGAAAGCGATCATCACATGACACTTTACTATCATGCTATTAAAATAATATAATGAATTAAGTTTTTTGTCAATTTATTTAGTTAAGTGATTCTAAGTTATTAGTTATTTCTTGATACAAGGGATAATTATTTAAATTTTCTTTGTTAATAAACTCTTCTGAGTCTTCTTTAGTTTTAAGTAATATTTTAAAGTCTCTTTTTAAGTTGGCTATTTTAAATGTCATGTCACCACTTTGTCTTACTCCAAACAAGTCTCCTTCACCACGCATTTTAAAGTCCATTTCACTAATATAAAATCCATCATTAGATTCTTCTAAGACTTTAAGTCTTTTAGTATCACTATCACTTATAAGTATACATTTGCTTTCTACATCTCCTCTACCAACTCTTCCTCTTAATTGATGAAGAGTTGCTAAGCCAAAACGTTCAGCATTGAATATTACCATCATATTAGCATTAGGAACATCTATTCCAACTTCAATAACAGTAGTTGATATTAATACTTTGATAATATTATTTTTAAAGTTATTCATAATAGCTTCTTTTTCATTATTTTTAAGTCTACCATGTAAAATACCAATAGGTATTTTATGATTAAAAGCGATATCAAATTTATCTTTTAATTTATTAATATCACTTAAGTCTAATGTTTCACTTTCTTCAATTAATGGTGCTACGACATAGATTTGATGATTAGCTTTTATTTCATCAATCATCATATTTAAAACATCTTTTATTTCACTACTTTTTTTAACATAAGTAAGAATATCTTTTCTCCCTTTAGGTTTTTCTTTAATAATAGATATATCCATATCACCATAAAGCGTTAAAGCATATGTTCTAGGTATAGGAGTTGCACTCATATAGATAATATCTGGCAGTTCGCCTTTATCTTGTAAATTATATCTTTGGTTAACTCCAAAACGGTGTTGTTCATCAGTAATAACTAATCCTAATTTTTTAAATTTAACATCTTTAGAAATAATCGCATGAGTACCAATAAGTAAATCTATTTCACCTTTAGCTAGTCTTTCTTTAATATTGTTTTGTTCTTTTTTAGTCATACTACCAGTAAGTAATTCTATGACCATAGGAGTATCTTTTAAAGTCTTTTTAATACTATAATAATGTTGAGTAGCTAGAATCTCTGTAGGCGCCATTAAAGATGTCTCAAAGCCATTTAAATAGTTAATATAACTAGCTATTATAGCAACTACTGTTTTACCACTACCAACATCACCTAGTAATAGTCTATTCATGCGTTTTTCACTCTTAAAATCATTTTTAAGATCATCTATGGCTTTTAATTGATCGTTTGTTAGTTGAAATGGTAAATTATTTATTAAATTATTTATTTTTATTTCATCTATTTTTTTAATAATCACTTTGGAACTAATTAAGTTTTTATGTTTTAAATAGTTAATTTTAAACATAAAAATAAATAATTCTTCATAGATTAATTTTAACTTCGCTTTTTTAACTTCATCTAAATTACTTGGATTATGAAGATATTTTAAAGCTTTATTTTTATCAATAAATTTATACTCAGTATTAAGATATGCTGGTATATAATCATCTATAGGAATATTTTTATCTAATAAATAATTTATAGTATTAATAATAATCTTATTTTTAAGACCATCTACTAAGTGATAAACTGGTTCTATTTTATAACCATCAAACATATCAAAGGTAATATTAGCTGCTGTAAAAGTATTAGTTAATTTATTATATTTACCTATTAAATTTATTTCTTTATTTAAAGTTAAATTATTTTTTAAAAAAGCTCTATTAAAGATAACTACTTTAATTAATTTATTATTTATAATAGCTGTAAAAGATAATCTATTAAAGTTTCTTTTAATATAACTTACTTTGGGAATAGAATTAACTATTCCTCTTACTACTATCTCTTCATTGGTTACTTCATCAATATTAGTTATATTAAAAATCTTATATCGATATGGATAATAAGTTAATAAATCATAGGTATTATTAATCCCTATTTTACTTAAAATATTAATGGTTTTAGGACCTATTCCTTTTACTTCATTTAGTTCCATAACTTCCCCTTGACAAATAAATATTTTTCCCTTAGTATATAGACTTACCAATTCACTTTTAGGCGAATTGGTGCTAGTATCACACTAGCCAACCCCTTTTTATTCTTTGAGGTTACTTGTAAAAGTAACCTCTCTTTTTTTACTCTTTTTTACTTAGTTCTAAATAATAGTTATATCTTTTTTTAGCTTCTTCGATTTGTTCTTTAGTTAATTCTTCATATAAAGAAGGATTTTTTATTTTTAAGGAACTATATCTTACTTCATTATTTAGACATTCTGCATATTTAGTAAAATCTGGTTCTTTAGAATCAAGTGTTAATATACCATTATTGTATCTCATTAAGTTTAAGTAACCACAATTAACTAGTTTCTTTTGTTCATCATTACCACAAGTTAAACCACATTTAATACCATGTTCAATACAAGGGGCATAAGCAATGATAATAGATGGTCCTTTATGTTCTTCAGCTTCTTTAAAAGCCTTTATAGTTTGCATTGGATTAGCTCCTAAACTAACTGTAGCAGCATAGACATTTGGATAGGTAATCGCTTTTCTAAATAAGTCTTTCTTAGCAGTGGTTTTACCTAAATCAGCAAATTCACACACTTGACCTAAATGACTTGATTTGCTGGCTTGACCACCAGTATTAGAATAGACTTCGGTATCTAGTACTAAGATATTGATATCAGCGTTAGATGCTAAAACATGATCTATACCACCATAACCAATATCATAAGCCCAACCATCTCCACCAATAGCCCAGATACTCTTAGCAGATATATACTCTAGTACTTCACTTAGTTCTTTTGGTAAGTTTTGTTTACGTAATTCTTCTTTAACTAATTTAGTTTTAGTATAATCATCAGGATTTTCTAACCATTCTTCTAAGAGCTTTTTAGTACTTAGATCGAATGAATCCATCGTCTCTTTAATTAATTCTTTGGCTTTATCTCTTTGAGCTTCATAACCAAGTAAAATACCTAAACCAAATTCGGCATTATCTTCAAATAAACTATTAGCCCAAGGAATTAAATATGGAGTTGATGGCACACTACCACCATATATACTTGAACAACCAGTAGCATTCGCAATCACTAATTTTTTACCAAATAATTGCGTTAATAATTTAATATATGGGGTTTCTCCACAACCAGCACAAGCTCCACTAAATTCAAATAATGGTTTAGCTAACTGACTACCTTTAATTGTGAACTTGTTGTCAATATTTTTGTTTTCATAATTATTGAATAAATCATCAGCGATCTTTTGTTTTTCCTCATCTTTATGGCCAAAACTTAAGGCTTTATTGCCACCTTTACCAGGGCAAACGTTAATACATAGTCCACATCCTGTACAGTCTTTTTCACTAACTGCAATGATAAATTTATCATTAAGATTACCTAAAACTTTAATGCCCTCTTTGGCATATTTATCTTCCTTTCCGACTATAAATGGTCTGATAACCGCATGAGGACAAACTAGTGAACATAAACCACATTGAATACAATTTTCTTTATTCCATTTAGGTACTTCTAAAGCCGTATTTCTTTTTTCATATTTACTTGTTGCACAAGGAAATGATCCATCTCTTAATTGATATACTTCAGATACTTTTAACTCGTCTCCCTTCATATCATTAATAATCGAAACAATATCTTTTGGTTCCTCTTCTTCTTTTTTAGAAGAAGCTTTAGTTAAATCTAATATTTTTAAGTTATCATTAATACTTTGAATAGCTTTAATATTAGTATTAATAACATCTTCTCCTTTAGTTTTAAAGACTTTTTTAATACCTTCAATAACTACTTCTTCATAATCAGGTATATTTAAATATTTTAATATAATAGTTTCCATTATTTTATTTATTTTGCCTTTAATACCTGCTTCTAAAGCTAATTTAGAAGCATTTATATAATAAAACTTGATATTATTTTTTTGCAGTAATAAAAGATCTTTACTTTTCATTTTATTAAAAATTTCTGTTTCATTTAAAGGGGTATTTAAAATAACTGTTCCATATTCTTTAATTCCTTTAAACATATCTAATTTACGTAAATATTCATCTTTAGTAATAACTACTAACTTAGGATTATTGTTATAAAATGGAGCTTTTATCTGTCTTTTACCATATCTTAAATTACTAATGGTAATACCATTACTCTTTTTAGAATCATATTTAAAATAACCTTGAACAAAATAACCTTGTTCTTCCCCTAAGACTTTTAAAATATCTTTAGAAGCTGATACCATACCATCTGATCCAAACCCATAGATATTTAATTCTTCTAAAGCTAGATCAATATTAAAAGTATTATCAATTGGTAAACTTAAATGAGTTACATCATCTTCTATCCCAATGGTAAAATTATTTTTTAATTCGGTATCTAGCATATCATAAACACTTTTAATCATTTGCGGAGTAGTATTTTTACTAGCTAAACCATATCTACCACCAACTATATCATAATGTTTATTATTTAAAGCATTTAAAACATCTAAATAAAGGGGCTCACCACCTAAAGTAGCATCTTTAGCTCTATCTAAAACAGCGATGCTTTTTACGGAAGAAGGAATAACTGCTTTTAAATATTTAGAACTAAAAGGACGATATAAATGAACCGTTACAACACCTACTTTAGCTCCTTTTTCATTTAGTTTATTAACTGTTAATTTAATGGTATCAGTAACACTACCCATAGCTATTATTAACCTAGTAGCATAAGGATCTCCATAATAAGTAAATGGTTTATAACTAGTACCCATCATTTGATTAACTTTTTGCATATAATCATTAACAATATCTGGTATAGCCATATAACTATTATTCCTAGCTTCACTCATTTGAAAGAAAACATCTTCATTTTGAGCCATTCCTTTTTGAATCTTTTTAGGACCAAATAACATTCTTTCGCGAAAATTATTTAATTCTTCCTCTGGTATCATATTTTCAATCGTATTTAAATTTAATTTTTTTATACTATTTAATTCATGACTAGTACGAAAGCCATCAAAAAAATGTAAGAAAGGTAAACTCCCTTTGATAGCTGCTAGATGACTTACTAAAGCTAAGTTTTGAGCATCTTCTACAGAAGCCGAAGATATCATACAAAATCCGGTATTACGAGCCGCATAAATATCGGAATGATCACCAAAGATACTTAAAGCATGAGTAGCAACTGTTCTACTGGCTACATGTATAACTCCGGGAAGCATTTCGCCCGCTATTTTATACATATTTGGTAACATTAATAAAAGCCCTTGGCTAGCTGTAAAAGTAGTAGCTAATGACCCAGAAAGTAAAGCTCCATGCATAGTTGCTACAGCTCCAGCTTCACTTTGCATTTCCACTAGTTTTACTTTTTTATGAAAAAGATTTAGTTCTCCTTTAGCTATTAATTTGTCTATTTCAGAAGACATAGGACTAGCTGGTGTAATAGGATATATTGGACACACCTCACTTAATAAATAAGCAGTATCAGCACAAGCTTTATTACCATCAACTATTTTCATATTTACCATCTACTTTCCTTTTAATTATATAGTTTATATAAAGGAAAGTCAAAATTAAAAAAAGTACTAATTTTTATTTTTAGTACTTTTTATTTTTCTATTATAATATCTAGGAAATAATCTTTTTATAACTCTTCTTTTCATTTTGGGACTTAATAAAATATTGGTTTTAACAATAAGAAAAATAAATAGGATAAATAATACGGCATAAATAGGAATAGCTATTCTACTATCGTCTAAGACATAAAATATGGTAATAGCCGCAAATAGCAAGTCAACCGCATAGATAATTAAAACGGTTTTAACTTCGGAGTTGTTATATTTATATATTTGGAAGTGTAAATGACCTTTATCAGGAGTCATAGGACTTTTATGTTTAATAAGTCTTCTAATAATAGCTAATAAAGTATCTAAGATAGGAATAGCTAATAAAGCAATCGGCACTAATAAAGAACCAAAAGTAACATTTTTATAGCCTATTAAAGCTATTACAGCTATAATATAGCCTAAAAACATCGACCCGCCATCACCCATAAATATCTTAGCGGGATGAAAATTATGCTTTAGATAACCTAAAGTAGCTCCTAGCGTAACAAAACACAACAAAACATCTAAGCCATTAAAATGACCAGTAATAGTAGCAATTATGCCAACTGTTAAAAAGTAAATAGCACATATACCACCAGCTAAGCCATCCATACCATCAATAAAGTTTATACAATTTATAGCTCCTACTATAAAAAATAATGTTATAAGGTAACTAAACCAACCAAAATGAATATTAATGCCAAAAGCATCTATTTCTTTTAGTAAAAATCCGCCATAAAACATCGTTATTAAAGCCGCTATTACTTGAATAATTAATTTATATTTATTAGGAATTGGTTTTATATCATCAAGCATCCCCGTAACTATTAAAAAGAAACTAGCTATTAAAATAGAATTCATTTGAACACTAGGTACACCAAATATCATATAACCTATTAAAAAACTAATATAAATACCTAAAGCGCCCATTCTTGGAGTTGGTACTTTATGAATCCTTCTTTTTTCATTAGGTATATCAATAGCTCCTAAATATCTTGATAATGGTTTATTTATAAACATAAATAGATAACTTATTAAAAAAGTTGTTCCTACTATCAATAATATATTTAATAAATTAACTTCTAATCTCATAGTTACTCCTCAAGAAATATTATAATACTTTTTTTAATCTTTTTGCTCTTTTTTAGAATTCTTTTTTTTAGTTTCTTTTATTTCTGGTTCTTCTTTTTTAGAATGTTTTTTACTTTTTTTAATTAAACTATATATTATATAGATAATAGATAAACCAAGTCCTGAACCAAATATTAAGATTATTAACATATAGTCTTTTATATCTTCTTTTAATAATATAACTTGTTCATTATCATATCTTTGTAAAGTATTCTCTTCTTTATCATATAGATAAAATCCGGTATTACCAGTTTCCACATTCCTACCATATACTATAGAATAATCAGAAGTATCAGTTAATTTATAAGCTTCTACTTCAACGCTATTTATTAAAATGGTTGTTTTTTCATAATCTTCTATTTCTTTAGTAGTTGTTAAAGGAGTGAAAACAATGTTATTTAAAGTTACTTCATAGTATGGAGTATATTCATTAGTATCAGCATTATAAATAAATAAACTAACTTCTCCATCAGGATTTTTTAAACCTACTAAAGTATAATCTAAAGCTTCACTATAAAAACCTGGTATTTCTAATTCATTTATAGTAATAATTGTTTCAGCAAAAGTAGTTGGGATTGGTAATAAGTCTTTTCTTTTTACTACTGTATAATTTAGATCATTATAAGTTACATTAATAGGATTTTTATCTTCGACATTAACATTTAAAGTATAGGTTTTCACATCTCCATTTTGAGCTTTAACATCTATTGTGAATACGTTTAATCCTTCACTAACAGGAAATTCTCCAGTACCAGTTACTGTAGCTGTCTTATCATCTCTAGTAGCGTCGATAGTTATACTGGTTATTTCGGAAGATAGACTAACATCATAAGTTGTTACGTCAGAAGAAAATTCTGGTACTAAATCATATCCTTCTACTTCTAAAGCTTTTAAATCATTATTTTTACTATAAGAAGCTTCTAACTGAGCTTGAGTTATAAAGGTAACTGTCCTAGATCCATTAGTAACACTCATAACTCCAAAGTCCCAGTCAATTACAGCTGTATTACTAACATAAAATTTAGCTTTACCACTTTTTAAAGCTTTAAAAGTATAAGTATAACTTTTAGTTTTTAATACCCCATCTCCATAAGCAGCATATCTTAAAGGGACATCACTTTTTACCAAACTAGCTAAAGAAGAATCATAATTTAAAGTATAATCCCAAGACCCTAAAGGTACCGTAGAAGATATTTTAACTGTTATTTTAAAAGTCTTACCTACTAAAACCTGACTACTTGATGACAAAACACTAATCGTAGCTGTCGCGGCATTAGCATTAGTATAAACTGTTAAACTAGTTAACAACGTTACCATCAATAAACTAAAAATTTTAAATACTTTTTTCATATTATCCCTCTATCCACTTATTTTAACTTGACCCAATATATGTTTTTGTTCTCTTAATAAATCAACTATATTAATTACTCCATCTTGGTCAGTATCAGCTGCTGTTAAATAAGGATCAATTAAAGTAGCAGACCCTATTATATGTTTTTGGATTTTTAATAAATCCATAATTGTTACTTGACCATCACCGGAACTATCACCATATAAAATAACGGTATACTCCTGGCTTTCTTCATCAAAAGTAATATCTACTCTATCACCAGTTACTAAGCTTCCGGTGGTTTTTAAATTACCATTTATATCAGTTACAGTTACAACTGCTAAACTACTAACAGCATTAACTTCAGCTATTAAATCTTCAGCTTTAGTACCAAAACTAAATCCACTTAGGAATTCTCCGCTATTTTTAATAGTTGTATTGGTCAGTAAATCATCTACCGTGGTATTACCATAGTCTTGAATAAAATGAACTTCAGTAGGTAGTGATGTACTAACTGGCATATCGCTATAAACTGGAATTAAAAATTTAAAGGTCGTAGTAGAATCAGCTGCTAATAAACCTACACTTTCATAAGAAGCATAACTAGTTGAAGCTTCACTATAAGGAGCTTGAATATTAGTCATATATTGATGAGAATAAGTACTACTAGTAGCTCCTGGCTGAACATTAAACTTCTTAAAATAAGAGGTGTTTTGTCCACTTTTAATATAATATTGCCCGATAATATTAGATCCGGCTGTAATAGCTATTAAAGGAGTATTCCAATCACTATTTTTAGCATATATTAAAGCATTATAAATAGGTTTTACATCAGTTCCAGCTCCATAATTAAAGAAATTATAATAACCAGAATAAGTATTGCCTCTTTCTTCTGGATACATAAAGTTTTCTTCTGGATAAGTAAATTCTGCCCCTGAAACAGCTGCAGTTCCACTGCCAATTTCTTGTCTTACTAAAGTTGCTATATAAACCGGATTAATACCGGAATCAATCCCTGCTTGTAAAAAGTCGGCGGCATAAGGACTTAAATTAGGAAAATTAGTAAATACTTTGTTGATAGCATCAATAGTTAGATAATCTCCTGTATAAAGTAAATCCTCAAACATAAATACTCTAGTTTCGGTTAAAAAGTTTCTAGGATCCATATAATAAGCTACTACTTCGCTATCAGCTGCATACCAAGTAGATCCTTCTTTGACAATATATTCATTATTAACATAATCATAACTACCACCAGCGGTTGATATATAAGCAACTTTATCACTTTCTAAATCTACCACTTGAATTAAGCTGGTTCCCAAAACACTTTCTTCTCTTACTGCTGTAGACCAATCAAGGCCAGTATCAACTGCTTCAAATTCATAATTAGGATGAGCCACTTTTAAAGCTGTTAATCCTTCCCAATAACTAGAAGGAAATCCTAAAGATTGCCATAAAATTTCATAATCATTTTCGGGATCTCTTTCCGTAGCTAATTCAGTTACAGTATAATAACTAATATATTTAGCACATACATAACCGGCCACATTATTATAACTAGCTCTTAACCAACCAGCTGTACACCCCAAACCACTAACTGGCACAGTATCTAAAATATTTATTATTGTTCCATAAGGGATTGTTGTTATAGCAGTAGTTTCCGTTGAAGGACCACTTCTAAAGTTTAAATTATTAGCCATAACTTTCGCAGTTACACTAGCATTTACAGGGGCAATATTAAAAAACATTGAAAAAAGCAAAGTTAGAACTAAAAATAAACTAGTTATTTTTTTCATATTACACCTCTTTACTCATAATTATTCATTATAATTATACCATAACGAGAATTAAATAATATAGTTTAAAACATTACTTAACATTTTTTGTCAAATAGGATATTACTAATTGTTTTAACTTATCTTTTATATTATAATTAAAAAAGAATGATAAAGGAGTTTACAATATGAAAAAAAGAAAAAAACTAAACAAAAATTTATTTATTTTCATATTTGTATTAACTGCTTACTTAGTAAGTTTAATCTTCTTTACCAAAAGTATTTTATCTTTAACAGGTATTGAAACTTATATTAGAATATTTGCTTTAAGTTGTTTTTGTTTGTTTTTAGCAATGTATTTTGTTTGGGGATTTATATGTGTGGTAGCCAAAAAGAAAAAAACATTTACAATCATTTCCATAATTATGTTAATATTTGTTCCTATATTTTCTATAGGAGCTTACTACATAGATAAAACTGTTAATAAAATAGAAGGTATCAATAAAGAATTAGTAACCTACTCTACAAGCTTAGTTACCTTAGAAAATACTAGCATTAAAAATAACAATTCTACTATTATAAGTATGATTGATGATGAAGATGATATTGAAGGTTATATCCTAGCTCAAAAGTTAATTAAAGAAAATGATTTAGAAAATACCGAAATAACTTATTATGATGATTATATCGAAATGTTAACTGACCTATTAGATGGCAAAATTGATGGAGTTTTAATATCAAGTAATTATTTAATAATGTTTGAAAGCGATGATACTTTAACCAGTTTAGAAAGTGATACCAAAATTGTTTATACTTACTCTGAAGAAAGAGAAAAAGAAGAAGTATCTTCATCTAATAAAACTTTAAATGAACCTTTTACAATCCTTTTAATTGGTGTTGATAGTACTAGTGAAGTATTAAATGCTAATCAATCTTTTAATGGCGATACTCTAATGGTAATTACCTTTAATCCTAACACTTTAAATGCTACAATGTTTAGTATTCCTAGAGATACTTATGTCCCAATCGCTTGTCGTAATAATGTTAAAAACAAAATAAATACTTCAGCTTACTATGGCTCTTCATGTATTATTGATACAATTGAAAATCTAATTGACATTAATATTGATTACTATGTCAAAATAAACTTTAAAGGCGTTGTATCTTTAGTTGATGCTTTAGGCGGTATTGACGTTGATGTTCCTTATAGCTTCTGTGAACAAGATAGTAATCGAGATTGGGGAGCTAGTACTATATATGTTGAAGAAGGAATTCAACATTTAGATGGCGAACAAGCTTTAGCTTTATCTCGAAATAGGCATTGCTGGCCAAGCAATTGTGCTTCTAAATGGAACACTAATTGCTTATATCGAAATGACTTTACAAGAGGCCAAAATCAACAACTAGTTGTTACAGGTATTGCTAAAAGTATTAAAAATATTGATTCAGTTAACGAATTCTATGAAATACTCGACGCTATAAGTCAAAATATTGATACTAATATGACTACCAATCAAATATTATCTTTCTATGAAGTAGCTAAAGAAATAGTAGCTAAATCTCTAAATGATACCACCGATTTTATTAATATTGAAAGAACATATCTAATTACTAAAAACCAATATATAAATTCTAGTTCTATGGAATTATATTATCCTAAAAGTTTAGAAGAAATAGTTAATTTAATGAAGTATAACTTAGAATTAGAAGATCCTGATATGGTTACAACCTTTGATTTTTCTGCTAATGAAATATACGAAAAAAAAGTTGTTGGTAAAACATATGCTGGTGGTGTTACATTAGAAAATACTATGCCTAAGTTAATTGGTAAAACTAAAGAATATGTTGATAGTTGGGCTGCCCAAAATAATATTACCGTTACTTATACTAATATAGAAATAGGAAATGATTTGTTTGATGAAACTAAAGATGATGGTACTGTTGTAAGTCAAAGTATCAAAGAAACTTATTTGTTAAATAATATAACTTCTGTAACTATAGGTATAATAAAAAAATAATTTAGAGGTGATGAAATTGAAATATATATTTTTTGTAGCCATTATAGTTTTAATTATCATAGCTATTATTTTAAAAATTTTAACATCGAAAAAAAATATTAATTCTAGTGAAGAAAAAAAATATTATTACATTAAGAAAAAATTTTTAAATAACGATGAATTGTTTTTCTATAAATGCTTTAAAAAACTAGATTCAAAATACATAGTTTTACCTCAAGTAAGTTTAGAATCAATTATTAAGAAAAAATATTATAATTCAAAGTATACATTTCATCAAGAATTAAACAGAATTTTAGATTTTTGCATATTTGATCAAGACTTTAATATTCTTTTGGCAATTGAAATAAATGGTGAATCTCATAATACAAATAATAGGAAATATCGCGATTACAAAGTAAAAAAAATATTAAACGAAGCCAATATTGAACTATTAACATTTAACATAAATTATCCTAATACAGAAGAAAGTATCATAAAAAGAACAACAGACTCTCTAAATAAAGTTTCGCAATTTATAAATCATCGCTAATAATATTGTTGTATGTTTCTAAATCTAAAAAAGAATTTATTTGAAATAAATTCTTTTTTATCGTTTTCAAAAATTTATTTTGTGTCTCTCAAAGTTTTATTTGTTATTCCACTCTATTTTCTTCTACTATAACTAGCTTATTATCAACTTTTATTATAGTTACTATTGCACTAGTATCATATTCATTATCTGTTTCATATTCCCAATTAAGAGTTATTTCATATGAATCATAAGTAGTATCATCTATTATATAGGTTGAAACATCATCATTAGTTACTTCAATACTTTTTACAGTAGGTAATTCTTGATCTCTTTGATCATAAGTGTTATCTTCTATATATTTATATAAAGTATCTTCCACTTTTAAAATATAGTTATCTAAAGCCTTACTATAAATAAACTCTTTACCACCAACATCATATTTATTTAGTTTATTATTTAAAGTATATAAATCAATAATATACAGTTTAGCAACACTCTCAGCATATTCATCATAATTTATTTCATCACCTGCTAAATTCTGTTTTAAATTATTAAATTCCTCTTTATATAAATTACTATCACGATCTTCTAAACTATAATCGTAATTTTCAATTGTATCTAATATTTTTGTTTCATTTATTTCATTGTTAGCATTTTTTAGAAACATTTGATAAACAAAGAAACCTACATTTAATATTATTAATACCCCAATTATAAATAGAACCCACTTCTTATTCTTCATTATTTTCCTCCATTACTTTATTTAAATTAGTTGCTTCTTTTCTAATTAAATCATGAACAATAATATTATTAGATAAATTTAATATCTCTTCTGTATAAGCTTTCTTTTCATTAATATAATCTTCATCTATAATAGCATCTTTTAAAACTTTATATTCTTCTTTAGTATTATTATAATATACTTCACTAGTTAGAAAGTTACCATTAGGAAATACAATAGTATTATCATCTTTAATAGTGAAAATATCATTGCCTAAGCCATATTCATAACTAAAGCCCATCATATTAGCTAGCGTTGGCATTATATCTATCATACCCATATAATAACTATAAGCGCCAGTATACTTTTCATCTTTAGTCCAGATTATTAATGGTGTATTTTTGTTTAATTGTTGAAGATAATAATCATAATCATAATAGTTTGGATCATCTTCACTTAAAAGCTCTCCTGTTTCTACATTATAATTATATAGGTTATTAAATTCTTTTTTAGATAATCTAGCTTCATGATCACCATAGAAAATAAATACCGTGTTATCAAAATAATCAGATGATTTTACATAATTAACAAATTCTCCTAAAGCTTCATCGGTATAATGAGTCCCTTTTAAGTAATTACCCATTTTACTATCTTCTAAGTAAGTATCTGCAATCAATTCAGTTTCGCCAGTTTTTTCATTATATCTTTCTACATAAGCAGTTAAATCAAAATCACCATATTTTTCTGTATCATCCCAAGGAGTATGGTTAGATAGAGTAATCATAGTCCCCATATATTTATCATAGTTGGTTTCGATATTTTCTAATATAGCTTCACTTTGCTTAAAAAATTCTTTGTCACTAAGCCCTAACCCTATCCATTCTGGATCATCAGTAGAATCCGGAATATTAAAATATCTTTGAGAATAAAAAGTATCATAACCTAAACTTTCGTGAGCTACTGCTCTATTCCACATACTAGCTTTATTAGCGTGCATACTAAAAGTATAATAGCCTTCTTCTTTTAATATTTTAGGTATTGTTTCATAATAAGTATTAGTATAACTAACAAACACCGTACCTGATAAAGCTGGCATTAAAGAAGTAAGTAGAGTAAATTCTGTATCGGAACTAGTGCCAACACTAATTTGCGGATAGAAATGATCAAAATAAATACTCTCTTCTTTTAATTTGTTTAGATTAGGAGTTATTTCTTTACCATTAACTTCCATATCTAAAGTAAAATTTTGAATACTTTCCATATGGATAAATATAATATTTTTATCTTTAAATACCCCAGTATATTCATTATTAGTTGTAACTTTTTCTTTAGTACTATAATATTCTCTAAAATTACGAGCAGCTTCATCATAACCAAATAACTGATTTATTTTCGGAGTTAAACTTTGAACTAAATCGTTACTTTGATATAAAATAATACCAAATCTTTCTACTATATATTCTCTATTCCATTGTTTAGATAAAGCCCCTAAACCATTTGGTGAAAGAAACCAAGGTAGTATTAGTAAAGCTCCGCCGGCTATCAAAGTTGAAGCCATCATTTTTTTGCTTTTCTCAGTTTTAGTTACAGCTTCAAAATATTTTTTATGTTTTAAACGACCATTTATTATAAAGAAAATAACAGGCATTATTAAATAAATAAAATGAGTAATATCTAGTTTCGCTAAAACAGCCCCTGTTACCTCCCCGGCCTGTCCTAAAGATGATAGTAAACCAAAGGTAGCAAAAGAAAAATAGAAAGTATAATAAATACCATTAGCGATATTAACAAAAGTAAATATAATTAGCCAGGTAGCAAAATAAACAAATTGTTTTTTAGGTTTAATTAAATACCCCATAGATCCTATTATTAATATTAAGGATAAATCAACTACAAATGGTTTATATGAAAGAGCATCACCTATTGTAAAAGCTCTAAGTAAAGTGCAACTAATTATGGATAATATAGCATATGACAAAAATAATTTATTAGTTAATAAATAGCCTTTTATTTTCTTTAATATAAATTTTATAGCTTTTTTTATATTAAAGTCTTTAAAATTAATTTTTTTAGCTTTAATTTTCTTCAACTATATCACTTCTTATCAGTTATAAGTATAGCATATTTCAAATACTTTTTTAACCTAATCTATTTATTTTACACTGTAAATTATTTTCCTATGTTATAATTATAGATATGATAGGAAGAGGTAAAATGAAAAAAACGATTTTAATAATTTTGGGTATTTTAATATTATTTAGTGGTTTTTATTTTATTGATTATATTAGAGTAACAAAACATAATAAAGTACCAATCATTTCTTTAAAAGAAAGAAATGAAGAAAAACAATTTACAGTTTATAAAGCTTTGTTTTACAAAGTTTGGGTATGTGATTATAAAAACAGTGATGATGATGAAGACTTTATTATTGGTGGATATAATGATAGTGATCCAGAGTGTACAAAAGCTATTAGTTTTACAGATGGATATTATACTAATCCCTATAACATAAAAATAAGTGTTAAAGATTATCAAACTATTAATAGTTTTTATAGTATCGAAAAAATTAATACTTGGACTACTGATGAGGAACTAAATAATGCTTTATTTTTAGTAAATGAATTAGAAAAAAGTTTCTTTACAGAAAAAGAAAATAGTTCTTTTAACTATCAAAACGAAATAGTCAACATTGCTATCTTCTTTGATTTAGTAGATAAAGGTGATGATATATATACTTGGGAAGCTATGACAAGTGACGAAAGTTATTATTATTGTGTTAAACAAGACCAAGTATCAAAAAAACATTTGTTTTCTAAATATGAAAATGGCACTTGTAGTGATATCTGGTCATTTAAAAACTTTAGCGATGAGTGGTGTAATTTAGCTTTAGAAGAAGATGAAAATAGTGTTATTAAAAATTATGCCGATTTAAATTGTAGTAATTAGGAGAATAAAATATGATAGTTGTAATACCCGCTCTAAACCCTGATAATCATTTAACTAAATTAGTTAATGAATTAAAAGAAAAAACCAAATATAAAATCATAGTTGTTGATGATGGTAGTAATAATAATTATGATTTTAATAATTTAAAAAAACAAGCTACCATTCTTACTCATAAAACTAATAAAGGCAAAGGTAAAGCTTTAAGAACTGCTTTAAAATATATTAAAAAAAATAAATATAAAGACCTGGGAGTTATATTTGCTGATGCTGATGGACAACATGCTGTAGCTGATATAATTAGATTGGGAGAAAAATTAGCAGAAAACCCTGATGCCCTTGTAATTGGTTGTCGTAAATTTAAAAACAAAGTACCTATTAGATCAATTATTGGCAATGTTATAACCAGAATTATATTTAAAATAAGTAGTGGAGTTTATGTATCCGATACCCAAACAGGACTTAGAGCTATATCTTTAAAATATACTGACATTTTATTAAAAGTTAATGGCGATAGATACGAATATGAAATGAATATGCTTTATGATGTTGTTAAAAATAAAATAAAAATTGTCGAAGTACCTATTCAAACCATTTATGAAAACAATAATAAAGGATCTCATTATAAAGTAATAAGGGATTCAATATTAATTTACAAAAGCATTTTTAAATTTATGGGTTCTTCTTTACTAGCAGCTTTTATCGACTATACCCTATTTATATTACTATACAAACTTATTGGAGTTGTAACAGCTAATGTAGCTGCTCGAGTAATAAGCGCTACAGTTAATTATACTGTCAACAAAAAATATGTTTTTAAAAGTCAAGATAATCCTCTTAAATCATTAGCAAAATATGTTCTTTTAGCATTATTTATTATTGTTTTAAATAGTGCTGTGTTATACTTATTTACGAGCATTATAACTATCAATCCAGTTATTGCTAAAATAATAGTTGAAATATTAATGTCAGTTGTTAGTTATGTAATGCAAAAAAAGGTGGTATTTAAAAAATAAAATGAAAAACAAACTATGGATAAAACTAATTGCTGATATTTTATTAACCGGTATTTTACTAGGTTTGTTTTATTTGACTAATTATGTACTACCTAAACAATATGAAGCCGAAGCCAAAATAATAAGTGATGAAAATATTGCTGTTAATGATCCTAATGATATTTATTTTAGCGATACCATAACTACTACCGAAAATAGTTATACAAGCGATGATATCTCTTTAAGCATTGAAAC
>DAOSVX010000008.1:0-18724 GCA_035379765.1 Bacilli bacterium | reverse complement strand
AAGCAAAACAAAGTGCTCCATGTTTAATATTTATAGATGAAATAGATGCTGTAGGGCGTCAAAGAGGAACTGGTTTAGGCGGTGGACATGATGAAAGAGAACAAACTTTAAACCAATTACTTACGGAAATGGATGGCTTTGGAGCTAATGAAGGAATAATAATTATTGCTGCAACCAATAGACCCGATGTTTTGGATCCAGCTTTACTTAGACCAGGTAGATTTGATAGACAGGTAATGGTTAGCTTGCCAGATTCTAAAGAAAGAGAAGCTATTTTAGGTGTTCACGCTAAAAATAAAATTTTTGATAAGAAAGTAAATTTAGCTAATGTAGCTGCTAGAACCCCAGGTTTTAGTGGAGCTGATTTGGAAAACTTACTTAATGAAGCTGCTTTACTTGCTGTTAGAAGAAATAAAACCGAAATTACTATGTCGGAAATAGATGAGGCAACTGATAGAGTATTATTAGGGCCAGCTAAGACTAGTCGCAAGGTTACTGATAATGAAAAGAAGTTAGTTAGTATTCACGAAGCAGGCCATGCTGTTGTAGGATTAAAATTGGAAAATGCCGATGAAGTTCATAAGATAACTATTATACCTAGAGGAATGGCCGGCGGATACACAATGATGCTTCCTAAAGAAGAAAAATTAGCAATCATGACTAAAACTGAATTGCTGGCTAAAATAACTGGATTGCTTAGTGGTAGAGTTAGTGAGGAAATGTTCTTAAAAGAAGTAACAACTGGTGCCAGTGATGATTTTAAAAGAGCTACAAGTATAGCAAGAAGTATGGTAACTGAATATGGTATGAGCGATCTAGGACCAATTCAATTAGAAAGCCCTACCGAAGGAGTTTTCTTAGGAAGAGATTATACCAAGTCTAAAAATTTCTCTGACCAAGTTGCTTTAGAAATAGATAAAGAAATTCAAAAAATTATTGGCGAATGTTATAAAAAGTCTCAAGAAATATTAAAGAAAAATGCTAAATTGGTAAAACTAATAAGTGATACTTTAATAGAACATGAAACATTAACTAAAGAACAAATTGATGAATTAGTTAAAACTGGTAAATATATTGAAATTAAAGAAGAAAAAGAATCAAAAAAGCAAGGAAAATAATTTCTTGCTTTTTTAATTTATTAAAGACAAAGCTTTTTAATTATGATAAAATAAATGTTGAGAAATAGGTGGTATTATGGCAAAAATAATTTCCTTAGTTAACCAAAAAGGTGGAGTTGGCAAAACCACTACTAGTATCAATTTGTCAGCTTCTTTAGGTAAGTTTGGTAAAAGGACTCTTTTAATTGATTTAGATCCTCAAGGTAATACTTCTATTGGACTGGGGTTAAACAAAAGAGATATAAATGCTGATATATATGAAGTTATGACTAATAGATGTGATATTAAAAGTGCTATAATAAAGACAGAATTTAAAAATTTAAGCATTATACCAGCAACGATTAATTTAGCCGGATTAGATATTGAATTTGTTAAAAAATTTTATGATGATAAAGCTTTTCATCAAAATGAACAATTAAAAAAAGTTTTAGATAAAATAAGAGATGAATATGATTATATTATTTTAGATTGTCCACCGGCTTTAGGGGTTTTAACAACTAATGCTTTAGTTGCTAGTGATTCTATAATAATTCCCGTTCAATGTGAATTTTTTGCTTTAGAAGGAATAACTCAATTATTAAATTCGGTTATTATGATTCAATCCAATTTAAATCCTAATTTAAAGATTGAGGGAGTGCTTTTGACGATGCTGGATGCGAGAACAAATATTGGGTTAGAAGTTGTTGAAGAAGTAAGGAAATATTTTAAAGATAAAGTTTTTAATACCATTATTCCTAGATTAGTTCGTCTTGTTGAAGCACCTTCACACGGCAAACCAATAAGTGAATATGATCCAGGTAGCAGAGCTACAGAAGCTTATGAAAATTTAGCTAAGGAAGTGATTTTTAGAAATGGAGAATAAAAAGAAAGCTCTAGGCAAAGGACTAGAACAATTATTTTCTAATGAAAGAATAGATTTTAATAATTTTGAACAAAAAATATATGAAACAACTAAAGAAGAGGATATTGTTAGTATTCCTATTGAAGAAATAAGATCTAATCCTTATCAACCACGCAAAAATTTTGATTCCGAAGCTTTAAGTGAATTAAGCGAATCAATCAAAGTTCATGGAGTTGTTCAACCAATTATAGTTAAAAGAAGCCTTAAAGGGTATGAATTAATTGCTGGTGAAAGAAGAACCAAAGCTTCTAAATTGGCAGGATTAACTACTATACCAGCAATAATTAGAGATTTTAACGATGATGAAATGATGGAAATAGCCCTTGTAGAGAATATTCAAAGAGAAAATTTAAACGCTATAGAAGAAGCTGAGTGTTATTTAAAGATAATAAATAATAAACATATCACTCAAGATGAAATAGCTAAAAGATTTGGTAAGAGTAGAAGTTATATTACCAATCTTTTAGGAATTCTTTCTTTACCTGATGAAGTAAAAGAAATGGTCATAAGTAAAAAATTATCAATGGCTCATGCTCGAAATTTAAGTAAATTACAAGATTCCAATTTGCAAATAGAATTAGCTAAAAAAGTTTTAAAAGATGGCATGAGTGTTAGAGAACTAGAAAAAATAGTTAATAGTGAAAATTTAGAAAAAAAAGTTAAAATAAAAAGAGTTTCCAATATTAATCCTAAATACAAATTATATGAACAAGTATTTAGTGATAAAACTGGTAGTAAAGTATCAATAAAAAATAATAAAGTAGAAGTATACTTTGATTCTGAGAAAGATTTGGAAAGAATATTGGAAATTTTAAATATAACTATAGAATAGGAGTTGTTATGCAATCTTATAATATAGGTACCCATGTTATTATGAAAAAAAAGCATGCTTGCCAAGCTAATGATTTTGTAATTACTAGGGTGGGAGTAGATATCAAAATAAAATGTACAAAATGTGGTAGAGAAATAATGATGGATCGATTAGAGTTTGACAAGAAAATAAAAAAGGTGGTTAAAGATGAATAACAAATTAGCTAAATTTAAGGAAAAGGTTACTTTAAATCCTATAATGACTTTTTTAATTTTAACGTTAATAGTAATTTTATTAAGCGGACTTTTATCTTGGTTGGGACTAGAAACAAATTATAACAAAATAAATGCTAATACTGGGGAATATGAAAATGTTTTTGTAAGTGTTACATCTTTATTAAATCTTTCTGGAATGAAATATATATTTAGTAATACCTTAAAAAACTTTACTGGTTTTACTCCATTAAGTAGTTTAATTATTATTTTAATAGGTATTGGTATAATGGAAAAAAGTGGGTTTTTAAAAACAGCTTTTACATTATTAACTAAATATACTAAAAAATATACTGTTACTTTTATTGTTGCTTTATTAGGAATATTATTTAGTATTGCCGGAAATATTTCCTATGTGGTTTTAATACCTTTGAGCGCTTTATTATTTAAATATGGCAAGAGAAATCCTTTGTTGGGTATAATAACTTCTTTTGCTGCTTTAACATGTGGAGCAGGGATAAGTATATTTTTTACCTCAGTAGATAGTACTTTACTAGTTCAAACAATATTAGGATCTCATGTATTAGATGCCAATTATACTATAACTGTTTGGGCATTCTTGTTTATAATGATAGTAGCAACTATTGCTTTAGCTTTTTTAATAACATATATAACTGAAAGAATAACAGCGTTGAAATTAGATAAATATGAATTTAATGAAGAAGAAACGGAAATTACGAAAAGTGATCTAAAAGGTTTAATAATTTCTTTAGGAGCCGGGTTAATATATTTACTGATATTTATTTATAATATTATTCCTGGTTTACCTTTGTCAGGAGCTTTGTTAGATTATTCTCAAACTTTATATATAGATAAGTTATTTAGTTCTAGTTCCTTTTTTTCCATGGGCTTTGTCTTTATAATAACTATATTATTTATAATATTAGGTTTATTTTATGGAATGGGTGCTAAAACCATTAAAAATAATCATGACTTTTGTAATTATCTAGGGCATTCACTTGATAATGTTGGTAAAGTAATTGTGCTTATGTTTATTGTATCGTTATTTATTGGTGTTTTCCAAAAAACTAATATTGGTACTGTTGTGGTAGCTTTATTTGCTAATGTTATAAACACTACCAAATTTACCGGAATTCCTTTAATATTTCTTTTATTTATAATAGGAGCTATTTCTACTTTATTTTTACCATCTTCTTCTGCTAAATGGGCTATTTTAGCCGGGGCAACAGTACCAGTAGCTATGAATGCTGGATTAACTCCTGAATTTAGCCAAGTGATATTAAGATTTAGTGAATCATTTACTTTAGGACTAACCCCTTTATTTGCTTATTTTATAATATATTTAGCTTTTTTAGAAAATTATAATCAAGATAAAAAACCAATTAATTTAGCTAAAGGTATTCGTTATATAATGCCTTATAGTTTAACGACAGGGTTATTATTAATAGTATTATTAATAGGATGGTTCTTAATTGGTCTTCCTATCGGTATAGGAACGTATACGGTATTATAATGGTAAAAAGAATTATATTTGATTTAGATGATACTTTGTTTATTACTGATAAAAAAATGTTTGTGTTTTTAATAAAAATATTAATTAAATATAAAAATATTCTTTCTATTAAAAAAATAAAAGCTATTATTAAATCTTTTAAAAAGTATGAAAATAAATATGAAATGTATGATAAAAAAACTTTTATTGATTTTTTAAACAAAGAATATAATTATAATTTTAAATATGAAATATATGATGTTTTAAATGATTATTATGCTGAAAATTATGGTAATAAATTAAACAATAATGCTAAAGATGTCCTTAAATATTTAAGTAAAAAATATGAATTAGTTATATATACTAATTATATATATAAAGTTCAATACGAACGTCTTAAAAAAGCGGGGATTTTAAAATATTTTAAAGAAATATATGCTGGAGATAAGATCCCTTTAAAGCCTAATAAAGAAGGGTATATTAAAAGTTGTGGTAAATATAAGTTAACCGAATGTGTTATAATAGGAGACAATCTTGTTAAGGACTATTTAGAACCAAAAAAACTTGGTATGCAGGCTATTTTGTTTGACAAAAATAATAAATATGATAATAAATATAAAAAGATAAAAGATTTAAAAGAACTAAAAGAAATATTATAGGAGGGTTTTATGTCATTAAAAGCAGGAATTATAGGTCTTCCTAATGTAGGAAAGTCAACTTTATTTAATGCTATAACTAAAAAGAATATTTTAGCTGCTAATTATCCTTTTGCTACTATTGATCCCAATATAGGAGTAGTAACAGTACCTGATACTAGATTAGAAGTATTAGAAAACATGTATAGTCCCGAAAGAGTTGTACCTACAACTTTTGAATTTACTGATATTGCAGGATTAGTAAAAGGTGCATCTAAAGGGGAAGGACTAGGTAATAAATTTCTTTCTCATATCAGAGAAGTAGATGCTATAGTAGAAGTAGTAAGAGCTTTTGATAATAAAGAAATAATTCATGTAGAATCAAGTATTGATCCTGTTAGAGATATAGAAATAATCAATGTTGAACTTATTTTGGCAGATTTAGAAATAATTGAAAATAGGATTTCTAAATTGCAAAAGAAAGTAGAAACTACTAAAGATAAACAAGATATTTTAGAATACAAAGCCCTAGAAAAAAGTAGAGCTTCATTATTAAAAAATATTCCTTTAAGATTAGTTGAATATTCTATAGAAGAAAAGGAATTATTAAAAGGCTATAATTTTTTAACTATAAAACCTATTATATATGTTGCTAATGTTGATGAAGAAAGCATTAATAGTGGTAATTGTTATGTAACTAAAATTAAAGAATATGCCGCTAAAGAACAAGCTGGTGTAGTAGTAATATGTGCCAAAATAGAAAGTGAATTAGCGGAGCTAAATGATATTGATAAAAAACAATTTTTAGAGGATTTAGGATTGCTTTATAGTGGTTTAGATAAATTAATATTTGCTACTTATGAACTTTTAGGATTAGAAACATTTTTTACAGTTGGTAAAGATGAAGTTAGAGCATGGACTTTTATTAAAGGCACCAATGCTAAAAAATGTGCTGGGATAATTCATACCGATTTTGAACGAGGGTTTATAAAAGCTGAGGTAATGAGTTTTAGCGATTTAGAATTATTAAAAGATGAAAAAAAAGTTAAAGAATCTGGCAAATTAAGATTAGAAGGTAAAGATTATTTAATGCAAGATGGAGACGTTTGCTTATTTAGATTTAATGTGTAAAAATAATTTGAACATCTAAATTATATATGTTATAATACGTTCGAACTTAAAAGTTCCTTGCTTCTTTTAAGAAGCCGAATAGACCATAAGGAGGTGAAATAATGAATAAATATGAGATCATGTTTATCGTTAAATCAGGTTTAGAAAGTGAAACTTTAAAAAATGTAACTGAAGAATTAAAAAACACTTTTAAAAGTAAAGAACTTGAATTTAAGGATATGGGCCAAAAAAAGTTAGCTTACCCAATTAAAAAGGAAGTAACTGGTTATTATTATTTAATAACTACTGAAGCTACCCCAAAGGAAATAGATAATTTTAGACATAAAGTTCTTATTAATGAAAATGTTATAAGACACTTAATTATTAACTTGAATGAGGAGTAAAAAATGAATAAAGTAATTTTAATTGGTAGATTAACTAAAGATCCAGAATTAAAAACCCTAGCTAGTGGTGTTTCTAATGTGGCATTTAGTATAGCTGTCCAAAGGAATTTCACTAATCAAAATGGTGAAAAAGAAGTAGATTTTATAAATTGTGTGGCATGGCGTCGTCAAGCTGAAAATCTTGCTAAATATTGTTCAAAAGGAACTCAAGTAGCAGTTGAAGGTAGAATGCAGGTAAGAAATTATGATGCTCAAGATGGAACAAAAAGATATGTTACGGAAGTTATTTGTGATAATGTTACCTTTTTAGGTAGTAAAAATGATAAGCAAAGTAACTTTGGTGTAGATCAAAATTCTGATATTCCAGCTGCAGCTGATCAAGATATTCAAACCACAGATGTTACTGAGGATCCATTTAAAGATTTTGGTGAAGAAGTAGTTTTATCTGATGATGACTTACCATTTTAAAGGAGGAATATAAATGGCAGAATTTTATCGTAAGAAAAAAAGAGTATGTCAAATGTGCTTAGGCAAAAGTGTTGATTATAAAGATCCAATGATTGTTTCTAAATATATAAATGAAAAAGGGAAAATAATTCCTAGAAGAGTAACAGGAACATGTGCTAAGCATCAAAGACATATTGCTAGAGAAGTAAAAAGAGCCAGATTTATGGCTTTAATACCTTATGTAAAATAAGGTTTTTTTATTGTTTGGCAGTTTTGATTTTATCACTTTATTTTGTTATAATAGTCTGTAGTAGGTGAACATATGATTAACTATAATAAAATAATAAAAAGAATTAAAAAAAGTGAAAATGTGTTCGTAATGGGGCATAAAGCAATTGACTTTGATGCTTTTGGGGCCTGTTTAGCTATTAGTGAATTATGTGAAAGACTCAATAAAAAATGTTATATTATTATCGAAGACCCAAAATTAGAAGAAGGAACAAAAAAGGGCTTAGAATATATAAATGAGAATAATAACAAATTTAATATTGGTAAATATAGTGATTATAAAGATAAGATTAAAAAAGATACTCTTTTGATAATTGTAGATACATATTCATCAAAAAGAGCTCAATCTTCAAAATTAGTTAATCTAACTTCTAATATAATTTATATTGACCATCATCTTTTTGGTGAACCGGTTAATGATAATTATTTTATTGATTCTAAAGTTTCAAGTACTTGTGAAATATTAACTAATTTATTTATTGAAAAGAAAATGCGTATAAATAAATATACAGCAACGGTAATGTTAACAGGAATTAATATTGATAGTAATAATTTTAGTGTTAAAACGAATGAAAAAACTCATAAAGCTGCGGCTTATTTACATCATTGTGGAGCGGATTTAAGTACAGCAAATAATTTTTCCAAAACCAAATTAGTTGATTATATTAAAATTCAAAAAATTATTTTTAAAACTAAATTTTATAAGAAAAAATTTGCTATAGTTGTTGGTAATCAAGAATCTATTTACGAAAGAAAGAATCTGGCTATAATATCTGATACCCTTTTATTATTTGATGGTGTAGTAGCTTCTTTTGCTATTGGTTATATTGGTAAAAAAATAGCGGGAATTAGTGCCAGAGGGAATGACTATAACGTTCAAAAAATAATGAAAAAATTTGGTGGTGGCGGTAGCAAAACAAACGCTGCTTGTCAAATCGAAAACATAACTTTAAAAGAAGCTTATGAAATGATTAAGGGGGAATTAAAATGAAAGTTATTCTATTGAAAGATGTTTTAAAACAAGGAAAGAAAGATCAGATTATTAATGTTAGCGATGGTTATGCCAAAAATTATTTATTTAAAAATAATTTGGCAGTAATAGCTAATGAAGCTAATTTAGCTAAATTAACTAAAGATTTAAACAAAAGAAAAATAAATGAAGCTGAGTTAGTAGAAGAGTTAGAGATTTTAAAAAAAGCAATAGAAAAAGAAAAATTAACATTTAAAGTTAGGGTTGGTAAAGAAGATAAAATGTTTGGTAGTATATCTAGTAAACAAATTTTACTGGCTTTGAAAGAAAAAGGTTATAATATAAAGAAAGAACAAATAGAAATAAATGTTCCCATAACTAGTTTAGGGGTATATAATATAAGAATAAATCTTCATAAAAGAGTTATTGCTGAATTAAAAGTGGTTGTAGAAAAGTAAGGATGTGAACTTATGGCAACTCGTCAAATACCGCAAAATTTAGAAGCTGAAATGGCTGTTCTTGGATCAGCTTTTTTGGCTGTCCCAGCAAAAGATAAAATTTGCGAAGAATTAAATGGGGACATGTTTTATTTAGACAAACATCAAAAAATATTTGCGGCTATAAAGGAATTATATGAAGAAGGAATACCTCTTGATATAACCACTTTAAAGGAAAAACTATCTAAAAGAAAAACTTTAGAAGCTTCTGGTGGTATGGAATATTTAAGTGAAATAATTGATTCTGTAGCTACAGCAAGCAATATTGAATATTATATTAATATTATTAAAGATAAATATTTATTAAGAAGTATTATAAATGTTTCAACAGATATCATAACAGATGTTTATGAATCTAAAGAAGCAGTTAATGAAATAGTTGATAAAGCTGATAAAGAGTTCTCTAATGTTATAAAAAACAGAAGAACTGGTGAATTTGTTAAAATTAGTGAAGTTTTAAGAAAAACTCAAGACAATTTAGAAAGACTTGCTAAAAATAAAAGCGATGTTACTGGACTTGCTACCGGATTTTATAGTTTAGATAAAGTAACTAGTGGGCTTCAACCTCATGATTTAATTATTCTAGCTGGAAGACCTTCAATGGGTAAAACAGCATTAGGGTTAAATTTAGCCACTAATGTAGCTTTGAACAACGATAAAGCAGTAGCTATTTTCAGTTTAGAAATGGGTGCTGAACAATTAGTTACCAGAATGATTGGGGCAGTTGGCGGAATAGATATGAATAAACTTCGTACCGGCAGGCTAGAACATAATGATTGGAAAAGAGTAAATGAAGCTATAAGTGAGCTTGCTGATGCTAAACTTTATATTGAAGATGCTTCAGGCATGACAGTATCAGAAATAAGAGCTAAATGTCGTAGGTTAGCTAATTCTGAAGATGGACTTTCTTTGGTTATAATTGACTACTTACAACTAATTGCTGGTAGTGCTAGATATGCCGGTCAAAGACAGCAAGAAGTATCAGAAATTTCTCGAGCTTTAAAAACTTTGGCCATGGAATTACATATTCCTATTATTGCTTTAGCTCAGTTATCAAGGAGTCCAGAATTAAGAGAAAATAAAAGACCTAATCTAAGTGATTTAAGAGAAAGTGGTTCTATTGAACAGGACGCTGATATAGTAGCTTTCTTATATCGTGATGATTATTATAATAAAACTCAAGAAACTAGTCCTAATTCTGTTACAGAATTAATTATTGGTAAACATCGTAATGGCGCTACTGGAACAATAAAATTATTGTTTGAAAGAAATATGAGTAATTTTAGAAATTATATGGAAACGGATACCCCAGAAGGAGAATAAAATGTCATTTAAAAATACTATTATAACAATTTTATTTACTATTTTTGTTGCGTCATTGGTATTTATGGTAGGTTTTACAAAAGAAACAACTTTAGAACCTAAAGAAGTATACCAAGTTTATTTAGATGGTAAAAAAATTGGTTTAATAGAAGATAAAGATGCTTTATATGATTTGATAAATAAAGAAGGTCAGGACATAAAAGAACAATATGGAATAGATCAAGTTTATCCTCCTAATGGGTTAGAAATAACTAAATATATAACTTATGATGAGAAAATAACTGAAGTAAAAAAAATATATGAAGAAATAAAGGCTCAAAGACCATTTACTATTATAGCTTATACAATAACAATTAAACCAGTTGATGGAGAAGAAAAAAGAATATATGTTTTAAACGAAGATGTTTTCAAAGAAGCGGTCAATTCTTTTATCTATGCCTTTATATCTGAAGATGAATATAAGGCCTTTATAAATAATACTCAAAAAGAAATAGAAACCACCGGAGAAATAATTGAAGCAATGGACTTTAACGAAACTGTTACTATAAAAAAATCATATGTTAATGCTGAAGAAAATATATTTGTAGATGCGGATAATTTAAGTCAATATTTACTTTTTGGAACAACTGAAAAACAAAAAACTTATGTTGTAAAATCAGGCGAAGATGTGGAAACTATTGCTTATAACAATAAGTTAAATACACAAGAATTTCTAATTGCTAATCCAACTTTTACTAGTGAAAATCAGTTGCTTTCTCCAGGGCAAATAGTTAATATTGGTCTTATTGATCCGGTTGTAAGTCTTATTTATGAAAAATACGTTGTAGTTGATGAAGAATCAGCTTATGAAACCGAAATAGAATATAGTGCTAGTTTATCTCCAGGGACTAGATATGTAAAACAACAAGGAGAAAATGGTGTTGATCGTGAAACCCAAAAAGTTAAATATTTAAATGGAGAAATTCAAGGTGTAGAAATTGTTTCTTCAACTGAAATAAAACCTTCAGTATCAAAAATTATTGTTAAAGGAGCTTCTTCAGGAACAATAACAATTGGTGATGGAGCTTGGAAATGGCCTACTCAATCACCATATACAATAACAAGTCCATACGGTTATCGTTGGGGAAAATTACACAAAGGCATTGATATAGCTAGTTCATACGGATCACCAATATATGCTATTGAAGACGGTATAGTTGTTTATGATGATTGGCAAAATTCTGGTGGTAATGTAGTAGAAATAGATCATTTAAATGGTTATTTTTCGGAATACGGTCATTTATCTAAAGTATATGTAGAAATAGGTCAAACAGTAAAAAGAGGAGATGTTATTGGAGCGATGGGTAAGACTGGATATGTTACAGGGACTCATTTACACTTTGGTATCTGGATAGGAATGCCTTGGGCAAGTGGTAGTTATACAATAAACCCATTAAGGTTATATCAATAATGAAAGTAGCTATACTAGGTAGTGGGTCAAAAGGAAATTCTACATATATCGAAACAGAAAAGTATAAAATATTAATAGATTTAGGATTAAGTGTTAAATATATTAATTCTAAATTAAAAACTTTAAATACTGGTGTAGATGAAATTGATTATATATTAATCACTCATCTTCATAATGACCATATAAAGTCTTTAACAAATTTTAGTAAAGAAAGAAAAACTCAAATATGTATAACTCCTAATATGTATAAAAGTTTAAAAAAAGTAAATGATAATTTAAGATATTTTATTTATGAAGATAAAATAGTTTTAAATGATTTAATAATAGATATAATTAATACTAGTCATGATAGTGTTGATTCTCGAGGTTTTTTAATTACTGAAAATAAATCATCTTTAGTATATATAACTGATACTGGATATTTAAATAAAAAATATTTGTCTCTTTTAGCAAATAAAAATATGTATATTATGGAAAGTAACCATGATCCTAAAATACTTAGGGAAGGAAAATATCCATTATGGTTGCAAAGAAGGATATTGTCTTCGGAAGGCCATTTATGTAATGAAGATGCTGCTACTTATTTAGCTAAATTAATTGGCAAAAATACTAAAAAAGTTATTTTGGCTCATCTTAGTAAAGAGAATAATACCGAAGAAGTTGCTTTAAATACTTTTTTTACTAAAATGACTAAAAATAATATTAAATTTAAAAATGTTTGTTGTGCTAAACAAGATGAAATGAGTGAAGTGATAATTATATGATTAAAATAATTTGGGTCGGTAAATTAAAAGAAAAATATTTAGAAGATTTAGTAAAAGATTATTTAACTAGAATTAAAAAATATCATAAAATAGAAGTGATTGCTATAAAAGATAGTAATCTAGATTTAGAAAGCAAAAAGATAATAGCTTCTTTAAAAACAAAAGATTTTAATATTCTTTTAGATATTAATGGCGAAAATTTAAGCTCTGTAGAATTTAGTGATTTAATATCAGATACTTTTAATCATTATGGAACTATTACATTTATAATAGGTGGATCTAATGGAGTTAGTGACGAAGTAAAAGATTTAGTAAATAAAAAAATATCTTTTTCACAATTAACTTTTCCTCATGGTTTGTTTAGAGGAATATTACTAGAACAAATATATCGTTCATTTAAAATAATTAATAATGAAAAATACCATAAGTGAGGTTTTTATGATTGGCAATAGTTGGGATGAAAAATTAAAAGTAATTTGGGATAGCGAAGGATTTCATAAATTTTATGATAATGTTTTAGAAATGTATGAAACTAAAACAATCTTCCCTCCTAAAGAAAATATTTTTCAAGCTTTAAAATTAACCCCTTATGAAAATGTAAAAGTGGTTATTGTTGGGCAAGATCCATATCACGGTCTTGGAGAAGCACACGGTTTATCGTTTTCAGTTTTGGATGATGTACCAATTCCTCCTTCTTTAAAAAACATTTATAAAGAACTAGAAAGTGATTTAAATATCCAGCCTTATAAAAATGGTAATCTAACTAAATGGGCAAAAGAGGGAGTACTACTTTTAAATGCAGTCTTAACAGTTGAAAAAGATAAACCAGCAAGCCATAAAAACCTTGGTTGGGAACTCATGACTGATTATATTATTAAAATTTTAAATAAAAAAGAGGAACCAATTGTCTTTATTTTATGGGGCAATTTTGCTCGAGCTAAAAAAGTCTTAATTACAAATAAAAAACATTTGATTATTGAATCTACTCATCCTTCACCATTTTCTTGTAATAATGGTTTTTTTGGTAGTAAACTTTTTTCTAAAACAAATGCCTTTTTAACAAAAAATAATATTGAACCTATAAATTGGGATTTATCAAAGTAATTTTATAATTTAAAATCATTTATATCTTCATCGTTTAAATTTTTACCATCAAAATAAGTTCTTATTTTAATACCATGCATTCTAGCAACTATCATTGATGGAAAAGTCTTAATTAATTCATTTAGTTTAGAAGTGTTCATATTAAAATAAGCTTTAGCTGCTTCTAACTTTTCTTCGTTGTTTTTAAGGTTTAATTCAATGCTTTTAATTTTCTCATTATTGTTTAAATCTTTATTATCATTTTTAATTTTACTAAATAAACTAACTGCTTCAGTAATTTGACGATCCATATCAAAATTACTAATTTTTTTACTTTTTAAATTTATCAAATCTTTAAAGTAATCTTTTTTTAAAGTGGTTGTAAGAATGCTATTTATTTCTAGTAGTAAATCATATCTGTCTCTTAACATATCATCAATAATAGTTTCAGCTTCATCTATTTTTATTTTTAATCTTTGAATTTTATTAAAAACATTTAAGTAAGCAATTAATAATAGTCCAACAATAATTATAAAGCTTAAAATAATATAAAATGCTAAATTCATAATATACCTTCTTACTTAGAAAATTATAACATAAAACAATAATTATTAGTAGATTTAAATTTTTTAGTATATATAAGTAAAATTATAGTATAATTCTATTATAGGGAAGTTGATATTATGAAAAAAAAGCACAAAAGATTGATTTTGAGGATATTTGTTCTTCTTATAGGAATATTTTTGGTAGCAGTAAATTATAATATGTTTTTACTTCCAAATGATTTAGTAATTGGTGGTGTCTCAGGGTTAGCAATAATAATCAAGAAAGTTTGCTTTATTGATCCCGTTTTATTTATTTATTTTATAAACGTTTTATTAATTATTATTAGTTTCTTTGTTTTAGGCTGGAAAAAAACTTCTAAATCGGTAATTGGGTCATTATTGTTTCCTCTATTTATAAGTTTAACAGCTCCTTTAACGGCTAAGTTAAATATAAGCTTTCAAAGTGATATTATAATGGTTTTGGTTTCCGGATTGATGCTTGGTGTTGGTAGCGGATTGATATATAAAACAGGTTTTACTACAGGTGGTATGGATATATTAAGTCAAATATTTGGTGATAAGAAAAAAGTCTCTTTTGGAACAGCTCTTTTAATTATAAATGTTATTATAGTTTTAGCCGGCGGTTATATATTTGGCTATGAAAAAGTTGTTTATGCAATTTTAATATTATTTCTAAATTCAACTTTAGTTGATAGAATATTACTTGGTATATCAGATAGTAAAATGTTCTTTATTTATACAACAAAAGTTGATGAGGTAAAAAAATATATTACGGAAGATATAAATACAGGAGTAACGATTTTAAAAATAGAAGGTGGTTATTCATCTAAAAGAGATAAAATGCTTATGTGTGTAATTAGAACTAGAGATTATTTTTCTTTTAAAGAAACAATATTAGGAATTGATCCCAAAGCTTTTTTAGTAATTAATGATTGTTATGAAGTTATGGGCGGTGTCAAGAAAGCTAACTTACCATTTATTTAAAATCTAATAAATGTTATAATTCTATTAAGGTGGTATAGTAGTGAAACTGATTGAAATAAAAAACTGTTATAAAGTTTATAAAAATGGTGTGGCTGCACTTGCCAACTTTAATTTAGAAATTGAAAAAGGTGAGTTTGTTTTTATTATTGGAGCTAGTGGTAGTGGAAAGTCTTCTTTAGTAAAAATGTTGTATAGAGAAGAAAAACCAACTAGGGGAGAAGTAATAGTTGGTGGAGTTAACGTTGCTAAATTGAAAAATCGTAAAGTTTATAAATTTAGAAGAAAAATCGGAGTTGTTTTTCAAGATTTTAAGTTACTTCCCAAACTTACTGTTTATGAGAATGTTTCTTTTGGTTTGAAAAACATTGGTATGAAAGAAGATAAAATAAGAGAGAAAGTAACAAAAGCTTTAAAAAGAGTAGGTTTAAAAGAAAAGTTGCGTTGTTTTCCTAACCAATTATCTGGTGGTGAACAACAAAGAGTTTGTATTGCTAGAGCGATAGTAAACGAGCCTAAAATTTTAATATGTGATGAGCCAACTGGAAATTTAGATCCTAAAACTTCTAAAGAAATTATGGATGTTATAGAAGAGATTAATAAAACAATGGGAACAACTATTATAATGGCTACTCATGATAAGGAAATAGTCAATAGAATGAAGAAAAGAGTAATTCTTATTGAGAATGGAGTCCTAACTGGAGATTATTTGAAAGGTAGGTATAAAGCTCATGAAAATATTTAGAATTTTAAAAAGTAGTATTTCTGATGCATTTAAAAGTGTTTTTCGTAATTTTAGTTTAAGTTTTGCTTCTGTAACATGTACGACCATAACTTTAATTCTTGTTTCTTTAGCCATTATATTTTCTGCTAATATAAATTCTTTTACGACCAATTTAGAGAAAAACTTAACTATTGTGGCTTTTTTAGATAGGGATGCTACAGAGGAAGATGCTAATATATTATTAGAAGCTATAAAATCTGTTGACAATATTAATAAGGATGAAATAGTTTATCAAGATAAAGAGGAAGTAAAAGTTGCAATGCAAGAGGAGTCGGAAGATTTTAATGCTATAATGTCAACTTGGACTGCAGAAGATAATCATTTACAAAGTTTATTTATATTAAAAGTTAATGATGTAAAACATATTGGTAAAACAGCTTCCGAAATAGCTAAAATGTCTAAGATAGATGTTGTTAAATATGGTGAGGGAATGGTTGACCAACTAGTAATGGTTTTTGACTTTGTTAAAAAAGCTTCCATAATTATGGTAGTAGCATTAATATTAGTTACAGCTTTCTTAATAAGCAATACAATAAAATTAACAATTATATCTAGAAAAACCGAAATAGAAATAATGAGACTAATTGGTACTAGTAACTTGGTTATAAAATTACCATTCTTGTTTGAAGGGTTTGTTTTAGGTATCATTGGTTCTATAATACCAGTATTATTAACAATATATGGCTATATAATAATTTATGATAAATTAGGTGGCTATTTATTCTTAAAAGTAATTGCAATGATAAATCCTAAATATTTCATCTTTTATGTTGCTTTAATATTACTGGGTATTGGTAGTGTAGTTGGCATAATTGGTAGTTATAGAGCTGTCAGAAAGTATTTAAAAATATGAAACGATTAGCTATAAAAAGTTTTATGTTATTATTAGTTCTTTCTTTTATAATGAGTCCTATTCAAGTTTTTGCTTCTACAGAAGCGGAAACAATCAATGATTTAAAAGAACAATTAGCAGATTTAAAACAGCAAAAGATTGATTCTGATAATGCTAAAAGTCAAACAGAATCACAAATAACAACTAAAAAGAATGCTATTTATGCTGCTTATAAAGAACAAGAAGAAATAGCTGTAAAAGTAACAGAAGCTGAAGCAAAAATAGAAGAAAGTAATTTAAAAATAGCGGAGTCTAAAGAACAAATAGATGATTTATTAAGATTTTATCAAATATCTAACGGTAATAATGCTTATTTAGAATATGTTTCTGGGGCTTCAAGTACGACTGATTTAATTATGCGTACAGCTATTGTTGAGCAGTTATCTGCTTATAACAAGGAAATAATTGATAATATGAATGCTTTAATAGAAGAAAATGAGCAGTTAAAATTAGAATTAGAAGAACGTAATAAAGAATTAGAGCAATTAAAAGAAGAATATAATAAAGCCTTAGACAGTTTAGGTGATAAACTTTCAGAGTTAAATGAAGTCAATGAAGACATTAGTGATCAAATAAAAAATCAAGAAGCTTTAATTGATTACTATGAAACGGTTTGTGATAGTGATACTCAAAAATTAAGTGAATGCGTTAACATTGGTTCGGCGACTGGTTTTATAAGACCTGTTGTTAAAGGGAGGATAACTAGTTATTGGGGATATAGAACAAGTCCTATTACTGGTAAAGTAAATTCATTTCATAATGCCATAGATATTGGTGGTAATAAAGAGGGAACACCTGTTTATGCAGCTGCTTTAGGTATGGTAGCAGCTATAACTAGAAAATCGAGATGTGGTGGTAATATAATTTATATTCATCATAACGTTTTAGGAAAAGCTTATACTACTCAGTATGCTCATCTCTTAACAGTTAAAGTAAAAGTAGGAGATGTGGTTTCGGCTACAACTCAAATTGGTACAATTGGTGGTGGTTCTTCAACCACTTGGGATAAATGTTCTACCGGAGCTCATTTACATTTTGGTATTTCAACTGGTCATTATTTGGGAGCTGGCAAAGACAGTTATTCTTCTTGGAGCAAATTTATTGCTAGTAGTGTTAACCCATTAAATTATTTGCCATCCGGAACAAGATGGAGTACTAGATATTAAAGCACTTAAGTGCTTTTTTATGTTATACTAAACTACGGAGATTATTATGACATTTACGATGAAAGTTAAAGAAGAATTAGCAATTATAAATCCTGATCCAATAGAATCAAGAATAATTTTAGCTGCTTATTTAAATGTAACAGGTAAAAAAAGTAAAAATAATATTACTTTTGTTATCGAAAATGCCAAGATAGCCAGAATGATATATAAAATAATTAAGGAAACATATAACACAAATATCAATATAACAGTTAGAAATCAAAAACGTTTCAGAATAAAACAAATATATATTTTAAAGATAAAAGAAAGAACAGACTTTATTTTAGGAGACTTAAAAACAATTAAGAATACTTTAGAATCAAACGAAGAAAAAGCATCTTATTTAAAAGGAGCTTTTTTAGGATCTGGTAATATAAGTGATCCAGCAACTAGCGGCTATCATTTTGAAATTTTAACCAACACTAAAACTGAAGCTGATTTTATAAACAAAATCCTATTAGGATTTAAATTTAGAAGTAAAATAATTATTAGAGATAATGGCTATATGATATATATAAAAGCTTCCGAAAATATCAGTGATATTCTAAAAACTTTTAATGCTTACAATAGCTTATTTTATTTTGAAGATATTAGAATTTATAAAGATCATAAAAATATGGTTAATAGATTAAATAATTGTGAATTAGCTAACCAAGAAAAAGTGATAAAAACGGGTCTTAACCAAATAAAAAATATTGAATATCTTAAGAATAATGATTTAATAAGTTTATTAGATGAAAAGACTCAGGAGGTTGCTAAATATAGGTTGG
>DAOSVX010000007.1:0-19151 GCA_035379765.1 Bacilli bacterium | reverse complement strand
TTCACAATTATTATGACATAATTAGACATTTTATACAACATATATAATTTACAACAAAAATTTAACATGATATAATTTAAATAGACGAAAAAGTGAAAGGAGGTAACGATTTATGGCAACAACTAAAAAAACAACATCACAAAAGAAATCTCCTAAAACAACAACTAAAAAAGCTTCTGTTAAAAAAACTGTAAAGAAAACTCCTGAAAAAGAAGTAAAAGTAAAAACTGAGAAATTTTGTGAATATTGTGGAAGCAATATAAGTGAACAAGCAGAGGTCTGTCCTAATTGTGGTAAATATACATCATTACATAAAGAAAAAGAAACTAAAAAAGTTGGCAATACTAATACCAAGATCTTTAATGTCTTATCTTATCTTGGAATACTATGGATTGTTGGTATGTTAAGTGACCATAAAGACGACAAAGATGTTAAGTTCCACATTGGACAAGGAATGTTGGTAACAATTGTTTATTTTGCAGTTGCACTAGTTAATAACTTAATAATTGCTAATGTTTTTGTTACAAAAGTTGATTATTGGTACTATACATATAAAACAACTAGTAGTTTAGGAATATTTTTAATGTGGATCCTTTGGTTAGTACCTACTGTTCTTTCAATAATTGGGATAATAAATGCTGCTAGAGGAGAAGAAAAAGAATTACCAGTTATTGGTAAATATGCTTTTTATAAGTAGAAAGGTATAAAATGAAAAAGATAATTATTTCTTTTATACTTGTTTTTCTAGTTTTAGGTCTTACTGGCTGTTCAAAGAAACTTACTTGTACTGCAGATTTTACAGAGGATGAAGATGGAGTTGATATGACAGCTACGGCAATTGTTACTTTTGTTAATGATGAATCAACTGAAGTAACATTGAAATCAACATTTGCCGATGAAGATATTGCAAGCATTTATTATAGCTATTTAGAAGATGCTGAAGCAGATTATGTTTTAAATGGTGCGACCATATCAATTACTCAAGAAATTGAAGATGATGAAAAATTAAGTTATGAAGAAGCAAAAACTCAATTTGAAGAACAAGGATATGTTTGTAAATAAAAAATTGAATATAACATTCAATTTTTTTATTTGTTTTTTTATATTTAATGTTATATAATACGCCTTGAAGGGAGCTATTAATGAAAAAAATTGCTTATTTTACTTTAATAATAGCGTTGGTAAGTTTATCGTTTGGGTGTTCTTATATAAAAGAAAAAGAACAAAAAGAAGAAGAAACTGTTGTAAGAGAAGATGAAAACTCTGAAAAAGTTGAATTTGATCCATGGCCATCTAATGAATTTACTGATCAAGTTCCTAAATTTACTTATGGAATAGATGAAAAAATATATAGCAATACCGAAGAAGGTTTTATATATGGAGCTGATGATGTAACATATGATGAATACAAGTTGTACAAAAAAGAATTAAAAAAAGCTGGCTTTAAATATGATATAGATGAAATAGTTGATACAATAACAACTTATACAGCTACTAAAGATAATTATGAAGTGGCTTTAAGTTATGTTGATGATTCTATAACGATAACAATAATAAAAGAAAACTTACAAGAGTAGGTTTTCTTATTTTTTTAATCCTTTTTTTACATTAGTAAAGGATATTTTTTAGAAAGTAAAATAACGAAAATATTAGTTAACTTAGCTAAAAAAGAAAATAAATGTATTATTAGTATAAATTATTTTATTAAGTTGTTAAAAAAGTTTATATAGTTTATGAACTAGTTAAAAGGTAGCCAAAAAGCTAGCTTTTAAAATTGACTTTTATAATTTATATAGATATACTTTAAGTGCATTGGAGTGTTTAGAATGAGAGAATTTAGTGAACAAGAACAAATAAGAAGAGATAAGATTGAAGAAATAAAACAAGTATATAATCCTTATCCAGATAAATTTGTTATAACTCATGAATTAAAAGATGCTGCTTTATTAGAAGACGGTACTAAAAATGTTAGTGTAGCTGGTCGAATTGTTTTTATGAGAAAAATGGGTAAGTTATCTTTTTTAGCTATTCAAGATGTTGAAGGAAGATTACAGCTATCTATAAAAGTAGATTGTGTTGGAGAAGAAGAAAACGAAAGGTTTAAATCTTTCTTTGATGTTGGTGATTTTATTGGTGCTACTGGAGAAATATTTACTACTCATACTGGAGAAAAAACTTTAAGAGCTGATTCGTTTGTTTTTTTAGGTAAAGCTTTAAAACCTATGCCGGAAAAGTTTCATGGGTTAACTGATACTGAATTGTGTTATCGAAATAGATATGTTGATTTAATAATGAATGAAGATACTAGAAAAAGGTTTTTACTTCGTTCTAAATTTATTAAAGAATTAAGAAATTATCTAGATAATTTAGGCTATATTGAAATAGAAACACCGATACTAAATAATAAACCATCAGGAGCTTTAGCTAAACCTTTTATAGCTCATCACAATGCTTTAGATCAAAGCGTTTATTTAAGAATTGCTCCGGAGACTTATTTAAAGAGAGCAGTTGTAGGAGGATTTAATAAAGTTTATGAAGTTGCTAGATGCTTTAGAAATGAAGGGATGGATGCTTCTCACTTACAAGATTTTACCATGGTAGAAGGATATACAGCCTATTATAATTATGAAGATAATATGGTGTTTATAGAAAAAATGTTAAAAACTATTATTGAAAAGTTATTTGGTAATTTAATTGTTAATATTAATGGTAAAGAAGTAGATTTAAACCAAAATTGGGAGAGAGTAACATTTAGAGAGATAATTAAAAAATATGCCGATATTGATATAAAAGAATTTTCTACTAAAGAAAAATTATTAAAAGAAATAGAAGTAAAAAAATTGGATTTAGATTCTGAAACTCCTTTAAAAGATTTAGGGTATGGCAACCTAGTTGATCAATTATATAAAAAAGTGGCTAGGCCAAATATGTTAGGACCAGTTTTCTTAATTGAACATCCTATTAGTTTATCTCCTTTGGCTAGAGCTAATGATAAAGATAAAACTATTACTGATAGATTTCAATTAATAATGAATGGTGAAGAAATAGTTAATGCTTATTCGGAACTTGTTGATCCCCAAGAGCAAGAAAAAAGATTGTTAGAGCAAAGCGAATTAAAAAAACAAGGTGATGAAGAAGCAATGATGATGGATTATGATTATATTGAAGCAATGGAATATGGAATGCCACCAATAAGTGGTTGGGGTATGGGAATAGATAGATTATTACAATTATTAACAGGTAGTGATAACATTAAAGATGTAGTATTATTTCCTTTAATGCGCCCAAAAGAATAAATTCACTAAATATACACAAAAAAGGTTTGATAAACCTTTTTTTTAGTTATATAATAAATGATAGGAGGAGAAACATGAAAAAGTTTTTTAAGAAAAACGATTTGTTTAAGATAGTTGGAATTGTAATTTTGTTAACTGTTTTGTTAACTTGGCTAATTCCACTAGGTAGTTATAGTAGTGGTGAAATAGTTACTTCAGGAATAACAAGAATAGGCTTAAATGATTTCTTTACTGATTCATTATTAAGTGTTTATTATTTTGCAATAATAATTACTTTTTTACTTATTCTCGGAGCACTATATCATATACTATCAAAAACTAGCGGCTATCAAACATTGTTAGAAAAGTTCACAAAATTTTTGAAAGGAAAAGAAATCTGGTTTGTTTTAATAGCTTCATTTGTTTTTGCGGCTTTAGCATCTATTAGTAATGAAGTATATCAATTATTAATATTTGTGCCATTTGTAATAACTATTATATTGAATTTAAAAATGGATAAGTTAACAGCTTTGTCAACAACATTTGGTAGTATTTTAATTGGTGTTTTGGGTACAACATTTAGCCCAATGATACTCGAGGAAATGAATAGTTATTTAAGTCTTACATATAATACCGAAATATTTACAAAAATAATGTTATTCGTGGTAACTTATTTGTTGTTTAATTTCTTTAACTATATGCATATTAAAAAGACTTTAAAGAGTAAAGATAAGGTTGATGAAACTAAAGACGATAAATTTGCTTTACCAGAAAAAACTGAAAAGAGTAAAATATGGCCATTAATTGTTACACTTGGTATATTAGCCGTTTATGTAATTATTGCTTACATTCCTTGGGAAAGTGTTTTTGCTTATGAAGGATTTGCTAATTTTAATACTTGGTTAACAGGATTATCAATAAAAGAAGTACCAGTTGTTTCATATGTATTAGGAACAACTTATGCTTTTGGAGCTTGGGATTTGTATTCTTTACAAATGATAATGTTAATTGCTATAGGCGTAATAGCATGTATTTATAAAATTAAATTTGACGATTTACTAAAAGCTTTTGGTGAAGGCGCTAAAAAAATGTTGAAACCAATATTGATTGTTTTAATGGTTTATATAGTATGTATATTTACAGTTATATATCCTGTAATGCCAACTATAATTAGTTGGATAATGGGTGCTGTAAAAAGTGTTACTTCATTTGGTGGAGTATTATTAACGTCATTATCAGCCATTATTTCATCAATATTTAATGTTGAATTAAGATATTCAGTTGAAGGTTTAATCCCTTACTTTGCTTCTACCTTTGGTAGTGAAACTGCTAATCCAGTTATCATGATAATTTTCCAAGCCTTCTATGGATTTACTCAGTTCTTTGCTCCAACAAGTTTAATGCTTATGTTAGGACTAGCCTATTTAGATATTCCTTATAAAGAATGGTTAAAATATATTTGGAAATTCTTAGTTGGATTATTCGTTGTTATATTAATTATTGTTTGTTTTGTAGCATTCCTATAAAACAAATTAAAAAGAATAGATATAAACTATTCTTTTTTTATGTTAAAAATTATTATTTATGATAAAATAATCTATACGAATGAGGAAATATTATGGATAAAATAATTATTAAAGGAGCTCGTGAAAATAATTTAAAAAATATTGATATAGAGATTCCAAAAAATAAATTAGTAGTTATGACAGGTGTAAGTGGTAGTGGTAAAAGTAGTTTAGCTTTTGATACTATCTATGCTGAAGGTCAAAGAAGATATGTCGAATCACTTAGTGCTTATGCTCGTCAGTTTTTAGGTGGAACAGATAAACCTGATGTTGATTCCATCGAAGGATTATCTCCTAGTATTTCCATTGATCAAAAAAGCACTAATAAAAATCCCCGTAGTACTGTAGGAACCATAACAGAGATTTATGATTACTTGCGTCTTTTATATGCTCGTATAGGTATTCCTTACTGTCCTAAACATAAAGTTAAAATAAAAAGTCAAAGTATTGAAGAAATGACTAATAAAGTTTTAGATTATAAAGAAGGATCTAGAATAGAAATAATGGCTCCAATTGTAAGAGGCGAGAAAGGAACTCACAAGGATCTTTTAGAAAGACTTATTAAAGAAGGTTATAGCCGAGTTAGAATAAATGGCGAAATAAGAGATTTAAGTGAAAATATTATTTTAGAGAAAAACAAAAAAAGTAACATTGAAGTTATAATAGATAGAATTATTTTAAAAAAAGATGATCGCTCTAGATTGTTTGAAGGAATAGAAACTAGTACAAAGCTGGCTAATGGAAAAGTTTTAATTAAAATAAATAATGAAGAAACATTAATGAGTGAAAAATATGCTTGTATTTATTGTAATTATTCTATAGATACATTAGAACCAAGAATGTTTTCTTTTAATTCTCCTTATGGAGCTTGTCCTGAATGTAAAGGGTTAGGAGTAAAATCTAAAATAGATGAAAATCTTATTGTTAATAGTTGGGAAAAATCATTAAATGAAAGTGCTATTCGTATTATTCCTAAAGAAAATAATATTTATTTTACAAGTTTAACTACTTTGTGTGAAAACTATAATATTGATATGAAGAAACCTTTAAAAGAATTAACTCGTAAGGAGTTAGATTTAATATTTTATGGTTCTGATAAACCGATGAAGTTTAAATATGTTTCTAAAAATGGGCACAGAAGTGAAAAAACTGATTATTATGAAGGCATAATAAATACTTTTCAAAGAAGATACTTAGAAACAACAAGTAGTTGGGTAAGAGAATGGATAGAAGGATTCATGGTTGAAAGTGAATGCCCTCTTTGTCATGGTGCTAGATTAAGTGAAGGAATATTATCAGTTTTAATAAATAATAAAAATATTTATGAATTAAGTTTAATGTCTATTAAAGATTTAAGTAAGTTTTTAATTAATTTAAAGTTAACTAAAGAAGAGGAAGGCATTGCTAGCTTATTATTAAAAGAAATAAATAATCGTTTGGAGTTCTTACTTAATGTTGGGCTTGGCTATTTAAGTTTAGCTAGAAGTGCTGGTAGTTTATCAGGAGGAGAAGCCCAAAGAATTAGATTGGCAACCCAAATAGGATCAAAACTAAGCGGAGTTTTATATGTTTTAGATGAACCAAGTATTGGTCTTCACCAAAAAGATAATGATAAGTTAATTGCTTCTTTAAAAGATATGAGAGATTTAGGTAACAGTTTAATTGTGGTTGAACATGATTTAGATACTATGAGAGCGTCTGATTATTTAATTGATATAGGTCCAACAGCTGGTGAACATGGTGGTTATGTAGTAGCAGCTGGTACTCCGAAAGAAGTCATGCAAAATGAAAATAGCATAACGGGAAGATATTTAAGTGGTAAAGAAAAAATAGCAGTTCCTTTAAAAAGAAGAAAAGGTAATGGTAAGAAAATAACTATTAAAGGAGCTCGTGAAAATAATTTAAAAAATATTAATGTTGATTTTCCTTTAGGTAAATTTATTTGTGTAACTGGAGTAAGTGGTAGCGGGAAAAGTAGTTTAGTAGATGAAATACTTTATAAAAGTGTTGCTAATAAATTATATAGAAGCAAAGATATTCCTGGTAAATTTAAAAGTATTACTGGACTAGATTATATAGATAAAGTTGTTATGATTAGTCAAGATCCAATTGGTAGAACTCCTAGAAGTAATCCTGCTACATATGTTGGTGTAATGGATGATATTAGAAATGTTTTTGCTAACACAAAGGAAGCAAAAATGCGTGGATATAAATCAGGTAGATTTTCTTTTAATGTTAAAGGCGGTCGTTGTGAAGCTTGCCAAGGAGATGGAATTAAAAAAATAGAAATGCATTTCTTACCAGATGTTTATGTACCATGTGATGTATGCCATGGTAGTAGGTATAATAAAGAAACTTTAGATATAAAGTTTAAAGATAAAAACATCTCTGATGTTTTAAATATGCGTGTGGAAGAAGCGGTAGAGTTTTTTGCTAAAATACCTAAAGTTAAACATAAATTGCAAACTATGATGGATGTAGGGCTTTCTTATATAAAGCTAGGTCAAAGTGCTCCTACTTTATCAGGTGGTGAAGCAGGAAGAGTAAAATTAGCTAAAGAGTTACAGAAGAAAGCTACTGGTAAGAGTTTGTTTATTTTAGATGAACCAACTACTGGATTACATAGTGATGATATTAAAAAACTATTAAATGTTTTAAATCGTATTGTTGATAACGGTGATACAGTAGTAGTAATTGAACATAATTTAGATGTTATCAAAGTAAGTGATTATATAATAGACTTAGGTCCAGATGGTGGAGACGAAGGCGGCGAAATAGTTGCTTTAGGTACCCCAGAAGAAATAGCTAAAAATGTCAAATCATATACAGGCGAATATTTAAAAACAGTCTTGTAGTAGAAATACCAAGTAAATTATTATATAATTATCGTAGGTGATAAGAATGAAAAAGGAAAAAATAAAAATATTTTTAAAAAATTTATTAGCTTCAAGTATATCATTAATAGTTAGTGCTGTAGTACTTATGATGGCTGGGATGATATTTAAAGGATTTTATATTGAATCATTTTGGATAGCAATTGTAACAGCGGCAGTTATTACTTTATTAAACTATTTATTAAAGCCGGCATTAGTTTACTTAACATTACCCATAACAGTACTTTCTTTAGGCCTTTTTTATCCTATTATAAATGTTATAATATTAAAAATAACTAGTCTTATAATGGGGTCTTCATTTCAAATAGAAGGTATAATAGCTCCCATATTTATAGCCATATTTATTTCATTTATGAATATTTTATTACAAAATTTAATAGTAAAACCAATAATGAGGAGATAACATGAACCCAATATTACTAGATTTAGATTTTATTATCGTTAGATGGTACTCAGTTTTTATTTTAGTAGCAGTTTTACTTGGTATTTCTCTTGCTATAATGGAAGCTAAGAAATTTAAAATATCAACTGATTTTATTTTTAATTTAAGCTTTTGGACTATTATGTTTGCTTATATAGGAGCTAGGCTTTATTATGTAATATTTAATTGGTCTTATTATAGCCAAAACTTTTGGGAGGTTTTTCAAGTATGGAAAGGCGGACTAGCCATCCATGGTGGTATTATCTTTGGATTACTAACTATTCTTATTTATACTAAAAAATATCAAGTTAGAACTTTAAAGTTTACTGATATAGTTGTTCCTGGAGTTATATTAGGTCAAGCTATAGGTAGATGGGGCAACTTTTTTAATAGTGAAGCTCATGGAGCAGCTACAACTTTAGAATTTTTGCAAAAATTAAAAATACCTAACTTTATAATTGAAGGAATGAATATTGGCGGTATTTACTATCAACCAACTTTCTTATATGAATCTTTGTGGTGTTTATTAGGATTTATTATTTTAGTTATTGTTAGAAGAATAAAATATATTAAGGTAGGCCAAATAACTTCTTTATATTTAATGTGGTATTCTCTTGGGAGATTCTTTATTGAAGCGACTAGGACTGATTCTTTAATGTTAGGATCATTTAAAGTAGCTCAAATAATATCAGTAGTATTATTTATAGCAGGTTTAGTTATATTTGTAATTTGTGGGCAAAAAGGGTCAAAATTAGAAAATTTATATAATGAAGTTGGCAACGAAGAAGATATTAGATTTTAAGGAGGTTTATTTATGTACGATGTAATAATAATAGGAGCAGGTCCAGCAGGAATAAGTGCAGCTATATATGCTAAAAGAAGTGGAATGAAAACTTTAGTATTAGAAAAAGGAATGCCAGGTGGACTAGTAAATTATACTAGTTTAGTAGAAAATTATCCTGGGTATAAAGATATATCAGGGCCAGATTTAGCAATGAAATTTTATGAACATTTACAATCTACAGGTGCTGAAATAAAAACTGAAGAAGCCACAAAAATAATCCCTGGTGATGTTAAAAAGGTCATTACTAAAAATAGTGAGTATGAAACAAAAACTATTATAATAGCTTGTGGCAGAAAAGCTCGTGAACTAGGTTTAGAAAACGAAGATAAATTTAAAGGTAAAGGTATAAGTTACTGTGCTTTATGTGATGGGCCTCTATTTAAAGATAAAATAGTAGCTGTCTATGGTGGTGGTAATAGTGCTTTTGAAGAAGGATTATATTTATCAACTTTTGCTAAAGAAGTATTTGTTTTAAATCGTAGTAAATCATTAAGAGCTGATAGTGTATTTCAAGATAGAATCAAAGAAAGATCCAACATTAAGTTTTTTGATGAATGTACTGTAACTAAAATAAATGGTAAGGAAAAATTAGAAAGTGTCGAAATAAATGGTAATGAAACTATAAATGTTGATGGTTTATTTATCTATATTGGTTTTTTACCAGCTACTGACTTTTTAAAAGAATTAGACTTATGTAATGAAAGAGGATATATAGCTGTTAATGATAAATATGAAACAAAATTTCCGGGTATATATGCTATTGGTGATGTTGATGATAAAAACATTTATCAAATAGTGACAGCTGTTAGTGAAGGAGCAACAGCAGCTGTAAATGCCTATGCTAAAATAAATAATTGAGTTGGTGAAAAATGGATAAAGTATTAAATATTGCTTATTTAGGTGATGCTGTTTATGAAGTATATATTAGAAATTATTTGCTTACTAAAGATATATATAATTCGGGAGAATTACAAAAAGCAAGTTTAAAGTTTGTCAGTGCTAAAAGCCAAAGAAGGCATTTAGAAAGATTAATAGATAATAATATTCTAACCGAAGAAGAATTAGACTTAATTCGTAAAGGCCGTAATGCTAAAGGAACAAAATGTAAAAGTGCTGATATAATAACTTACCATTTAGCAACAGGGTTAGAATATTTATTTGGGGTATTATATTTAAGAAAGGATATAGAAAGAATTGAAAAGATTATTTCTTATATTGTAAGTGAATAAATGAGAGTATATGGTAGAAATGTATTTAATGAGTTAAAGAAAACTCCTGATAAGATAAAAAAAGTCTATTTAACTAATAAAATGGATGATGAAATATTTGATTTTCTTAGAGAAAATAAGATTTTGTATGAAGTAATGGATAATTCTCGGTTAGATAAATTAGTAAAAGGTGTTCATCAAGGCATGGTAATGGAAGTAAATGATTTTGAATATTCTCTTTTAGAAGAATTATTAAACTTTGATAAATTACTTGTTTTGGACCACTTAAAAGACCCTCATAATTTTGGAGCTATTATTAGAACAGCCGAAGCTTTAGGAATAAAAGGGATTATAATTCCTAAGAATCGTAGCATTAGTATAAACGAAACAGTTATGAAAGTTAGTGCTGGATCTTTAAATTATGTAAAAATATGTTTGGTAAGCAATATAGTTAACGTTATAGAAAAATTAAAAAAAGCTAATTATTTTATTTATGGTGCTGATATGGATGGGGTAGATTATTTTAATATTGATTATGCCCCAAAAACAGTTTTGATAATTGGTAGTGAGGGCGAAGGACTTAGTGCTTTAGTAAAAAATAATTGTGATGAAATAGTCTCTATACCTATGAAAGGTGAAATAAACAGTTTAAATGCTAGTGTAGCAGCAGCGATAATTATGAGTAAAATAGTGAGGTAATATGGAATATAAAGATTATAATGATGAAGAATTAATCTATTTAATTAGAGAAAAATCTAGCGAAGCTAAAGATTTATTATTGGCAAAATATAAATATATTATAGATACCTTGATAAAGAAGTATTCTCAAGCAATAAAGGGATTAGGAATAGATTTTAATGATCTTTATCAGGAAGCTTATTTAGGGTTTACTGATGCTTTAAATGCTTATGATCCGGAAAAGGATTCCTCTTTAAAAACCTTTATAAGTTTATGTGTTCAAAGAAAAATTCAAACAGCATTACGTAATGCTAGTAGATTAAAAAACAAAGTTTTAAACGAGAGCCTTTCTTTAGAACAAACATATCAAGATGAAAAAGATCCTCTACTATATATGATTGGTGATACTAAAGAAGATCCTCTATTAAAAATATTAGATAAAGAAACCGAAAAAGATTTAGGTGATAAAATAAAAGGGGTATTGTCTTCGTTTGAATATGAAGTGTATTCTTTAATGATTAATGGATTTAATTATTTAGAAATTGCCACTATTTTGGATAAAGATCCTAAGCAAATAGACAATACTATTCAAAGAATTAGAAATAAAGTTAAGAAAATCATAAATTAATATTTCTTGACTTTTAGGTGTTTTGTGATATATTAATTACAGACACGAAATAGTGTTTTTATTTTGAAATAAAATGAGGTAAATTATGAAAAAAGAAAAAAACAAAAAACCAAGTTTTTTTAAAGGCGTAAAACAAGAAATGAGCAAAGTAAAATGGCCAGATGGGAAAACAATGATAAAATATACTATTGCTACATTATCTCTGGTAATATTTCTAGGCTTTTTCTTTTATGGACTTAATTTCTTATTTGCTCTTTTGAAAGGATTGTTTAACTAATGGAAAATGAAAAATTATGGTATGTAGTTAATACGTATAGTGGCCATGAAAGCAAAGTAAAAGAAAAATTAGAAATGCGTACTGAATCAATGGGGATGCAAGATCATATTTTTAGAATTATAATTCCAGAAACTAAAGAAGTAGAAATAAAAGATGGAGTTAAAAAAGAAAAAATCAAAAAAATGTTCCCTGGTTATATTTTGGTTGAAATGATAATGAGTGACGAAGCTTGGTATATTGTTAGAAATACACCAGGTGTTACAGGATTTATTGGCTCAAGTGGCAAAGGGGCTAAACCAACTCCTCTATTACCTCAAGAAATAGATCGTATATTATCATCAGTAGGTATGAGTAGATTAGATATTGAAAGTGAATTGGTAGTTGGCGATAGAGTAAATGTTATTGATGGACCATTTAAAGGTATGTCTGGTAGAGTCGATAATATTGATTTAGAAAATAATCGTTTAAATGTTTTAATAGATTTATTTGGTCAAGAAACACCAGTTGAAGTAGAACCATTTCAAGTTAGTAAAATATAAAAAGTTGTCAAAAGCAACTTTTTTTCTAACTAATTGTTGTTATTTTAAACTTGGAGATGTATACTCTTAATAGAAAGATAGAGTGAGTTTTTAAATGGGTAAAGGGATTGAAAAAGAAAATAAAAATCATAGATTTTTGGGACTAGAAATTAAGAATAAAAAGAGGTTTTTAATTTTTTTGGGCATAAGTATAGTTGTTTTGATAGCATTATTTTCTTTTTTATTTATGGATAATATAAAAGAAGCTTTAAAAGATATTGGTATTATAAAAGAAACAGAAATTAAAACAGTAAAAATTATTGAGTCTGGGCCGGATGAAACATTATCAGGAGTTGTTATTCATATTTATAAAAACCTTAATGATGAGACTCAAGTTTTGGCTTATACCGATGAAGAGTATGAAGAACTGGATACTAATTATTATGCAAATTTAGAAGAGATAGCTAAGTATAGTTGTAAAACTACTGATTGTGAAGCCGAGTCCATTTATACTATTTCATTTGGGTATTCTTCATTTGTTATTATAAAAGATGATAGCTATTATTTATATAATTATGAAACCGAAGAACTTCAAAAGTTAGACCTTAATGTTGACGATCGTGGGTCTACCAGGGTTGCTTATTACAAAAATAATATCTACGGACTATTAATTGAAGATTATACCAATGATACCAGTTATTTTTATTCCTTAAGTAATGATAAAAGCTATTCTCTTGGAGTTAAGCATACAAGTTATTTTGCTAACTATTTTATGGCAGTTGAGGATGATAGTTGGGCTTTGTTTGATTACACTAAAAATAGTTATACAAAGTTACCTTTTTCTACTGATGATTATTCTGATGTTGACATGGTTTATTATCAGGATCAACTATATGGATATTTTTTACTGAAGACCGGATATGACATTGGAGATTCAGGAGCTTATTCTTTATACTCTTTGTCAGCTAAAAAAATTATAATTGAAAGTTTTGACAGGCAATCATATGGTAATATGGAGCTATTAAATAACGCTATAATTTTAGACAATAAATTATATGATTTTAGTACAGGAGAACTATTATATAATTTTAGTTCAAAGTTTATTAAAGGCGAAGAAAGTGAAGAAGTTTGTTATGAAGTAAGAGCTTTTGGCAATTCAAAAGCAACATATTATTTTATTAATATTGATTGTACAGAAGGCGGTTATGGATATCTCCTTGATAAAAATTATAATATTTTATTTAATGGCGAAGAAAAAGATTCTTGTGATGTGGCAGTTGATTTAGATGGTAACTTAATTATAAATAATATATCAGAAGATAGAAATTCAACATCGTTTTCTGTATATGATACTAGTGGTAGTTTAATCTCTACTAGCAAGAATTATCAAGCAGTTTTAGAGGTGTTTGATGATGGATATGTTGCTATTAAAGATGATGATAATTATTTAAAGCTAATTACTATTGATGGTGATGTGGTAGCTAAGTTTGTTAAATTAACTGATGATATGCACTTTGAACCTTGGCAATCAGGCTACTATGAATATAAAAATATAACTGGTATTTATTTAGTAGTCAAAGATGATTCTATTCTTCCTAATGATGAAGGAGAAGGTGGGTATGGTTATGAATACTATTATGATACAGAAAATAAGACAACTGGCAAAATAGCTACAGAAATGGGTGGGTACGCTAAACCAGTATTATATTTGTATCCGACTGAAAAAACTAATATTAATGTGAATTTTGAATATCCAAACTTATTAACCACAACCTATCCAAAATTTAATAGATTTTGGAATGTAACAGCATACCCTAATGGTGATTTATATGATAACAAAGGGAATTATTACTATGCTTTGTATTGGGAAGAATTAAAAAATCATGATATTCCCTTTACAGAAGGATTTTATGTAACCAAAGAAAATGCTATTAGTTTCTTAGAAGAAAAACTAACTATAATTGGTTTAAATGCTAAAGAAAGAAATGAATTTATTATGTATTGGTTGCCAATATTAGAAAAGAATGGCAAAAGTCTAGTTTATTTTGAATTAACTGAGGAAAGAGATTCTTATAATAGACTTATAATAAACCCAGAACCAGATTCATTATTAAGAGTAGCTATCCATGTTAAAAAAGTATCAAAAGAAGTTAATATAAAAGAAGAAAAATTAACTACATTTGAAAGAACTGGATTTGCTGCTGTTGAATGGGGCGGAGTAGAACATTAAAAGATAGTTTACTATCTTTTTTGTTTATTAACTGAAAATACTTGCAACAGAGGATTATCTGTGTTAGTATTTTAACTGCGGTTATATATGTTTATATGTAACAACGAAAAGTGGGAGGGAAATGCGGATTTGCCCATTACCACTTAGCGAAAAAAATTTTATAGGAGGTGTTTTTCGTGGCTAAAGAAGTCGTAAGAAAAATAAAAATTCAAATTCCTGCTGGTAAAGCTACACCAGCTCCACCTGTTGGAACTGCATTAGGACCTGTAGGGATTAATTTACAAGAGTTCTGTAGTGCTTTTAATGAAGCTACTAAAGATAAAATGGGAGATGTTGTACCTGCTGAAATAACAGTTTTTGATGACAGAACATTTAGTTTTGTTCTAAAAACTCCACCAACACCATTTTTAATTAAAAAGTATGCTAAGATTAACAAAGGGAGTGCTAAAGGTGCAGACCAAGTTGTAGCAACTATAACCCAAGATGATTTAAAAAAGATAGCTGAAACAAAGATGCCAGATTTAAATGCGTATACTGTTGAAGCGGCAATGAACATTGTGGCTGGTACAGCTCGTAATATGGGCGTTGCTATTAAAGGTATAAACGATAAGGAACTTCAAGAACAAGCTTTAGAAGCAGCTAAAGAAGAAGCTGAAAAAGCTAAACGTGAGGCTGAGCTTGCCGAAATGGAACAAGAAGCTCAATCAATGGCTGAAGCTTCAAAAGAAGTAGAAGTTGCTGATGAAGTAACTGAAGAAGAAACAACTGTTGAAGAAACAACTGAAGAAGAAAAATAATCCGCTAATAAACCACAATTAGGAGGGAAAAAATGAAAAGATTAAGCAAAAAATATGTGGAAGCTTCAAAAAAAGTTGAAAAAGATAAAGTATATTCAGCCTTAGAAGCAATAAAGTTAGTAAAAGAAACTAATACAACAAAATTTGATGGATCTATTGATTTAGCAATAAGACTAAATATAGATGCTAGCAAAAACGATCAACAATTAAGAGGCTCAATTGTTTTACCAAAAGGAACAGGAAAAGTTCAAAAAATATTAGTAATAGCTGATGGTGAAGAAGCTAAAAAAGCTACTGAAGCTGGAGCTGATTTTGTTGGAGCCGAAGATTTAATTGAAAAGATAGAAAAAGAAAACTGGTTTGAGTTTGATATAATTGTAGCTACACCTAAGATGATGCCAAAACTTGGTAAATTAGGAAAAGTTTTAGGGCCTAAAGGATTAATGCCAAATCCTAAAACCAACACTGTAACTAATAATCCAGAAAAAGTTGTTGAAGACATTAAAAAAGGTATGGTTTCATATAAGACTGATAGTTATGGAAATATTCATACAGTTATTGGTAAGGCTTCTTTTAAAGAGAAAGATTTACTAGATAATTTAAATTTTTATATTAAAACTATAACTAATTCTAAACCAACTTCAGTTAAAGGCGATTTTATTAAAAATATTTCTATTTCTAGTACTATGGGTCCTGGAATAAAAGTAGATAAAAATTCCTTTGACATTTAAGAAATAATAAAATATAATATTAACGAAACAGATGTACCATAGACAGTAGGGGACTTTAAAATCTTAATAATCCTACCGAGGGAAAAGTTAAAATAATTTTTAAACTTTCCCAATGGGAAAGTTTTTTTAATAAAAAAGGAGGATAACATGGGAAGTGAAGCAAATATCAATTTAAAAAAAGAAACTGTTAAAGAAATAGTTGATAAAGTAAAAAATAGCGAATCAGTTATATTGTTTAGTTATCAAGGTTTATCAGTTTCTGATATGAATGAACTTAGAAGAAGTTTAAAAGATGTTGATAGTGAAGTAAAAATATATAAAAACACTTTAACAAAAAGAGCTTTGGAAGAGTTGAAAGTTGATTTAACCGATTTCATGGAAGGACCTAATGCTATATTATTTGGTAATAGTTTACTTGAACCAATTAAGGTAATTGCTGATTTTGCTAAGAAACATAACAAATTAGAGATAAGAGTAGGTATTCTAAGTGGTAATGTAGCCGATGTTAATTTAATTAAAGAGTATGCCGAAATACCTTCAAAAGAAGGATTGCTTACAATGTTTGCTAGTGGTTTATTACAATATTTACGTGAATTTGCAATTGGCGTTGACATGATAAGCAAGCAAAAGGAAGAATAAAATTTGCGGGACCAAGTAATATAATTATATTACTTTGAGTTGATAAAAAAATAAAGAAAGGAATGATATAAATGGCAAAGATGACAAAAGATGACATTATTGCAACATTAAAAGAAATGACTATTCTTGAATTAAAAGAAGTAGTTGATGCAATGAAAGAGGAATTTGGAGTTGATCCTTCAGCAGTAGCTGTTGCAGCAGCACCAGCTGGTGAAGCACAAGCTGAAGAAAGTTCAACTAAGACAGTTGTCTTAAAAAATGCTGGAGCTGCTAAAATAGCTGTTATAAAAGTTATTCGTGAAATAACAGGCTTAGGACTAGTTGAAGCTAAAGGTGTTGCTGATAACGGTGGTAATGTTAAAGAAAACATTTCTACTGATGAAGCAAACGAAATTAAAGCTAAATTAGAAGAAGCTGGCGCAACAGTAGAATTAGTATAATAATAAAATTAGACCTTCGGGTCTTTTTTATTGCTTTGTAAACAGTGATTTTGTTAATTTGTTATTTTAAATTAAATAAGATATAATTAATTTAAGGAAGAAATGATATAAATGGAAAAAATAAAAGTAGGAGATAAATTAACAATTCATTGTTATAAACATAACGGTAAAATCCATCGAACCGGGGATGAAGCAACTGTTTTAGAAATAAATGAGGAAATGTTAGTTTGTGCCGATTTTAGAACAAAAGTTACTGAAGCAGATGGTAAGAGTTATAAAACTAGAGGAGCAGCTGTAATGTTTTTTTATCGTGATAAATGGTTTAATATAATAGGTCAGTTTAAGAAAAAAGGGTTATATTACTATTGCAATCTTGCTACACCTTTCTTAATAGATGGTAAAACAATAAAATATATTGATTATGATTTAGATTTAAGAGTATTTCCTGATGGTGGTTTTAAAGTTTTTGATCGTAATGAATATAATTATCATAAAAAATTAATGAAGTATCCTGACGAAATAGACAGGATAGTTAAAGAAGAATTAAATAATTTAATAGATATGAAGAAAAAGAATATTGGTCCATTTCAAAAAGGTGTAGTTCAAAAATATTATGAAATTTACGAAAATATAGTTGCCGAACAATCCTAAATATCAGTAATTTTAATAAAATTGTTGCTAAAAAAACAACAAAAATGTCTAAAAAGTGCCAAAAAGCACTTTTTTATTAAAAAAGTGTTGACAATGCCCCTTATAATCTGTTATATTATGCATGCACATCCGGAATTAGGATGTTTTGAAATGATCTTTGAAAACTAAGTAAAATGTCAATTTTGAGTAGCTTAGTGATTAAACTTAAATAAGGATTTGAATAAATCTTTTTTATTGAGAGTTTGATCCTGGCTCAGGATGAACGCTGGCGGCATGCCTAAGACATGCAAGTCGAACGAGGAGACCCATTGAAAATTATTGAAAGTTTGCGTGCTTGCACAAAAACCGGATTTAATCGGATTTGGATCATCTCCTAGTGGCAAACGGGTGAGTAACACGTGGGTTACCTGCCTTTAAGTTGGGGATAACAGTTGGAAACGATTGCTAATACCGAATATACTCTACGGAGCAAAGGAGCTTTCAAGCTTCGCTTAAAGATGGGCCTGCGGTGTATTAGCTTGTTGGTGGGGTAATGGCCTACCAAGGCTGCGATACATAGCCGAACTGAGAGGTTAATCGGCCACATTGGGACTGAGACACGGCCCAAACTCCTACGGGAGACAGCAGTTAGGAATATTCGTCAATGGGGGAAACCCTGAACGAGCGATGCCGCGTGAGTGATGAAGGCCCTTCGGGTTGTAAAACTCTGTTGTTTGGAAAGAACGAAGAGATTAGGAAATGAGTCTCTTATGACGGTACCATTCAAGAAAGCTCCGGCTAACTACGTGCCAGCAGCCGCGGTAATACGTAGGGAGCGAGCGTTATCCGGATTTATTGGGCGTAAAGCGTGCGCAGCTGGTTTATTAAGTATGAAATTAAAGCCCGGGGCTCAACCCCGGTTCGTTTCATAAACTGGTAGACTTGAGTGTGGTAGAGGCAAGTGGAATTTCTAGTGTAGCGGTAAAATGCGTAGATATTAGAAGGAACATCAGTGGCGAAGGCGACTTGCTGGGCCATTACTGACAGTCATGCACGAAAGCGTGGGGAGCGAATAGGATTAGATACCCTAGTAGTCCACGCCGTAAACGATGAGCACTAAGTGTCGGGCAACCGGTGCTGAAGTTAACACATTAAGTGCTCCGCCTGAGTAGTACGGTCGCAAGACTGAAACTCAAAGGAATTGACGGGCACCCGCACAAGCGGTGGAGCATGTGGTTTAATTCGACGCTACGCGAAGAACCTTACCTAGACTTGACATCCCCGGCAAAGCTATAGAAATATAGTGGAGGTTATCCGGGTGACAGGTGGTGCATGGTTGTCGTCAGCTCGTGTCGTGAGATGTTTGGTTAAGTCCA
>DAOSVX010000006.1:273-21583 GCA_035379765.1 Bacilli bacterium | reverse complement strand
CTATATCAAGCTTTTTACCTTCTTTAGGAGGTTCTAATACTGGCAAATCTAGTAATTCATGACCAGTTATAGCCGCTATTTCCCTAGCTATTCCATAATGACCCCATAAATCAGGCCTATTAGTTAAAGATTTATTATCTATTTCAACAACAATATCTTTTATGGGAATATATTCATTAATATTTTTACCAACTATATAGTTATCAGGTAATTCTAAGATACCGCTTTGGTCATCACTAATACCTAGTTCTTTACCACTACATAGCATTCCATATGACATAACTCCAGCTATTTCTTTTGGTTCTATGGTTATACCACAAACCATTCCTCCTACTTTAACAATTGGTGTCTTTAAACCTTTTTTTACATTAGGAGCACCACATAAAATATCAACTATTTTTTCGCCATTATCAACTTTTAAAATATGATATTTTTCTTTTTTAGGATGAGGATTACATTCAACTATTTCTCCAACCACTACATTTTTGACATCTTCACCTTTTACTTCTACGCCTTCTACTTCGGCAGTTCTAATTGTAAAAGTATCCCATATTTTATAAAAATCTATTTTTTCACTATTTTTAATATATTTTTTTAAAACATTACATGATATTTTCATTATTTCACCCCTTAATCTATATTAAATTCGGAGATCTTTCTAATATCCCCAGAGTTTAAAACTCTTATATCATCTATTTTATATTTCATCATAGCTAGTCTTGTTAGACCTAATCCAAATGCAAAACCATTATATTTTTTAGTATCTATATTACTCATTTCCAATACTTTAGGATGAATCATTCCGCAAGGGCATAGTTCTATCCAACCACTGCCTTTACAAGTTGGGCATCCTTTACCACCACATATTAAACAAGAGCAATCTAATTCAAAACTTGGTTCCGTAAATGGAAAGAAACCAGGGCGAAGTCTTACTGATACATCTTGCTTAAAGACAGCTTTTAATAATCCTTCCATAACATAAATTAGATTACCTATAGAAACATTTTCATCTATAATCATTCCTTCTAGTTGAAAGAAAGTGTTTTCATGAGAATGATCAAGATCTTCATTACGAAAACATCTACCTGGTGCACAAACTCTTAAAGGAGCTCCATAAGTCTCCATTGCTCTTACTTGATTAGGAGAAGTATGAGTTCTAAGAAGCATATCATTATCTAAATAATAAGTATCTTGTATATCACGAGCCGGATGATTCTTAGGAATATTTAAAGCTTCAAAGTTATAGTAATCACTTTCCATTTCCACGCCATCCATGACAATAAATCCCATGCTCTTTAGTATATCAGTTACTTCTTTAGCAACTATGGTAACAGGATGTAATGAACCAACTGTTCTTTTAACTGGAAGAGTATCATCAAAAATTATCTTTTTATCATTATTTAATTCTTCTATACGACGGTTTATTTTTTCTTCTATATCTTTTTTGATATTGTTTAGTAATTTACCATATTCTTTTTTATCCTCTGTAGACATATTTTTTAAATCAGCTATTAAAGTAAATAAATCACTTTTTTTACCTAAATATTTTGCTTTAACATTAAAAACGTCGGCTTCAGTCTTAGTAGCTCTTATAGCTTCTACAAATTCATTAACAATATTTTTTAGCTTATCTTTCATAATTCCTCCATTAAAAAAATCCTTTAATTGGGACGAACTTTATCCGCGGTACCACCCAAATTCAAGGAAATTCTTGCTCTTAATATAAATAACGCTTTAAATGCGAATGTAACTCCAACAAATGAATTTTATTAATTTTTTTATCTAAAGATAATTCCAGCTTCATATCTTTTCTCTTTTTAAGAAAAAAATTAACTACTTAAGTTTGTTTTCTCAATTACACTAGGTATAGTATAACATAAAATTTAAAAAAAGAAAGATTAACTTTCTTTTTAATAATTTGTTGCTCTTAGTTCTTGAAAACTTTGCGGATGACTACATACAGGACATACTAAAGGAGCTTCTTTACCAATATGAATGTGTCCACAATTACGACATATCCAAACAACTTCTTCGCCACGTTTAAATACTATTCCTTCGTTTATATTAGCAAGTAATTTTAAGTATCTTTCTTCATGATGCTTTTCAATAGCTCCTGCTCCTGCAAATAAATTTGCTATATCCTCAAAGCCTTCTTCTTTAGCTACTTCAGCAAATTCTTTATACATCTCGCTCCACTCATATTTTTCCCCATTAGCAGCATCTTGTAAATTAGTAATAGTATCAGGGACTTCATTATCATGAAGAGCTTTAAACCATAATTTAGCATGCTCTTTTTCATTACCAGCCGTTTCACTAAAAATAGCTGCTATTTGTTCATAACCTTCTTTTTTGGCTTTTGAAGCATAGTAATCATATTTTGTTCTAGCTTGCGCTTCACCAGCAAAGGCTTTTAATAAGTTTGCTTCTGTTTTACTTCCTTTTAATTCCATTATTCTCCTTCTTTCTTATCAAATAAAGGTATTATTTGTTTTAACATATCAGGGTCTTCTACCTCTTCTAAATAAGTCTCTCCTTCAAAAAGAACTTCTTTAGCAATTTGAAATTGATTATTTAAATCACTTTCGTCTTCTAATATACCCGCTAAAAGAAAAAATTTATTATTATTATACATTGTTTCGCTAGTAATAATATATTTTCTTCCATCATCTAAAGTTACCATTTGATTTTTACCTATTTTCATAAACTTACCCCCATTCCTATTTCTTCTGGGACGACTAGTTTTGCTTTAAAATCAGCTAATCCTTTAGCTTTTAAGGCTTCCATGTTGTTTACTGTTACTGAATCACTGTCAATTACATGCGGATATGGTGGATTCAATATAGTACTATCTTTTTCGGTTCCTCCTAAAGCTGTTACTTGATCATTTATTTTGTTTAACGGTTCTTCAATATATGAATCAGGTTTTACAATTGGTGTAGCAACCCTTGGCTTTTCTACCATTATTGGAGTAGCCTCTTTTGGAGCTTCAATAGGTTTCGCAGGCTTTATCGGTTCTATTTTAGGAACTTCTGTTGAAGTTAAAGAATTAGGATCATAGTCTGTTAGATCTTCTATTGGTTCTTTAATTTCTTCGACTTTTTTAGGTATCTCTGGTATAACTGGTTGAATATCAACTATTGTTTGACTAGGTGTTATCTTTTCAACTTCTACGGGTCTTTTTAAACTGTATTCTTCACCACTTAAATCTGATAACATACTTTGTTCTTCTTCATTATCGTCCAATATATCGTCTACTGTTGAAGGAGCTAAATCAACCACTTCAGTTTTTTTTAGCATAGCTGATTCCATTTCCACTCTATTTAACTTATCTTCTATTGATACTGCTGATAATCCTTTTTCGCCACTTTCTTTTCTAGCTATTTCCATAAGTAATCTATCAGCAATAAATTTATTACTTTGTTCATTAACTAATTCTTTATTACTATAAATTATAGACGCTACTAGTAGTTCTGTAGTTTCATTAATAATTTTTCCTTGTTCTTCTATAAATCTTTCAGCTTTAGTTTTATTTCGTCCTAATTGAGAAATTTCTAAAGGTTTTTTTTCGGTTTCTAAAGCTTTTTTTATTTGCGAAACGGCTACTTTAGCTTTGTTTATTAATGATATACAAGATACAATTCTAGAAACATATGTTTTTGTTTTACTCATTTCACTTTCTCTATTTTTTTGAGAAAGAACCATTTCCGCTTTTTTTACCTCAGCTTGAGCTCTCATTTCCCCTAAGGTTGTTTCATTAATTACGGCTTTAAATCCCAAAGGAGCTTCTTTTATAAATCCCGCTGTAGTTCCTTTGGCCAACATTCTTAAATTCTCATATTCGGCCAAAATTTCTTCTTTTGATCCGTCCATTCTAATTAAGTCTATTATTTTTTCACCAAGTTTTTCGGGATCGGTATTTAATACTGCTATCCTAGCTTCTAAAAGCTTTATATCGTTTTCAAAGTCTAATGCTTTAGCATCATCAATGGTTTTTTCGTAGTTAATAAACTTATTAGCTCTTGTTTCTTTTTTTAATGTTTCCAATTGAGCTTTTAATAATGCTTGCTCACTTTTAATTCTAGTTATTTCTGCTTTTAAAGATGCTTCAGCAAATACAGTTTCAACTATCTTACTTGAACATTCTTCATAATTTTTACTGGCTATTATTCTAGCTTCATTTTTAAATTTTATTTGATTGTTAATTTTATCTAATGGCTCTTCAACAAAATTTTCGGCTGCTTTTTGTAATTCTCTAATTTCAGAATCCAATTTTTCCAACATTTCCATAATAGATTTTTGTTCATCTACGTATTGTTCTAGTTTTACTTCTACAGCCCTTAATTTATCCTCAGTTGCTCTAAGTTCACTTTCAGCTTCTGGCATTAATATATCTTCCGTATTTTTAATAGCATCTTTAAAATATAATTCCTGTGATTTATCAGAATAGTTTTTACCTTCAATAGATAATCTAAAAGTCTTTTGATTATCTTTTAATACTTTAAGTTGTTCTCTTAATTGCCCAAGCTCTATTCTAGAATAAGATTGTCTATCTAGTGCTTCAGTCACTTTGCTCCTAACATCGCTAGCAATTATAGTCCCTTTTTCCAAAAGTATCACATCCTCATTATTACTCATTATCATTTTAGCATAAAAGCACCTAAAAAGTAAATAATTAAGATAAAAAAAGAATTAGTTTAAACTAATTCTAATCTTACTTGTAAAGCATCATCACCGATACGTTCTTTTATTTTAATAATTCTTGTATATCCACCATTACGATCTTTATATTTTGGAGCTATTTCATCAAATAGCTTTTTTACTAAAACTGAATCATTATTTAAGAAAGCCAACGCTTTTCTTCTAGATACTAAAGTACCTTTTTTACCATAACTAATCATTCTATCTACAAATTTTCTTACTTCCTTAGCTCTTGCTTCGGTTGTTACAACATGGCCAGTTATTAAAACGTCTTTTGTTAAAGATGATAAAATACTTCTTCTTTTACGAGTTTCTCTACCTAATTTACGATACATGTTTTATCCTCCTTAATCTTGAAATTCTAAGCCCATTTCATGAACTTTATCAATTACTTCCTTTAATGATTTCTTACCTAAATTACGAATTTTGGTAACTTCCGATTCTTTCTTTTCTACTAAATCTTGAATAGTATGAATACCAGCTCTTTTTAAGCAATTATAAGCACGAACAGAAAATTCAATTTCTTCAATTGGCGTTTCTAATGTTTTTGCTATTGTATCTTCTTGTTTTTCAGCTATTAAGCTTTCTTGGTCACTAATTTCATTTAAATCAGCAACAATATTTAAATGGTCAATCATTATTTTAGCTGATAAAGCCATTGCTTCTTCAGGAGTAATTGACCCGTTTGTATAAACGTTCATTATTAATTTATCATAATTTTCATTTTGTCCAACACGAGTACTTTCAGTTTCACAACTTACTCTAGTTACTGGTGAATATAATGAATCAATTGCTATAACTCCCACTTTAGATTCCCCTAAAAGTTTTTGATTTTCTTTAGCATCTACATAGCCTTTGCCATTACCAACAGTCATTTCCATTGTTAATGATCCACCTTTAACAATATTAGCTATTACTAAATCAGGATTGATAATTTCAATATCAGCATCTTTATCAATATCTCCAGCCAATACTGGTCCTTCTTTAGATACTGACAATCTTAATGTTTTAGGTTCTTCAGAATGATTTTTAACAACTACACCCTTTAATGCTAAAACAATACTTGTTACATCTTCTCTAATACCATCTATTTTTTGAAATTCATGTAATACACCATCTATTTTAACTGATGTAATTGCTGATCCTGGCATACTTGATAACATTATTCTTCTTAAAGCATTACCAAGTGTAATACCAAATCCTCTTTCTAATGGTTCTAATTCAAATTTTGCATAATGATTGCTTTCCACTTTTTCCGCAATCTTATATTCTGGTTTCTCAAAGTATATCATATTAACCCTCTTTCTAATTTCTTGGTCTCTTTGGAGGACGACATCCGTTGTGAGGAATAGGAGTTACATCAGTGATACTTGTAACCTCTAGCCCCGCATTTTGTAATGAACGAATAGCGTTTTCTCTTCCTGATCCAAGTCCTTTTACAAATACTTCTACTTTTTTAACACCTTGTTCTAAAGCTTTTTCAGCAGCTTTTTCAGAAGCAGTTCCGGCTGCAAACGGAGTTTTCTTTTTACTACCTTTATAACCAATTGTTCCTGATGATGCCCAACTAACAACATTGCCATCTTTATCAGTAATAGTTACAAGAGTATTATTAAATGTAGAATGAATATGTGCAACACCTTCAACAACATTCTTTTTTACTTTTCTTTTTCTTCTATTATATGCCATTTTATTTACCTTTCTATTTACTTACTTTTTTCTTATTAGCAATTACTTTTTTAACTTTACCTTTTCTGGTTCTAGCATTTCTACTAGTTCTTTGACCATGAACAGGTAAGCCCTTTTTATGTCTTGTTCCTTGGTAGCTATTAATTTCCATTTTATTTTTGATATTTAATTGAACTTCTCTACGAAGATCTCCTTCTGTAATATGATTATCAATTTCTTTTCTAATAGCTGCTTCCTCTTCAGTAGTTAAATCTTTAGCTCTTTTTTCTGGATCAACTTTTGCATTTTTGCATATAGTTACTCCTAGATTTCTACCAATTCCATAAATATAAGTTAAAGATATACTTATTTTTTTATCGTTTGGTATTTCTACATTTTTAAATCTTGCCATGTTATCCTCCTAACCTTGTTTTTGTTTGTGTTTTGGATTTTCACAAATTACCATTACTTTGCCTTTTCTTTTAATAATTTTACATTTTGGGCAAATCTTTTTTACTGATGGTCTAACTTTCATAAAATTTCCTCCATTACTTTCTATAAACTATACGCCCATGTGTTAAATCGTACGGTGATAATTCTACGGTTACTTTATCACCTGGTAAGATGCGAATCATATTCATTCGTATTTTACCAGAAACATGAGCTTCTATAACATAACCGTTTTCTAGTTCAACCTTGTACTTGCCTCCGGCACCTGGTGCTATATCTAATACTCTGCCGTCAACTTCAATTTTTTCTTCTTTTTTAGCCAAACTCAATTCACTCCTTCGTCAATATTTCGCAGCCATCTTTTGTCACTAGAACTGTATGTTCAAAGTGAGCTGATGGTTTAGCGTCTTGGGTTATTATTGTCCAATCATCTTCTTTAATAAATATTTTTCTAGTTCCCAAATTTAACATTGGCTCTATTGCTAATGTCATTCCTTCTTTTAAGATAGGACCAATATTAGCTTTTCCATAATTAGGAATATCGGGGTCTTCGTGAAGATTATAACCTACTCCATGACCAACTAATTCTTGAACTACACCAAGGCGATGTTTTTTAGCTGATCTTTCAATAGCACTACTAATATTTCCTAATCTTACTCCTGCTTTTACTTCTTTTAATCCTTCATATAAGGCTTCTTTAGTATAAAGCATAAGCTTTTCTTTTTCACTACTTACAGTTCCCACTTTATAAGTAGCAGCTGAATCACTATGCATACCATCGTATATAACTCCTATATCTAGTTTTACTAAGTCACCATTTCTTAATTTCCTAGAACTTGGTATGCCATGAACAACCTCTTCATTTATTGATACACAGATAGAAGCAGGATACCCTTCATAATTTAGAAATGAAGGAATACCACCCTTACTTCTAATAAATTTATCTGCTATATCATTTAAATATTTAGTAGTTATACCGGGTTTGATATTACTTTCTAAATATTTATGGGTTTGATAATTAATTTTGCCTGATATTCTCATTTTTTCAATATCAGTTTTATTTTTTATACTAATCATTTATAACTTTCTCTACTAAAGCAAAGGTATCTTCTGGTTTATCTTGAACATCTACTACATTTAATAGATTTAGTTTTTCATAATAAGCTAAAATATCTTCAACTTCTTTTAAATAAACATCAAACCTATGATTAAAAGCTTCTTCGTTATCATCACTTCTAAACTCTAGCTCACCGCCACAATTATCACAAATACCTTCTACTTTTGGCATCATTTCTGCGAAAAACTTGTTATATCCCTTTTTACAAGATTTACAAGTCAGTCTGCCCAAAGCTCTTTTCATAGCAATTTGTTTATCTATTTTTAAATATATTACTTTCCCTATATCAATTCCTAAATCTTTGCATAAATCACTATATAAATAACATTGATTTATAGTTCTAGGAAATCCATCTAATATAAATGCTGTTTTTATATTAGATAATCTTTTTTTTAACATCGCAAATATTATTTCATCTGAGACTAAATTACCTTTACTTAAAATGTCTTCTAATTCTTTATTACCAGCTTTAATTTCAGCTCTTATTAAATCACCAGTAGAAATATGTTCATAACCATATTTCTCTTTCAACATCAAGCTCATTGTTCCCTTACCCGCAGCAGGCGGTGCAATAAAAATTATATTTTTCATATTCTCTTTGGTCTCCTTTTATAACTTCTACTTACTAAACTACTTTCTAGTTGTTTATATGTTTCAATAGCTACACCAACAACAATTAAAAGTCCAGTTCCTCCCATTGTTACACTACTTCCTAAATCAGAAAACTTAGAAAATAAAATAGGCAGAGCAGCTATAAAAGCTAGAAAAGTTGTTCCCACAATAGTTAGTCTAGATAGAACTTTACTTATATAACTAGATGTTTCACTTCCTGGTCTTACCCCTGGTATATAACCACCATTTTTATTTAAATTTTTACTCATTTCATCAGGGTTCAAAGACATAAATGTCCAAAAATAACCAAAGAAGAAAATAAGTATAATATATAAAGCAAATCCGGTAGGAGTAGTGTAATTAATATAATTACTTACAAAATTACTAAAACTTTCTTTACCAGATAGCTGAGCTATCGTAGTTGGAATAGAAATTAACGTTGAGGCAAAAATAACCGGAATAACATTAGCTGAGTTAATTTTAATAGGTAAGAATGTTTGCCTTGCTCCATAAGCACTATTAGTTCTATTTGAATATTGAATAGGCACTCTTCTCTCGGCTTCTTGAATAAATATAATACCAATTACAATTACTAAATATACCATTATAAATAAAGCAAAAGAAAGTATTCCTAAAAACAAACTGCCTGTACCATTAGTTACTAAACCATTAAAAGCTGTTACAAACTGATTTGGCATAGTTAAAATAATACCTGCCATAATTAGTAAAGATAATCCATTACCTATTCCTTTTGTTGTTACTTGATCTCCTAACCACAATAAGAATGCTGTACCAGCTGTTAGAATAATAGTGGTTTTAAGTATTAATAATGTTGATGTTGTTCCTAAAAAGGCAATAGAAAATGCATATCCTTGAACAAAAGCAAAAAATATTCCCATATACCTAGTTATTCTATTTATTTTCTGACGCCCTGTATATCCCTGCTCTTTTAAATCTTTAAAATAAGGAATAGCTATTGCATCCATTGTTAATATTTGCGTAATAATAGATGCTGTAATATAAGGAGTTACTCCTAAAGCAAAGATAGAAAAGTTCTTTAAGCTTCCACCAGCCATAAGGTTTAGTAATTCTAAAAAACCTAATTCTTTGGTTATTGATGAAGCCCCAGGAACAGTTATATTAGTTCCAATACAAAAGATAGTTAATACTAATAAAGTAAAATATATTCTTTTTCTTAAATCTTTATTATTGGCCGAAAATATTTGTTTTAGATTGTTAAACATCTAAATCACCTCAGCTTTTCCACCGGCGCTTTCTATTTTTGTTACGGCTTTTGAAGAAAATCTGTGAGCTTTGATAGTTACTTTTTTGGTTAACTCTCCATAAGCTAAAACTTTTATACCAGTTAATTCCTTTTTAACAATTCCCATTTCCTTTAATAATTCTGGAGTTATAACATCTCCATCCTTAAATCTATTAAAATCATTTAAATTTAATACTTGATATTTTTTAGTAAATCTCGCATTATTAAATCCTCTTTTAGGGATTCTTCTATAAAGTGGTGATTGACCACCTTGGAACCAAGCAGGAATATGACTACCACTTCTAGATTTTTGCCCGTTTTCACCACGAGTAGATGTTTTACCCATACCACTTCCTGGCCCACGACCAACTATTTTACGAGATTTTTTAGCAGGATTTTTGGTTAATTCATTTAACTTCATTATTCTTCACCTACTTCTTCAGTTGTGATATTCTTGGGAGCTTCTTCTAAACCACGTAATGCTTTAATTTTTTCTGGTGTCTTTTGCATTTTTAAAGCTTCTAATGTAGCCTTAGCAACATTTACTTTGACGTTTGATCCTAATGACTTAGAAACAATATCTTTTACTCCAGCTAATTCTAAAACCGCTCTAGCTGATCCACCAGCTACAATTCCACGGCCTTCTTTAGCAGGTTTAATTAAAACTTTAGCTCTGCCACATTTACCAGTTGCTTCATGAGGAATAGTTCTACTATCAACAAGTGATACTTTGGTAACATTTTTATTAGCCATTTGAATGGCTTTATTAATTGCTTCAGGAACCTCATTTGATTTGCCGGTACCAATCCCAACCAATCCTTTTCTATTACCAACAACTACAGTTGCGGAGAATCTAAAATGGCGGCCACCTTTAGTAACTTTGGTAACACGACCAATATTAATTACTTTTTCTTCTAAAAGTTTTTTCTTTGGATCATTTACTTTTTTCATTACTATCCTCCCTTAAAAATCTAACCCGTTTTCACGTGCAGCTTCTGCCAACGCTTTAACACGACCATGATATAAATATCCACCACGATCAAAGGTTACTTTCTTTATTTTTTTTGCTTTACATTTTTCGGCAATATCTTTGCCAACTAAAATAGCTCCTTCAGTATTACCGCCATTTTTAAGTTTTAAAGATAATGATGAAGATGAAACTAAAGTTATTCCTTTTTCATCATCTATAACTTGAGCAAAGATGTTAGAATTTGATCTAAACACATTAAGTCTAGGAATACTTTGAGTCCCTTTAATTGTTTTTCTAATACGTTCATGTCTTCTTTTTCTAGATACATTACTTGTTTCTTTTTTTATCATAATCTAACCTCCTATGCCGCTTTCTTTCCTTCTTTACGTCTTACATATTCACCTTTATAACGAATACCTTTACCTTTATAAGGCTCTGGTTTTCTTATTTTACGAATATTAGCCGCAAACTCCATTAATTTTTGTTTATTAATTCCTTTTAATATTAATTCGGTATTACTTTGTAGTTCTGCCTTAATATAATCAGGAATTATTACTTCTACTGGATGTGAAAATCCAGCACTAATAACAATTTTATCACCTTGAATATTAAATCTATATCCAACTCCAACCGCTTCTAAATCTTTTTGATAACCATCGGTTACTCCAATAATCATATTATTAATTAAAGAATTTGTTGTACCATGTAATTGTTTTACATGTTTTATTTCACTAGATCTTTCAGTAACAATCTTGCCATCTTTTTCTTTAACAGTGATTCTTTTATCATAATTTTCTTTTAATTCACCTTTAGGTCCTTTAACAATTACCTCACTAGGATTAATTGTTACAGTAACTCCTTCCGGAATAATTAATTCTCTTTTTCCAATACGACTCATAATAAATTTTCCTTACCAAATATAGGCAAGTACTTCTCCTCCTAAGCCTTTAGCTCTAGCTTCTTTTGCAGTTAGTAATCCTTTAGAAGTTGATATAATTGCAATTCCTAAATCATTAAGAACATGAGGAAGTTCATCACTTTTAGCATATACTCTTAATCCAGGTTTACTAATTCTTTTAAGTCCAGTTATGACTCTTTCTTTTTTAGCTCCATATTTTAATTCAAGATCTAAAGTATCGCCTTTGATATCTTTGTTGTACTTATAATCAGTTATATATCCTTCTTTTTTAAGAATCTCGGCAATTCCCAAAGTCATCTTTGAACCTAAAACAGTAACGCTTTTGTACTTCATAATATTAGCATTACGAATTCTTGTTAACATGTCTGCTATATAATCATTTACCATATCTTCTTCTCCTTACCAACTTGATTTCTTTACGCCAGGGATTTGACCTTTACTTGCTAATTCTCTAAAGCAAATACGACATAATCCATATTTTCTTAAAACACCGTGAGGACGTCCACATCTTTGACATCTTGTATAAGCACGAGTTGAAAACTTTGGCGGACGATTTGCTTTAACTTTTAAACTTGTTTTTGCCATAATTTCACCTCTTATTTCCTAAATGGCATACCGAATGCACTTAATAAAGCATGTGCTTCTTCGTTTGTCTTAGCTGTAGTAACAAACACGATATCCATTCCTCTTATTTTTAATACATTATCATAATTAATTTCGGGAAATATTAATTGTTCCTTTACTCCTAAAGTATAATTTCCTTTTCCATCATATGATTTATTGTTTAATCCTCTAAAGTCTCTAATACGAGGAATAGCAACCTTTATTAATTTTTCTAAGAAAATATACATATTTTCTCCACGTAAGGTGACTTTTGCGCCAATTGGCATACCACTACGAAGTTTAAATCCCGCTATAGACTTTTTAGCTTTAGTAATAATAGCTTTTTGACCAGTAATTATTTCTAAATCTTTAGCAGCAGCCTCAATATATTTTGAGTCTTGGCTTCCTTCACCAACTCCCATATTAATTACAATTTTTTCTAATCTAGGAATTTGCATTACTGATTTATAATTAAATTCTTTAGCTAGTTGAGATTTTATTTCTTCATTATATAATTTTTTAAATGTACTCATATTTTTCACCTTATGCTACTTTCTTTTCTTTTTTAGCTGTCTTACTAGGTGCTTTTTTTGTTTCTTTTTTAGAATCTATTACTTTTACATTTGAAGCATGAATTGGAGCTTCTCTTTCTAAGATTCCTCCGGTTTCATTAGTGTTATTTGGTTTTTGATGTTTTTTTATAACATTAACGCCTTCTACCAAAACTCTGTTTTCAGTTTTAAAAGTTTTTATTACTTTGCCTTCTTTTCCTTTTGAAGCTCCAGCAATAACTTTTACTTTATCTCCTACTTTTACAAACATATCTTTCACCTACAATACTTCTGAAGCAAGTGAAACGATCTTCATGTATCCTTTATCACGAAGTTCACGAGCAACAGGCCCTAATATTCTTGTTCCAACTGGAGTTTTATCTTCTTTAATTAAAACGCAAGCGTTATCATCAAATTTAATATATGATCCATCAGATCTTCTAACTCCTTGAACAGTTCTTACTATTACAGCTTTTACTACTTTACCTTTTGGTGTATTACTATTAGGAATAGCTTTTTTTACTGTAGCCACTACAATATCACCAATATTAGCTGTTTTTACTTTACTACCACCAAGAACTCTTATAACTAGAACTTCTCTAGCTCCAGAGTTATCAGCTACTTTTAATCTACTTTCTTGTTGTACCATAATAACCCTCCTTATAAGATTACAGCTTTTTCAAGCACTTTTACTAATTCATATCTTTTAGTTTTTGATAAAGGTCTAGTACTTGCTATTAAAACTGTATCTCCTTCTTTAGCAGTGTTTTTTTCATCATGTGCATAATATTTTTTAGAATATTTTACACGTTTTTTATAAAGGGGATGTTTACGGTAAGTAGCAACTAAAACAGTAATGGTTTTATCACATTTAGCACTTACTACTTTTCCCACTAATTCAGTCTTTTTACTTTCCATTTTTATCCGCCTTTCCTTTTTCTAATTGTCTTTCTTTTAAAATCGTTTTCATTCTTGCCACAGTTTTGCGAGTATTTCTTAAATCTGATGGCTTATCTAATGTCCCAGTTGCATGTTTCATACGAAGATCAAATAAAGTTTTCTTAGTTTCTTTTATTTTATTAACCAATTCTTCATCAGTTAACTTACGAATTTCATTAATCTTCATCGTTGCCACCTTCTTCTCCTTTTTTTACAAATTTACATTTGATAGGTAGTTTATGCATGGCTAATCTTAAAGCTTCTCTAGCTGTAGCCTCATCAACGTCGCTTATTTCAAACATAATTTTGCCTGTTTTTACTACTGCAACCCATTCTTCAACTGAACCTTTTCCTTTACCTTGTCTAGTTTCTAAAGGTTTCTTAGTTAAAGGAAGATGAGGGAAGATGTTTATCCATACTTTTCCACCACGCTTCATATAACGAGTCATAGCTATACGAGCAGCTTCTATTTGACGAGCGCTTATCCATGCTCCTTCTTTAGCCATTAAACCATATTCACCTTGATTTAGTTTAGTGTTTCCTCTGGCATGACCATCATAACTAACTCTATGGGATTTTCTATACTTAGTCTTTTTTGGTATCAACATGAGTATCAACTCCCTTATTTGTTTTTTTATTATTTAAAACTTCACCATTATATATCCATACTTTTACGCCAATTTTTCCATATATAGTATGAGCTGTACTGGTTGCATAATCAATATCTGCTCTTAAAGTATGAAGAGGAACAGTTCCTTCAACATACCATTCTGTACGAGCCATTTCCGCTCCACCAAGTCTACCAGAAACAGATGTTTTAATTCCTTTTGCTCCAGCTTTCATAGCATTTCTAATAGCTCTTTTTTGAACAGATCTAAATGGTGCTCTGTTAGAAATTTGATAAGCTATTGAATCAGCAACTAATTTAGCATTTATATCTGGTTTTTTTACTTCAACAATTGATATATATATGTCTTCGTTTACTAATTTTTTTAAAGCTTTTCTTAATTTATCTATATCTTCGCCGCCATGACCAATAATAACACCTGGTTTAGCAGTATTAATGGTAATATCTGTTCTTTTTTTATTTCTTTCAATAATTATTGAAGCAACAGCAGCATCTTTCAACTTTTTATCAAGATATTCACGAATTTTTATATCTTTGTTAAGATATTCAGCATAATTTTTTGATGCATACCACTTTGAATCCCAAGTTTTATTAACTCCCAGTCTATAACTAACTGGATTTACTTTTTGACCCATAATTAAGCACCAACCTTTCCGTCGCTTACCTTGATAGTAATATGACTTGTTCTTTTATCACGTCTGTCTATTTTAGTGCGTGATCCAAATTTAAATCTTTTATAAATAGGACCAGCATCTATAAAACATTCAGATATTGCTAATTCTTCTTTGCTTAAACCTAAATTATTAGTAGCATTAGCGGTAGCTGATTTTAAAACCTTAAAAATTAAACGGCTTGCTAAAGTATTAGTATTTTCTAATATAGCTTCAGCTTCTGTTACTTTTTTCCCTCTAATAAGATCTAAAGTCATTCTGGCTTTTCTTGGTTTAATCATTGCACTTTTGTGTTTTGCATAAGTTTCCATTAACTACCTCCTATTTTTTATCCTTGCTTCCGGCATGACCTGTAAATTTACGAGTTAAAGAAAACTCACCTAATTTATGGCCAACCATATCTTCTGTAATATAAACCGGAATAAATTCTTTACCATTATGAACAGCTATTGTATGTCCAACAAAATCTGGATAAATAGTTGATCTTCTTGACCAAGTTTTTATAACTTCTTTTTTGTTATTTTCGTTATTTTTCTTTATTCTATTTAATAATCTATCAAATACATAAGGACCTTTTTTCAAACTTCTAGCCATTTTATTTACCTCCTAGGTTTCTTTCTACTTACAATAAGCTTTTCAGATTTCTTTTTGGTTTTTCTTGTTTTATATCCAAGAGCTGGCTTACCCCAAGGAGTAACTGGCCCTTTTCTACCAATAGGCGCTCTACCTTCGCCACCACCATGTGGGTGATCATTAGGGTTCATAACAGAACCTCTATTAGTTGGACGAATCCCCATATGACGTTTACGTCCAGCTTTTCCTAAATTAACAAGTTCAAAATCTTCGTTACCAACAACTCCAATAGTAGCCATACAAGTTTCTAGCACCTTACGCATTTCACCACTTTGAAGTCTTACCATAACATATTTGCCTTCTTTACCAAGAATTTGAGCACTTGCTCCAGCGGCTCTACATAACTCGGCACCCTTTTTAGGCTTTAATTCTATATTATGAATTACGGTACCTACAGGGATATTTTTTAAAGGCAAAGCATTGCCAACTTTTATATCAACATTTTCTCCGCTAACAATAATGGCATTTACCTTTAAATCTTTTGGGGCAATAATATATCTTTTTTCACCATCTTTATAATAAATTAAAGCAATATTAGCATTTCTATTTGGATCATATTCTATTGATACAACTTTTCCAGTTATATTAAATTTATCACGTTTAAAATCAACAATACGATATTTTTGTTTAGCTCCTCCACCTATATGTCTAACAGTTGTTCTCCCTTGGTTATTTCTACCACCGGTTTTCTTCTTAGCGACTGTTAAACTTTTTTCTGGCTTTTTAGCAGTTATTTCACTATTTACTAATGTAGACATTCCTCTTCTAGCATTAGTAGTGGGTTTATAATTTTTTACTGGCATTATTAATCATCCTCCCTAAACATCTATACTTTGACCATCAACTAAAGTTATGATCGCTTTTTTAAATGTTTTGGTTTGGCCGGTATGCTTCCCGACTCTTTTGTCTTTCGGCTTAGTAATTAAAGTATTAACTTTAGCTACCTTTACTCCAAAAGCTTCTTCTATTGCTTTTTTTATTTCATATTTATTAGCTTTCTTACTTACTTTAAAAACATATGTTTTTCCATCTTTAGCAAGATTGCTAACCTTCTCAGTTATTAACGGTGCAATAATAATATCTTTCATTATTTAAGCACCTCCTCAATATATTTTACTGATGCTTCATCTATTATTAAATTTTCACAATTTATTAAATCTAAAATATTAACTTCATCAGCCATAATATGACCAACATTCATTAAGTTTCTGCTTGCCATATATAAATTTTCATTTTCTTCGTTAGTCATAAATAAAACTTTTTTAGGAGCTTTTAAATCCTTTAAAACTTTAGTTAAACTTTTAGTTTTTAAATCTGGTAATTTAATTTTATCAACGACTATTAATTCTTTATTTTGATATTTAGTAGATAAAGCACTTTTTAAAGCTATAACTCTTTCTTTTTTATTCATTTTATAAGTATAACTTCTTGGGGTTAATGCAAAAGCATGTCCACCACCAGTCCAAATAGGACTTCTTTTTTGTCCAGCACGAGCACGCCCTGTACCTTTTTGTTTCCATGGTTTTTTACCACTACCACTTACTTCAGCACGAGTTTTAGTTTTTTTAGTTCCTTGTCTCAATGAAGCTAACGCTAAATTTATAGCATTTTTTAAAACTGGTTTATTAATTTCAACATTCCAAATTTCATCATTTAAAGTTATGTCTTTAACTTTTTCACCATTTTGCTTTATTAAACTAATCTTGGCCATTATCTTCACCCGCCACTTCTTCTTTGTCCTCTTCAATAATTTCTGGAGTTATATCTTCAGTTGTTTCTTCTGCTTTGATTTCTTCAGATTCTCCTACTACTTCCTCTGAAGAAGTAGCTTCTTCTGGTGTAACTTCATCAACTACTGTTTCAGTTTCATCATAATTAATTAGATCGGCTGGAGCATTATTTTTTAAACCTTTAACTGCTGATCTAATTAGTATTAGACCTTTTTTAGGTCCTGGTATATTGCCACTTACTAAAATATAGTTTTCAGCACTATTTACTTCAATTATTTCTAGATTTTGAATAGTAACTGTTTCGTGTCCCATATGTCCAGGCAATTTTTTCCCTTTAAACACTCTCATCGGTCTCATAGTACCTAATGATCCAGGTCCTCTATGATATCTTGAACCATGAGTCATAGGCCCACGTGATTGATTAAAACGCTTAATAGCTCCTTCAAACCCTTTACCTTTACTGGTACCAGTTACATCAACTATTTCTCCAGCTGTAAATAAATCTACGCCGATTTGATCTCCTACTTGATAAGCGCCTTCCATATTTCTTATTTCTTTTAAGAAGCGCTTAGGAGTGGTGTTAGCTTTTTTGGTATGTCCAATGCTAGCTTTAGTAGCATTTTTTTCATTCTTGTCACTAAATGCTAATTGAATACTATTGTATCCATTAGATTCAACAGTCTTTACTTGAGTAACAACATTTGGGGTTACTTCAATAACTGTAACAGGAATTAATTTTCCATTTTTCGTAAATACTTCGGTCATCCCGATTTTACGACCTAAGATTCCTTTCATTTCTTTTCCTCCAATTATAATTTAATTTCGATGTCTACTCCGCTTGGTAAATCCAAATGAGAAAGTGCATCAATTGTTTCTTTGCTTGGGTCTTTTATATCAATTAATCTTTTATGAGTACGCATTTCAAATTGTTCTCTTGAATCTTTGTACTTATGTACCGCTCTCAAAACCGTAACTTTGGAAATTTCGGTTGGTAGAGGTACAGGCCCTGATACAATCCCACCAGTTCTCTTTACCGTTTCAATTATTCGTGTAGCAGCTTGATCAAGCATTCTATGATCATATGCTTTTAAACGAATACGAACTTTTTCTTTTGACATTATTTCATGTCCTCCCTTCGCCTATATCTAGTATAGACTCGCTCCGTGCAAATAACCTAATATTAGGAATATACTTAACAACTAATCCTAGTGTATCAGCAACCTCACACATCTCAGCAGTCATACAAGGAAGATTATAGCAATATATAAGCCTTTTGTCTAGGGGTAAAATACAGTTTTTATTAAAATAAAAAACTCTCTTTTGAGAGTTATTTAAATAATTTACCAAATGTTCTAATCATTTGAACAGTATATCCCATTTCATTATCATACCAAGCTACTACTTTTATTAATTGTTTTCCATCTACTTCCACTATATTAGTTGATAGCCCATCTACTAAAGCCCCTATTTTCTTGCCTAATATATCACTTGATACAACGGGATCTTCAGTATACATAATAGTATCATTTTGATTGCTTTTAAATAAGTTGTTTATTTCTTCAACAGTAGTATTTCTTTTTAACTCTAAAGTAACATCTATAAGTGAGCCATCACTAACTGGAACACGGTAAGCGCAACCATTTAATTTGCCTTGAAGATCTGGTAACACCAATCCAATAGCTTTAGCTGCTCCAGTCGATGTCGGAATAATATTTTGAGCTGCTGCTCTACCTCTTCTAGAAGCAATACCTTTTTTGTGAGGAATATCAAGAGTAGCCTGATCATTGGTATAAGCATGAATTGTTGACATAAATCCTTTTTCTATACCGATATTATCATTTAATATTTTTAATACTGGGGCTAAGCAATTAGTTGTACAACTGGCTGCTGATATAACTTGTTCACTACCATCTAAAATATTATCATTAACATTATAAACAATAGTTTTCATATCGCCTTTACCTGGCGCACTTATTAATACCTTTTTAGCTCCCGCAGTAATATGTTTCATAGCATCTTCATATTTAGTAAACTTGCCAGTACACTCTAATACTACATCAACTTCTAAATCTTTCCATGGCAAATTACTTGGATCCATTTCACTATAAACTTTTATTTCTTCACCATTAAAAATTATTTTTCCCTCTTCACTGGTTATATGACTTGGATAAAAAGAACGATGATTAGTATCATATTTTAAATAATAAGCTAGTTCTTCAGCTGATGTTAAATCATTAATTGCTACAACTTTATACTCTTTATTTAAAATAAGTTCCCTAAATGCTAGTCTTCCTATTCTACCAAATCCATTAATTGCTACTTTTATCATTTTATTCCTTCTTTCTAATGTGGATTAAATCCACTGCCTCCTATAAATTCTCTTAATATTGAGTCTTTAGCAACATATTCACTTGTTATAGGAAAATATATTCTTAAATGCCCTAACAATCTTCTAGCTTCTTCGTAATAAGGCGAAGCAATTGGTACTGAATATAGCAATGGTTCTGCGTATACCTTTAAAATACCTAATTCATAAATAGCTGCTGTATTTAATACCACATCAACATTCTCTTGATAGGGAAAAATATATTTTTCTTCGCCACACCTAACGCTTTGCCAACCTGATATTGTATCTGAAACTGAATAACCTCTAAATACCGAGTCTCTTACTATTCTTCTGACTAATCTAAGATCAGTTGTTGAGATATGATTGTGCCTATCTATTCTAAGTGGCATAAAAGGACTAACATATATTTTATATTTATACTCGGACGGAACATTAGGAGTTATTATATTATTTAAACAATGTAATCCTTCTAAAATAACTAGATCTTTTTCTTTCAAACTTACGATGTTTCCTTTATATTCTTTTTTACCAGTAAAAAAATTAAATTTAGGCAAGGATACATCTTCGCCTTTTAATAAACTACTTATTTGCTTATTTAACAAATCTATATCAATTTTATCAGGTGATTCAAAATTTATTTCTTCGCCATCTTTTTGGCATTCTTCCTTTTCTTTAAAATAATTATCAACGGAAATAATAATAGAATCTATACCATGACTCTTTAAATATAAAGATAATTTATGAGCACTAGTTGTTTTCCCTGAAGACGAAGGACCAGCCATTAATACTATTTTTATTTTGTTACGAAAAGCTATATCACCACTTATTTCTTCTAATTCATTGTCTAAATATATTTCATTCATTTGAATAAATTGTTTTATCTTATTATCAGAAATAACATCATTTAAATCCGCTACATAATCAATATTAAGATTATTTAACCAAGAACGATAATTTCTAAATGACTCTAAAGTCTTATTATATTTTTTGTATCCAGGTATTTCATTATTACTTCTTGCTGTAGGAAATCTTAACAATAAATGATTACTATCATCTAAATCAAGTTTAAATTTATTAATAGCTTTTGTACTATAGGGTAAGTCTGTATAAAAATAATTATAATATGTTTTTAATTTAAACAATACTACTGTACTATTAGATAAATTTTGGATATTTTTTGCTTTTTCAGTCTCATTATTTCTTAGCAAAAAATTAATAGCTTCTTTTTTATGAGCTGTTATTTTTTCAAACAATAAATCCATATCTATTATTTCTTGCATCTTGTCCGTTATTTTATTAATTACTTCTAAAGTTAAATCTTCGCCTATATTTAATTTTGCATAAAGACCCTTATCTAGTGAATTTAGAAAGCCTACATCAGCATCTTTACCATATAACTCCTTTACTGCTACAACAAAAATATATTTCAAAGCTGCTAAATACATTGATTGACCATTTATATCATTTACATCAATAAACTTAATTTCACAATTATTTCTAATTTTCTCTG
>DAOSVX010000006.1:0-263 GCA_035379765.1 Bacilli bacterium | reverse complement strand
AACTATATTATTTATTTTAGCTGCAATAATGGGATTAACAAAATTATTTTGATAATACTTACTTAGTTCAAAAAGAGTTATACCTATTGGATAACTATTTATTTTACCATCTATTTTTAGTTCCAAGCTGTTATTCACTATATCCCTCTTATTCTACTTTTAATTATACTATAATTTTTGGCATTATCAATTTTTTTTATGCTTTTTAATAAGTTCATTTATTTTTATAAAATGATGATTAATATAAGATTTAGTTACTTTTT
>DAOSVX010000005.1:0-22614 GCA_035379765.1 Bacilli bacterium | reverse complement strand
CTAAGAAAGCGGCAATAGTAGCAGCTAAATTTTTGCTTTTAACAATTAAAACTGTTCTAAAAGTTCCAATTGATACATCACATATCCTTGCTAAAAATATTTTTAAACATAAAAGGAATACTGTCATTTATCTTCACCCATTATATTGTAACATAATAATTACTTTTTGAAAAAAATATTGCAATTTCTAGTTATATTATATATAATGAGTTAGTAAGTTTTTTCGTGGTTTAAATTTAATTTCCGAATTTATACTAGGATTAAACGGTTTATTAGAAATTGGAGGTAAATAAAATGGCTTTAAACAAAGCTGAAAAAGCAACTATTGTTAAAGAATTTGCTAAAGATAATAAAGATACAGGTTGTACAGAAGTTCAAATAGCAATCTTAACAAAAGAAATTAATGATTTAACTGAGCATTTAAAAACTCACATTCATGACTTTCATTCTAAAAGAGGGTTACTTAAAAAAGTTGGTAAAAGAAAAAGTTTACTTAACTACTTGAAAGAACATAATGTAAAAAGTTATCGAGAATTAATTAAAAAATTAAATTTAAGAAAATAGGCACTGTTTGTTTTAGTGTCTTTTTTTATAAAAAGAAAGAGGTATATATGAAAAAAAGAATTTTTGAATTAGAATTTTTAGGTAAAAAGTTAACTGTGGAAACAGGTACTATAGCCCAACAAACTAATGGGAGTGTTTTAGTAAGATATGGAGATACAGTTGTTTTAAGTGTCGCTGTAATGAGCCCTAGGACAATTGAACAAGATTTTTTTCCACTTACAGTTATTTATAATGAAAAATTATACTCAGTTGGAAAAATACCTGGTGGATTTATTAAAAGAGAGGGAAGACCTAGCGAAAATGCTACTTTAACAGCTAGACTTATTGATAGACCAATAAGACCATTATTTAATGAAAATTTACGTAATGAAATTAATGTTGTTAACACAGTATTATCAGTAGATCTAGATAACAGTCCAGAGATGACAGCTTTATTTGCATCTTCTTTAGCTCTAGGAATATCAGATATTCCTTTTGATGGACCAGTTGCCGGAGTTATAGTTGGTAAAATAAATGGTAAATATATAGTAAATCCTAGTAATGAAGCTATGGAACAAAGTGCTATTAACTTAACAGTTGCCGGAACTAAAAAAGCTATTAATATGGTAGAAGCATCTGCTCATGAAGCAAGTGAAAAAGAAATGTTAGAAGCTTTAGAATATGGTCATAAAGCCATAAAAGAATTAGTCAAGTTCCAAGAAGAAATTATTGCTGAAATAGGAGCAGATAAAAAAGAATTAGTTTTATTTGCTATAGATAATAAACTAAGAAAAGAAGTTGAAGAATATGTTTCTGATCAAATATTAGAGGCTATTCAAATAAAAGAAAAATTAGCCAAATATGCTAAGATAAATGAGGTAAAACAAGATACTATAGATCATTTTAAAGAAGTTTATATTTCTTCGGAAAATATTGCTGATATATTACACCAAGTTAGTAAAATACTAGAAGAAATTGAATATAATGATGTAAGAAAATTAATTACTGATAAAAAGAGAAGACCAGATGGTAGAAAAATGGATGAAATAAGGGATTTAAGTGCGGAGATAGATATTTTACCTCGTACTCATGGCTCAGCTTTGTTTACGAGAGGTCAAACTCAAGCTTTGTCTACTACTACCCTTGGGGCCATAGGCGAACATCAAATATTGGATGGATTAGGTTTAGAAGACACTAAAAGATTTATGTTACATTATAATTTTCCTCAGTTTTCTGTAGGTGAAACGGGTAGATATGGTGCTCCTGGTAGAAGAGAAATAGGTCATGGAGCCTTAGGAGAAAAAGCTTTATTACAAGTTATTCCTTCTGAAGAAGAATTCCCTTACACGATTAGAGTTGTATCGGAAATATTATCAAGTAATGGTTCAAGTAGCCAAGCAAGTATTTGTGCTGGATGTCTAAGTTTAATGGCAGCTGGTGTTCCTATTAAAGCTCCAGTAGCAGGAATTGCTATGGGTTTAATTGAAAAAGGCCGAAGATATACTATTTTGACAGATATTCAAGACTTAGAAGATCATATGGGTGATATGGATTTTAAAGCAGCTGGAACTAGAAAAGGCATTACAGCTTTACAAATGGATATTAAGATTAAAGGAATCACATCTAAAATACTAAAAGATGCTTTAAATGAAGCTCGTAAAGCTCGTATGAAAATATTAGATGTAATGGAAAACGTTATTGAAAAACCACGTACTGAATTATCACCATATGCTCCAAAAATTAAAATGATGTATGTAAAACCAGATAAGATTAAAGATATTATTGGTCGTGGTGGCGAAATGATTACTAAGATTATTTTAGAAGCTAGTAATGTTGCTACAGTAAGTGACAAAGATGCTGTCAAAATTGATATTGAAGATGATGGTAGAGTAATTGTTTATCATACTGATTATGCTATTATTGATAAAGCTATGCAGATGATTGAAAACATCGTTAAAGAAGTTGAAACTGGTAAAATATATGAAGGTAAAGTAGTAAAAGTAGAAGACTTTGGTTGCTTTGTAGAATTATGGGAAGGCTGTGAAGGAATGGTTCATGTATCACAGCTAGCTCATGAAAGAGTAAATAAACCTAGTGATATTGTCAAAGTAGGTGACAAGATAATGGTTAAGTCATTAGGAACAGATCAAAAAGGTAGATTAAACTTATCAAGGAAAGAATGTTTACCAAAACCGGAAGTCAAAAAAGAAGCAAAAAGTAAATAAAAAAACTGAAGATTTATTCTTCAGCTTTTTTATTGAAAGTTTGTAAAATGTTTGTTAATATTATAATAGGAGATATACTAAATGGCAAAATTAACAAATATTGAGAAAATCAGAAGGCAAATAAGGAAAATTATTTATAGTTTTGACTCTACGAGAAGAGAAGCCCCAGATGAAAAATATTATTTTAGTTATATGTTCCCTTTAAATTTCGCGAGAAGGTATTATAATGGGAAGCTGAATATAAAAGATTTATTGAACTTAGACAATGATCAACTGAATGAGTTTTCTGTCAAATTTAATTATGTTTATGCCATTAATTTTGATGGCATAAATGATGACCAATATAATCGTGCAATTAAATATTTCGGAGTTAAAAAGTTTGTCGAGCTTTATAATTCTAATGCAGAACAAGTTTTAGAAATAATGAAAAATTTTTCTTGCTTTATTAGTGCAGAAAAAAAATTTTTATCTAATTTACAAGCATGCCGAACAGCTCAAGAAGCACTTGATTTAAGTCAGTTAATTTTATATTCGGAAATAACAGAACAGCGTTATCCAATGAAAAAAGCCGAAGAATATTCTGCTTTATTTAAAGCTAAATACCCTCAATTGTTTCCTTCAACAGAAAATTTACCAGCAGATTTAGTCACGAGGTTTAAGCATAGGAGATTAAGTTATGAAGATATAGTTTTATATGCAGAGCGTTTTAGTGATATAAATATTGATAAATTTACTGAAGCAACAATTAGTGTTAACGGCTTTAAGATGCCTGGAGCTGAGGCGTTTAAAAATTTAGTTTTGCAGAATCAGACCTATTTTAAAAAAACAGTTAGCTTAGGTAAAGGAAAAATACCATATCAATTTTTAGACTCGATATATAATTTACTAGAAGAAAGTAGAAACAAAGAAGGCTTTGATTTAAATTTAGAATTTAAAAAAGCTGCTTATAAAGATATTGTAGGTCAAAACACACCTTATTCAGAAGACCTTTTTCAATTGGTTTTACTTTATTATGAATATTGTAAGGGAGTTATAAAAGATGCAGTTTTTGATATTTCTACACCAAAAGAACTTTTAGAGGATCAACTAAAAAAAGTAATATATAAAAGAATAGTTCACCAATCAATACCATATTCAGAAGAATTGTTTCAAATTATTTTGCTTTATGGAGAACGTGTTTGTTTAGATTATCATATAAATTTTCATGAATTTGATATTTCTGCATCAAAAGAACTTTTAGAAGAACAATTTAGGATGGCTGTGTATAATTGTATAACTAAAGACAAAGCAGAATATTCCGCTGATATGCCAGAAAGCTTTATTAGTGCTTATCCGGAACTTTTTATAAGCGACGAGGCACCTGATGTTTTAAAAAGAGCTTTTTATTCTCGAGTAATTAACCCATCAGATATATATAATCCGGAATACAATAATTATCTAGGAAATATGAATTTAAGAATGTTATTAAGTAATAATGGTCGTTATGCTTACTTTTTTAATTTGTTTGGAGAAGAAAAAAGCTTAATATTAATAAAAAGATCGGCGGGTATAATTGAAAAAATGGAAGGCAATATAGATCTAATGCACGAATGGTATAAAAAATCTGGCGAGACTTTTTTACCTCATAATGTTATTATGACCAGCTTTCCAATTGATCAAGCAGATAAATTCTTTTCATCAGGTAAAAAATGGTCACGACTAATGAGAATACCTAAATATAACGAGTTGGATGAGTATAAGGCGGCACTTTTAGCGGCCAGTATGGTTTTTGGCGTTTTTGATGGCGACGATAAAGGCTTTAATCAAATTATTAATTTAATTAGTGGCTTACCAAAAGAGGTAACTATTGATTCTGAAAAAATTAATAGCATGGGGTTTTCTCGAGAACTGTTTTTAAGGTTTTACACGCCTTTATCAGTTAAAGATAAATATGCTTTAATAGTTAATCCACAATTAGAAAAAGAAGAATCTGCTATTTTAAGAGGCATGTTAGAAGAAGCTGGTGTAGAGTCCATGATTACTCCTCAAAAAGCTCACCAGATTTTTGGATCATTTCAAATGAAGTATGATCCGGAATTTAGAGATTTTTTTATGAGAAATATAGGAATCATACTAGAATCAGAAGAATCTTGGAGGTACATTGGTAATATCCAAAAAAGATTTTCTGAAATAGTAAGAATGAACAGTAATAAGGTTTTAACTTTAGATTTAGCGGTTGCTTATGTTGTCTCCCATTCTTTTAATAATATAGAAAAAGGGAACGAGCATATTACTTCTTTGATTGGTGCATCTGGCTATGGTCAAGCAGATTTTGAAGCCTTGCAAACAATATATAATTATGGTAGAACCAGGACATTTAGTAGCATTCCTAGAATAGAATTTAATGCTTTTGATTATCATTGCGAAATTCTAAGATTAGATGACCCGGTTGCTTTAGTAATTGGCAACTTAACTAATTGTTGCCAGGAATTAGACGATGCCGCTGAAACAAGTATGATTCATAGTGCTACATCAAAAAATGGTAGGGTTTTTGTAATAAAAGATCAAGATGGCAATGTAATCGCTCAAAGCTGGGTATGGCGTAATGGCCAAGTTTTATGCTTTGATAATATAGAAGTTCCTTCTAAAGCCATTGCTAGAGGAAAAGCTGAAGGGAAAAGCTTGGCTTCTATAATCTTTGATTTATATAAAAAAGCCGCATCTGACTTGCTGATAGAAGATGAAAAAATATATAAAAGATTATTAGAAGAAGGGAAAATAACTCAAGAGCAATATCAAAATTTGAGATTGACAATGGTTACAGTTGGACTAGGATTCAATGATATTGCAGAAGAACTAAAAAATAGAGCGCACAGAACAGTATCGCCGCTTCATCCTTTGGAAGTAAAAAACATTATAGAATATGAAAAACACAAAGGATTATACACATCTGACTCAAGAGAGCAATATGTTCTGGCTGGTGAGGACAAGCCAACTGCCCTAGGTGGAAGTACTTTAGCTGTCTATACAGATGATTTTCCTATATACAGTGATTCTAACATACCACAAGAGCAAAAAAGGGTTTTAGCTTCAATAACAGATATGCAATTAATTGTTAATAGTTCTGCACCCATTAATGCTATAGCAGGAGATCTTGATAGTAAACTTGTTAATATAAAAGCCATAATAATTCCTAATTTAGCAATAATATTTTCGGATGGCGAAGAAATTAAAATTATTGGCATAAATGTTGCTGTTCCCAAACTTGGTGAAGAGGAACAAAATGCAATGGCAAGAAATCAAACCTTATTACAATTAAAACTGGCGATTAACCAATTAAAAGCATCCGGCAAGAGCATTGATGTTTCAATACTGCCTTCAAATCAATTAGAACTGTATAATGAAGCAATTGGTATTTCAGAAGAGCAGGTTGATAGTGAGAGGGGAATATTAAATGGAAAATGATTTTAAAACAATATTAAATAATGCGATAAAAGCTGGCGAATCAACAAATAATATAGTAAATTCTAAAAAAATAATTGAGCATATTCAAAGGCTTATTAGAGAAAACGAAGACATTATTGCTCAAGCTAACCAAATAGATATTAAAAATAACAATGGGCCAGCCATTAGTTTTGATAAAATCTCTAAAGTTTTCAAAGAAGTAATGGAAAATGAACCATTAGTAGAACTTAAGGAAGCAATAAGTATTAGCGATAATATTGCTTATTCTAAAGTCTACTCACCAAAAGGACTGGTTTCCATTGTATATGATGGAAACCCTTATGCATTAATTTATTGTTCTTTAATGAGCATTTTAACTCATAACATTACTATTTTTACACAAGATAATTATAGTTGTGGTTTAAATAATTTATTATTACAGTTTGTTCAAACTGCTTTGTCTCAATTTGGCTATAATAAAAATATTATTCAAATAAATTATAATAATGCTGCAGCAATATTCGATAATTTTACTACAATTGATTTTACAATTATTATTGGTAATAGAGATTTTCAAAATAAGCATTTAAAGCTATGCCACAATAATGTCATGTGTAGCGGATATGATAACTATGATGTTTATATAGATGATGAATTACATATTGATTTTATAAAAAAAATGCTTGGTGAAAGCCATAACTCAACAATTTATTTGAAAAACAATTTAAATTTTAAAATTGATAGTGGTATCTATGTTAACGATGTAGATGAAGCGGCATTTCAAATTAAACACAATGGTTCAAAATATTGTACGGTAATTTTTACTGGTGATAACAAGGCAGCGACAGAGTTTATTAAAGGGCTTAGTTTTAGTAATGTTTTTGTTAATGCGGATTGTTTCAAAATGAGTTTGTTTGATATAAATCAGCGTGATTTATTGAAAGTAAAAACCATTATTTTGCCTTCGGCTATTGAGCCAAAAGCTAATGAAAAAAACGAATAAATAATTATTCGTTTTTTAAAAACTATTTTGAAACGACTTTTTATTTCTGTTAAATTGATTTGCTTTTACTTCTTTTCTTTTTAATACTTGTTTTTTCGAAATAATTTATTTAATCAATTTTAGGTTCTTCTTTTTCGTGTTTATAATTATTTATTAAAGTATAAATCACTACCATAAGTATTCCACTTCCTAAAACGATTAACCCATTTATCATTAACTTACCTAAAAGAGGACTTACTAGGTTTTCCACAATAACTTTATAAGAATTCAACTCTTCTATAGCAGCTGTAATTAAATATTTAAAACTACCAACAATACTTAATATTACTCCGACAATAATAGTTGGGATTCCTAACCAAATAAATGGTTTATATAAAGACCAAGTAAATAAAGCTATTAGAAAAAAGAATGTGATAAAAGAACCAATCAATGATATTTTAAACCAAGTACTATTAATTATATTAATACCGATTTTGATATTTTCTGTTACTGGGACAACTTCCTTATCTATTTCATCCACTTCTAAACTTTCATTTACTTTCTCATTAAGATTATCAATTAAAGTTGTTATACCGTCTTCTTCTTCATCAGTTATTATAATGTCAGCATTCTTAATAGCGCTAATAATTTCAATACTATTTAACTCTGGAGTAACTTCTGTACCATAAAATCCATAATCAAAAAAATCATAAATATAATTATTAACAATATTTTTGATATCTTCGCTATTCAAAATAGCATTAGCTTCTACTTCTTCAAAACCAGCATTTTCTAAAGCATCACTTAGAAAATCTTTAACAGTTTCATCGCTATTTAATTTATTTTCAGTTTCATCATTTACAATAGCTCCAATTGGTAATTCTAAGACATCTACAGATGTAATATAATCCTTTATATTACTACTTTTTAAACCTAAACTCAGTATAATGCTGGTCCCTATAAGTAAAGCAAAATAAACTATAGAGGTAATAACTGCAACGATAATTCCCAGGGCTTTTAAAACCTTTTTCATAAAACTCCTTTCTATTTTTATAACTAAATTATATCATACAAATTATACTTTGATTACTATTACCATTTATGATATTATATACTTAGAATAAAGTAGGTGGATCTTATGTTTGGAAAGATACTTGAAGTTAATGAAGATTTAGTTAAAATAGAAAATATAAAATCTGATTCAGCAATAAATATTTTAAATTTCCATGTAGTTTTTGAAGAAGAAAAAAGAAAAATAGTTGGGGAAATAGTTGGGTTAACAGAAACAGTTATATCTATTTTATTAGTAGGAGAAATAATTGATAATAAATTTATCTCCGGAGTATTAAAAAAACCTAACTTTAAAACCCAACCAAGAATAATATATAAAAGTGAAGTAGAATTATTAATTGGTAAACAAGATGTATCATTAGATGATACTTTATATATTGGTAAATCATATATTTATGATCAATACAAAGTGACTACCAATACTAATGACTTTTTAGCAAACCATTTTGCTATAGTAGGTAATACTGGTAGTGGTAAAAGTTGTGGAGTAGCAAGAATCATTCAGAATATTTTTAATTTTGATAATAATGTTCCTAAAAATGCCCATCTGATATTATTTGATGTTTATGGTGAATATAATAGTGCTTTTGAAACATTTAGTAAAGATCCCGAAATAAATTATAAATCTTATACTACGGCTTTAAAATTTGAAAAAGATAATACTGTAAGAGTTCCAGCTTATTTTTTAGAAGTAGATGATTTAGCTTTGCTTTTAAATGCTACTGATAGTTACCAAATACCTATTTTAGAAAAAACTTTAAATTTAGTTTTAATTTTTGCTAGTGAAGATCCAAAAGTTATGGAATATAAAAACAGTATTATTGCTGCTTCTTTATTGGATATTCTATCTAGTGGTAAAACTCCAGTTCAAGTAAGAGACCAAATAGTGGCTATTTTAAGTCATTATAATACTGATAAATTAAATTTAAATTCCATTATTTCTCAACCTGGTTATAATAGAACCTTAAAACAATGTTTAAATATTGATTCTCAAGGTAAGATGAATGCTATGGGGTTTGTGGTTGATTACTTAGAAACTTATGAAAAAATAGATTTAGGGGCCTTAAAACTAGATTCTAATATAGTATACACCTTAAGTGATTTATATTATGCTTTAGAATTTGCTTTAATTAGTGAAGGAGTTTTAAATAGTCACCCAGCTTATGATCGTTTAAATGTTTTAAAAGTAAGATTAAAAGCTTTAATAGAAAGTTCCTATAGTAAATACTTTGAGTATCCAGATTTTATCAGTAAAGATGATTATGTTAAAGCTATTTTTACTAAAGGTGATAAAAGAGCCCAAATAGTTAATATGGATTTTAACTTTATTGATGAAAGATTTGCTAAAGTCCTTACTAAAGTATTTTCAAAATTATTCTTTAATTTTGTAACAAGATTAGATAAAAGGGCTTCATATCCAATTCATATAATATTAGAAGAAGCTCATCGATATGTTAATAATGATAAAGATAATGAAGTAATTGGTTATAATATTTTTGATAGAATAACTAAAGAAGGTAGAAAATATGGGGTTATATTAGGTTTTATAACTCAAAGACCTAGTGAATTATCTAAAACAGCTTTAAGTCAATGTTCTAATTTTATTGTTTATAGAATGTATCATCCGGAAGATATTAAAATAATAGCTGATGTAACAGCTAATGTTAGCAAAGAAAATATTGAAAAGATAAAAACTTTATCTTCTGGTACAGCTATGGTATTTGGGACAGCTTTTAAACTTCCTTTGATAACTAAACTAGATTTACCAGATCCAATGCCTCAAAGTAGTAGTGTTGATATTGTTAATAAATGGTACAACGAATAATTTGACAATTAAATATATTTAAATTATTATTTAATTAGATTAGAGGTGTTTTTATGAAATTAAAACGTAAACAAGTATATAGTTTAATTAGTGCTTTATTAATTCTTTTAATAGGAGTGATATTACTTTCCTTTAAAGATTTACTTAGTAGTGCTAATACCTTATTTTATATAGTCATGTATGTCGTTGCTGCTATTAAATTAGTAGAATATTTTGTTACTAAAGAAAAAGGTGACTATGAAAACCTTCTTATAACAATGGTTTCAGTAATAGCTGGTACAGCAGGAATAGTATTTAATTTTAAAGATACTCCTTTAGTATTATCAATTACCTTAATTTCTTGGGTTTCAATGTTAGCAATTATAAAACTAATTAAAGTGGATTACTTAATGGATCGTAAAAATAAAATGTGGTATGCCGAAATAATTACTTTAGGAATATTTATTTTAGTAGGAATACTAACTAGTATAAATTTATATTTTAGCTCGGCAGTTCAAACATTAATGTTAGGATTCTTCTTTTTAATAATGGGAATCTTAGAAGTGATTTATCCTTTATTAGATTCATTTGCTAAAAAAAATAAAAACAAGGAGTGATAATATGTTTTGTAAAAAATGTCATACTAAATTACCTGAAGGAGCTGTAATATGCGCTGTTTGTGGAACAAATAATGCGGATACAGAATTAACTAATATTGTTACCAATATAGTTCGTACGCAGAATCCCGAAAAAGAAATAAAAGTAGAAAAACAAGACTATAAGAAAAAAAGCATTAGTGTTGGAGCAGTTATAGTTGTTATAGTTGTGATAATACTATTAATATTTATATCTTTAAAAGCTTTTGGGGAAATTTAAAATTTAACTAAAATAATTTTATTAATAATATTTAATAATCAAAAATAAATTAATTACTAAGATATATAAATTTTAGTAATTTTTTATTTATTAAAAAATTAAATTTAGTCTTTTGACATCTTTTTTACTTCTTGCTAAAGTTCTTTTTGAAAGGAGGTAAATATGTTAAATCAGGTGGTTTTAGTTGGCAGATTAACCGATAATGTTGAGGTGAATAATACCGAAAACGATAAAAAAGTATCATCAATATGTATAGCGGTTCAAAGGGCTTATAAAAATGTGTCTGGTGAATATGAAACAGATTTTATAAAATGTATTCTTTGGAATGGTATAGCTGAAAATACGGCTGAGTATTGTAAAAAAGGAGATGTTATTGGTATAAAAGGCAGAATTCAAACTAGTACTTATACAGATGAAAATGATAAAAAACATTACACAACTGAAGTAGTAGCTGAAAAAGTAACCTTTTTAAGTAGCAAAAACAAGGAGGCGTAATCCTTGCTTTTCTTTAATAAGTAAATATGAATTATTATGATGAAATAAAAAACGAATTAATTAATAATGAAATCTATAAAAAAGTCAAAGATTATAGTAAAAACAAAAGTGATTTAAATACTTACTATAACGTAGGAAAATTGCTTGTTGAAGCCGGGAATAAATATGGCGAGCAAATAATAAAGAATTATTCAATCCAGCTTAAAAACGATTTAAATAAAAATTATGGAATAAGAAACTTATATAATATGCGATTGTTTTATAATAAAATGTCAACTTATCCAAAATTGCACACAGCGTGTGCAAAATTAAGTTGGAGTCACATAAGATGTTTATTAAATTTTGAAGAAACAAAAATTAGTTACTATATTGCTATTATATATGAACATAATCTTTCGGTTAGAGAGCTGGCAAAAAAAATAAAGAATCAAGAGTATGAAAGATTGGATCACGTCGCTAAACAAAAATTAATAAATAAAGAAGCCAATAAAATAGAAGATTTCATTAAAAACCCAGTATTGATTAAAAATAATTATAATTATAGTGCGATTTCCGAAAAACTTTTAAAACAATTGATACTGGAAGATCTAGACAATTTTCTTTTGGAACTTGGTATTAATTTTACTTATATTAAAAGCGAATATAAAATAAAAATAGGTGATAGATATAATTATATTGATTTATTATTATATAACATAGATTTTAATTGCTATGTAGTTGTTGAGCTTAAAGTTACTGAGTTAAAAGCAGAATATGTTGGCCAGGTGCAAAAATATATGAATTATATTGATAAAAACAAAAAAAATATTAACCAAGACAAAACAATAGGTATAATTATTTGCAAAAAAGATAACAAATTTATAATGAAATATTGTAGTGATGAAAGAATATTTGCTAAGGAATATAATTTTATATAGATTATCAACTAGAAGTGATAATTATGTTATATTAGTTTTTATAAAAAAACAAATTTAATTGTTTGACAGGTGATATGGTAAGAAATTATAATAAATATAAGGAGAAATTTTATGAAATCTTATCAAAAATTATTAATAGCTCATGCTTGTGGTCTATATAATGGTATGTCGTATGTTAATTCAGTAGAAGCTTTTTACGAAAGTTATAAACAAGGGTTTAGAAGATTTGAGGTCGATTTATATTTTACTAAAGATGAACAATTAATTTCTTATCATAGTGTTACAGGTTATAATTTTTATCCAGCAGAATATTTTGAAAAAATAAATATGGATCTCATTTTATCAGCTTTAGGGGAAATATCTTTGGTAACCAATTCTTACTTTTTGTTACCGTCTAGCGAAAGAATAATGGCTGATTATCAAACTAGGGGACTAACACCAATGACAGCCGAAACAATGGCTTTATTATGTAAAAAGTATCCTGATGTAGAATTTGTTCTTGATACTAAAAGTACTAGATATGATATTTATGCAAAACAGTATCAAATTATTAAAGATGCTTTTATCAAAGCTGATAGTGATTTTAGTAGAGTTATCCCACAATTTTATAATATAAATATGGCCAAAAGAAGCATTAAAGAGTTTGAATTTTCAAATTCAATATATACTTTATATAAAAAACCTTTTATTGAACGACTAATTTTAAGAGAGTTAAAAGAGTGCCCAGGAATAACTGGCGTAACATTATATAAAAACAGATTAATTCATCATAAAGACTTTTTAAAAAAGCTTCATAAAATGGGCATTGAATGTAATATTCATACTATAGGAACTGCTGAAGAAATAGAAATGTTTAAAAAATTAGGCGTCGATGGTATTTATTCTCATGTATCACCAAAAGAAATGCAACTAAAAAGAAAATAAACATTAACTTGCTAATTTTATTTTGATAACTTATAATTAGTTTAAGAAGAAAGTAGGAGATAAAATGAAAGAAAAATATGATACCTATGCAGCAGAGGAAGAAGCTGTACTTCATGATGATGATTATCCACAAGAAGGACAAAAACCTTCTCCAGAAGAAAAAAGAGTGGAAGAACTACTTAATAGTTTGACTCCAGAAGAATTACAAGAATATGCAGATGATGAGTTAACGAGAGAAGATATTAAAGCAAAGCTTATGGAAATGGTTACAGGAGATTGTCTAAAAACCGATATACCAAAATGTAAATAAAAGCAAAGATTATCTTTGCTTTTAAAATTCATCGTAAAATATATCATCGGGTTTTAATTTAAAAATATTAGCAATTTTCTTAGCAAGACTATAATATAGTCTTCTTTTTTTATGTTCTATTTGCCAATAATAAGGTTTACTAATTCCCAATTTTTTAGCCATTTCATCATAAGAATAGTGATATTTTTTTCTTAATTTAATTAATTTTTCCATACTTTAATTATAGTACTTAGTTTTAAAAAAGCAATAAAATAATTTACAAGTAGTAAACATTAAACATAGCTAATTTAAATAATTATATAATTTTTCTTGTTAGGAAGTGCAATATGATAAGAGGAGAACGTTTAAGAAGTTTAAGACTAAGTAAAAACATGACCCAAGATGAACTTGCTTCTCTTATGGGACTTAAAAAGTCTACTATATGTACTTATGAAAAAGAAAAAAGAAGACCAAAATATGATGTTATTCAAAAATATATGGAGATATTTGGAGTAACAGCTGAATATTTAATGGGTATAGATCATTTATCAGTTAGGGAAGACAAAGAGCAATTTAATTATTTTTCAATGTCTAATAATGAAATAGAACTTATTAAATTATTAAGAGAAAATAAAATGATTTATGATATATTACTTAATGATCCAAAAAGAGGAATGGAAATAATAAAAATTAAGATAGGTTAAAGCAATTAATTGCTTTTTTTTATTTATTCTGTTATAATTACTTCAGTTTTAAAACTTTTTTAACTAAGAAAAGAGATGTTTATGAGCAAAATAAAGATATTTAGTTTGGGCGGACTAGATGAGAGTGGAAAAAACGCCTATGTAGTAGAAGTAGACGAAAGTTTATTTGTTTTTGACTGTGGGATAAAATATGCCAGTGAAAACTTATATGGGATAGATTATATAATTCCTGATTTTGAATATTTAATAAAAAACAAAAATAGAATAAAAGGTTTATTTATTACTCATGGTCATAATGAAAATATGGGAGCAGTAGATGAACTATTGGAGGCTATACCCGATTTAAAAGTATATGCTACTAAATTTACTAAATTTGTATTAGAAAGTGAAGGAGTACCAGAAAAAAACATTGTTTTAATTACTCCCCATAAACAAATAAAATTTGGTGATGTTAGTATTTTCCCCATAAGTGTTAGTCATTCTATTCCTGATGCTGTTATGTATGTTATTAATACTAAAGATGGAGCTGTTTGTTATACGGGAGATTTTATAATTGATCCTTCAATGATGGGGCCATATAATATGGATTTAGGCAAAATAGCTTATGTTGGAAAACAAGGCGTTTTATGTTTGATGAGCGAAAGTGTTTTTAGTGAAAAAATAGGTCATACCTCACCAAGCCATAAATTAACAGACTTTTTTAAAGATACATTAAATCATAATGAAAAAAGAGTTATATTTACCGTTTTACCTAACCATTTATATACCATAAGCGAAATATTTGCAGCTGCTGAAAATATGCATCGTAAGATTATTTTAATGGGCAAAAAATTACAAAATGTTGTTGCTTTTAGTAAAAAGGAAGGCTATTTAAATTATAATGACAAAATTGTTGGTGATTTGAGTAATGTAGATGATGAAGATGCTATTTTGTTAATCAGTGATGATTTAGAAAGACAATACTTTTGTGTAGAAAAAATATTAATGGGATATGATAAATTTATTAAACTAAAATCTAGTGATACAGTCGTTTTCGCTGAACCAAGATATGATAGCAATGAAAAAACTTTTGTTAAATTGGAAAACGACATTGCTGTAGCAGGTGCTTCATCAATAACTATTCCTAAAGATAAAAATATTCTTCATCATGCTTCTAGCGAAGATTTAATGTTAATGATTAAATTAATAAGCCCTAAATATTACATGCCTGTTAAAGGTGAGTATCGTTATATGGTTGGCAATGCTTCTTTAGCAAAGTCTTTAGGAATGCCTGAAGATAATATTATTTTAAAACAAAATGGGCAAGTAGTTACTTTTGTAGATGGGTTATTAAAAGATAGTGGCGAAAGCATAAAAGTAAATGATGTGTTAATAGATGGTAAAAGCAATGACGATGTTGGAGAACTAGTTATAAAGGATAGAGAGATGCTTAGTGAGAACGGAATTGTTTTAATAAGTGCTACTGTAAATAAAAAAGGAAAAGAAATAGTTGCTGGTCCTGAAGTAACTACTAGAGGATTTATTTATGTTAAAGATTCTGGAGAAATGATTAAAAAAATAGAAGAAATATCTTTAGATGTTATTAAAAGAAATAGAACTCCTGAATATGTAGACTATAACAAAGTAAAACAAGAAATAAGAGAAGATCTTGGCAAATATTTCTATGATGAAACGGGATGTAAGCCAATGATAATTGCTGTTATTCAAGAAATTTAGAAGACCTATTAGGTCTTTTTCCTTGCTAAAAAATAGCTTTTAGAGTATTATAATAATATAAGAAAATAGAGGTTTATATGAAACAAAAGAAGGGTTTTACACTAATCGAAGTGATAGTAACAATATCTTTGTTAGCTTTAATTTCTACTATAATTCTTCTTAGTATTTCTTCAGCCAGAGATAAGCATAATGAGGAAGAATGGTTAGATCTAACAGCTAGAATAAAAAGTGCTGCTAGCGTTTATGTTGATAAAAGTGAAGGATTAAAATCTTTAATTTATAGTGGTACAACTGTTTATGTTGCTGTTGAAGATTTGTTAGATTCTGGATTATTAGATGAAAATTATATTTATGATCCAACTGATGGTGTTAGTGTTTTAGATAAGGAAAATGTTGTTTATCAAAGTGTTAAAGTGTTTTTAAATGCTAATGATGCTATTGAATATGTTTATCCTGCTTATACAACTTCTTATGTTACCATTTCTCCTACTAGAGTAAATGGTTATACAGATACAGCCATTGATTATTTAGATGGAGTAAGAGTATATAATGATAATGGTATCGAAGTTGACAATACGGTTTTGACTGATATAACTAAAACTGGTGGAAAATTATATCCAGATACTCATACAGTAGTTTTCCCCACAGCTGGAGAATATACTTTGACTTATACTTTTAATAATATTTCTTATAATAGAACTTATTATATTAGTGTTTTATCAGGAGAAGTTGTTGATCCTACACCGCCAGAACAATTAATAAATCCTGATCAAGTTTATAACGAACCAGGAGAATACACATATCAAACTGTTTTAGAAGGCACTTATACAATTAGAGCCTATGGTGCCGAAGGAGGCAATTCTGGTGGTAAAGGCGGTTATGTATCAGGAAATATTTATTTAGGAGCTGATTCTACTTTAACCTTAATAGTTGGAGGTACGCCTACAAGTGATTATACAGGTGGTTATAATGGTGGCGGAACCGGAACTTATGGTGGCGGCGGAGCAACTATTGTTAAACTAAATGGAGTTACTATTATGACTGCTGCTGGTGGTGGTGGCGGATCTACAGGTGGAGCCGGTGGCGAAGGAAATGCAGCCGGCGGAGCAGCGGTAGAAACTGATACAGAGTTAGAAACAGTAGCTTTAGAAACTGCTCAAGCTGGATCTTCAGGAACCCTTGGTGGAGGAGGCGGATCCGGCAACAAATATGCTATGTGTTTAGAATATGAACAAGTTTATGATTCTTGTGTAACAACTACTAATACTTGTAGTTATGGTTGTGATACATGTAGTAGAGCTGTTTACCAATATTGTTGTGATACAGATGGTAGTACCGAGTGCTTTGAACAATATCATGGTTGTTATGCAGTGGGAGACTGTTCAGCTTGTTCAATAGTCAGGTGGGAAACTTATTCATGCGATTGCTCTGATTGCTTTTATGGATCGCCAACTACTTGTGTAGGTGGTTATGTGGATGGATCTTGTACTAGCCTAGATTCTACTCAAACCAAACCAGGTGTAGGTGGAACAAGTTCAGTTAGTTCAAGTTTTACTGATATAACTATGACGTCGGGATTAAAAGAAGACGACGGTTTAATTGAAATAAAATTAATATCAGAAGGAAGTGGAAGTTAATGAAAAAGATACTTTTAGTAATGGTATTTACTTTATTAGTATTTGGTTGTCAAAAACATTTGACTATCGAAGAATTAGAAGATAAATTAGATGAAATGGCTTCTGAAGCTTTTAAAACAGAAACTTATACAAATATAACTGCTCCAGGAAGTTATGTTATAAAACTTTCTGATTTACTTATATATACCGATACTGAAGATGTTTTTGTAAACCCGGAAACTAAGAATCCTTGTGATAAGGAATCTAGTATGGTTATTTTAGATATAAAAGAAGAAAATGGCGTTTTAAAAAGAACAATATCAAGCACCCTGGTTTGTAACGAATAAATTAAAAAGAAGTTTAACTTCTTTTTTTTTGCTATTTAACATGATATAATTTTTATGGTGAATATAATATGGCAAAGAAAAAAGGGTCAAAGAAAAAAGAAACAGAAGCAAAAGCTTTTAATTATAGTGTTGAGTTAAATGGTTTGTTACTTATTTTGATTGGATTAATTGGGTTTGGTAACTTTGGCCCAGTAGGTAGACTTATTAAAAATTTTGCCATTTTTTTAATGGGAACATGGTGGGTAATAATTTTAGCCTTATTAGTAATTTTAGGCGCTTATATGATTATTAAAAGAAAACTGCCTAAATTCTTTTCTTCTAGATTAATAGGTATGTATGCTTTAGTAATAGTAATATTAATATTTTCGCATATTGAATATAGTGGACTTCCTATAAAAGAAATTTTAGAAACAACGATTGAAAACTTTAAAAGTTCTACTAGCATTATAAATCCTCAAGTTGGTGGTGGATTGATAGGAGCTTTATTTACTTCAGGGTTTTCTTATTTATTTGATGAAACAGGAACTAAAATAGTAACTATTGCTATTTTGATATTTGGTATTGTGATGATATTAGATATTAATTTAGGCTACGTGTTTGAAAAATTAGGAATTGGTACTAAATGGCTGAAAAAGAAATTAAAAGTAAAAAAAGGTGCTAAATTGGATGATGAAGAATTAATAAAGCCAGATGAACCAGAAGACAAAATAGTAATAACTAGTGTAGATGAATTAAAAAGCAATCCCAAACAACCAGTTGAACAACCAACTTCAAATGATTTGACTCCAAGAGTGGGTGAAGCAACAAATTATCAATTACCACCTCTTTCTCTTTTAGATGAAATTCCTAAAGCTGGTAAAACTAGTATAGATTTTGTTAAAAATAACAAAAAGACTGTTGAGAGAGTTTTAAATGATTTTGGTGTTAAAGGTAGAGTTGTTGAAATTCATGTAGGGCCATCTGTTACGCAATTTGAAGTAAAAATAGAAGCCGGGACAAAAGTAAGTAAAATTGTTAGTATTAAAGATGAATTAAAATTAGCTTTAGCAGTTAAAGAAATAAGAATTCAAGCTCCTATACCCGGGAAAAATACCATTGGAATTGAAATACCAAATAGTGTTACGACTTTGGTTAGATTAAAAGAAATATTAACTAATATTCCAAGAACCTTAGAAAATTGTCGTTTGCTAGTTGTTTTAGGAAAAGATATAATGGGTAGATGCCAGTATGCGGACATCTCTAGAATGCCCCATCTATTAGTGGCTGGTAGTACTGGTAGTGGTAAATCAGTTTGTATGAATAGTTTTATAATTTCTTTATTAATGCGGTATACACCATCATATTTAAAATTAGTTTTAATAGATCCTAAAAAAGTAGAGTTTACTAATTATAATGGTATACCTCATTTGTATTATCCAGTAGTTACGGATCCTAGAAAAGCCAGTTTGGCTCTTCGTAAGATAGTAGTTGAAATGGAAAGAAGATATCAGATATTTAGTGAAACTGATGCTAAAAATATTGATGTTTATAATGATCGAATTGAAAAAGAAAATAGAAGAAATCCTGATAAACCAAAAGAAAAAATGCCTTATATTGTTGTTATAATTGATGAACTAGCTGATTTGATGTTAATAGCAGCTAAAGAAGTAGAAGATTCTATAATGAGAATAACTCAAATGGCTAGAGCAGCAGGGATTCATCTAATTGTAGCTACTCAAAGGCCTTCTACCGATGTTATAACAGGAGTTGTTAAAAATAATATAACTACGAGAATTGCTTTTACAGTAACAAGTAATGTTGATTCTCGAACTATTTTGGATATGAGTGGAGCTGAAAAGCTTATTGGTAAAGGGGATATGCTTTATAAACCAGTAGATGAAAATACACCGATTAGAATTCAAGGTTCATATATTTCTGATGATGAAATAAGAAGAGTAGTAGATTTTGTTTCTAAAGAACAGAAAGTTAATTATGTTGAAGAGGACCTAACTCCTATTTCTAAAACTAGTAGTGTTGAAGTAGAGGAATATGATGATCCTTTATATAATGAAATAGTAGAATTTTCTATTAAAACTGGTAAGGTTAGTGCATCTTTATTACAACGAAGATTTAGGCTAGGATATAATAGAGCGGCTAGAATAATTGATCTTTTAGAAGAACGGGGCATAGTAGGCCCAATGAATGGGAGCAAACCGCGAGAAGTTTTAGTAAAATTAGAAGAAAAAGAGTAAACTTGCAATTTACTTTTTTTTTGCGTATAATTACCGTGTGGTGAAAATAAATATGAAAATTAATAAAGTGGAAGACCCAGTAATGGCAGTGCGGATTAGTCAATATCCTAAAGCTAAAATGCCAGAGTTTCTTCTTGTTGGGAGAAGTAATGTTGGGAAAAGCAGTTTTATTAACACATTAATAAATCGCAGGAATTTTGCTAGAGTTAGTGGCATCCCTGGTAAGACTCAAACTCTTAATTTTTATCTTATAAATGATAATTTTTATTTAGTAGATGTTCCTGGATATGGATATGCTAAAGTAAGTAAGGAAGTCCAAAGAAAATTTGGCTTAATGATTGAAGAATATTTAATAAATAGAGAAAATTTAAAACATGTATTTATGTTAGTTGATTATCGCCATAAACCAACTAATGATGATTTGCTTATGTATAACTTCTTAAAATATTATGGGTTAACTGTTACGGTTGTAGCAACCAAATATGATAAAGTTTTACCTAACGATAGAGAAAAACAGAACAAATTAATCTCTAACACGATGAAATTAGCTGATGGTGATAATTTAGTTTTCTTTTCTTCAGTAAATAGAAAAGGTAAAGAAGAAGTTTTAAATATAATAAATGCTAATTTAAACTCCTAGGAGTTTTTTTAAATTGCAAATAAAAAACATATAAGATATAATTAATAATAGGTGATTATATGTTGAAAAATAGAGGTTTTACAATCATTGAATTGTTAGCTGTTATTGTTATTATTGCTGTAATAACATCTATTGCTGTACCTTCTATTTTTAAAATAACTGATAAAGCTAAAACAAGATTATATTGTTCCAAACTAGAAATAGTACAAAAATCCGCTGAAAGATATGCCGATGATAATAGCTTAATTAACACTTGTGAAGTTGATGGAATAGAATATCCTTGTGAAAGCATTACTATTCAAGAATTAATTAATGGTAATTATTTAGATGCTGATGATACTACAGGATCTTTTTTGGACCCACGTGATAAAACTGCTATAAATACTATGGCTATTTTAGTTTATCAAAAAAATGACCGTAGTTATGCTTATATAGCTGATACTGATTGTGAAAGTAGTATTACATCTGTTTTGACACCGTCAGAATTGTCAAATGTTAAACATACCTTAACTGTAAATGCCACTGGTGGAACTTGGAGTGGTACAAGCCCTATTAATATAAGAGAAGGATTAACTACATTTATAAACACTCCAACCAAAGTAGGATATGTATTTAGCGGTTGGAGTGTTACAGGTGCCAATAGTAGCATAACTAGTGGAGTGTTTACAATGGGTACGGAAGATACTACTATAACAGCTAATTGGACAGCCAATAGTTATACTTTAACAGTTTTAGCTAACGGTGGTATTTGGAGTGGTACGACGCCTCAAACTATTGCTTATGGATCTAGTGTAACAATAAGCGATCCTACTAGAGCTAACTATAATTTTACCGGTTGGACAGTATCGGGTACTGGTAGTAGTATGGAAGGAACAACATTTACAATGGGTACGGGAAACGCTACTTTAACTGCCAATTGGGTTGTTAATACTTTTACTTTAACAGTCAATGCTAATGGTGGAACTTGGAGTGGTACGACACCTCAAACTCTTTCACCAGGAGCAACAACAACAATAAATAATCCATCCCGTAGTGGTTATGTATTTACTGGTTGGGGCATATCAGGTAGTGGAAGTATTTCTGGTACAACATATACTATGGGTATGGGAGATGCTACTATAACAGCTAATTGGTTAGCATTTGCTAATATGTATACATATACAGGTAGTAGTACAGTTATAAATGATGGTAGTGGCAATTGGCGTATTAAATTTTTAACAAGTGGAACATTTACACCAGCAGTTAATATGACAATAGATGTCTTCTTAGTTGGCGGCGGCGGTGGCGGCGGAACCGGTGGATCTTATAATTCTGATGGCGGCGGTGGCGGCGGCTATACCAAAACTTATACAAACAAAAGCTTAACAGCAGGAACAAATTATTCAATAGTAATAGGAGCTGGAGGGAGTACGCAAACTAACGGCCATTCTTCATCAGGTTTTGGCTATTCCGCTTCTGGAGGATATGGAACATCATCAGGCACTGGTGGAGCTGGAGGCTCTGGAGGTGGCTCCGGAGCAACTAGCAGTAATACTTGGGGCAAAAACGGTGGAAGCAATGGGGCTAACGGTACTTCAGGATCTTATTCTGGTGGAGCTGGCCAAGGCACAAACACTTATGAGTTTGGCAATTCATCTTTACCAGCGTATTCTGGCGGTGGCGGCGGCGGCGCGTATAATAACCCAGCTCACACTTTCTATGGTGGAGCCGGCGGAGTTATAGGTGGTGGCGCTGGCGGAAGTAGTAGAGGAACTAGAACTGGTGCTAACGGAACAGCCAATACTGGCGGTGGTGGCGGCGGTGGTTCCGGT
>DAOSVX010000004.1:0-24003 GCA_035379765.1 Bacilli bacterium | reverse complement strand
TTATCATAATTTTGAGCTACTATTTTTTTTAAATCTTTTTTTAATCTTTCATTTAAGTTATGATATTTTTCAATAAAATCAAAGACTTTATAAATATTTCTATAAACCGGTTCAAACATTTTATCATGATTGGTTAAAAAAATTATTTCACTTTCCCAATCATTTTTTCTTATCATATCAGCAATGTTTATTCCAGAAATATTTGAATTAAGCTCTATATCTAATAAAAATATTTTTTGTAAAGATTCATCACTTATTAGCTGCTGAAGGTTTTCATTATATTTATTAAAAATTTTAATTTCAAATTCTAAATTGGTGGAAAACAATGTTTCTATCACTATTTTCTTAATTTGTTCTTGAGTCCTTTTTTCATCCTCTACTATTATTATTTTTATCACAAGTTCCTCCATGTTAACTATCAGCTAATCTGTTTTTCAAAATAAAAGTACTTTATTAGTACTTTTACAATATTTTACTTACTTCTAAAAAATCAACTATAAAATTTGTTGCCAAGTAACTAAGTGCTAATGCCATTACTATAATAAATGTTTTTGCTTCTATAACTTTATTCTTTTTAAAAAAATTATTAAAATTTATTCCACTTAAAGCAAAAGAACAAGTTAAAGTCACTATTATGTATATAAATATTTTATACTTTTCCATTTTGACTACTTTCATAGGCTTTTATTTTGTCTAATCTTTTTTTGTATCTTTCTTCTAAACTAAACTTTGTTTCTAAAAATAGTTTAACAAATTTTAGTACTTCCTCATTTTCTTTTTCGGCACTTAAAGCTATTACATTAGCGTTATCGTCAGTTCTTGCTAAAACCGCTTCGTTTTCGTTATCTACTTTAGCACATCGAACATTTTTAACTTTATTACAAGCAATACTCATGCCTATTCCTGTTCGACATATAAGTATACCAAAGTCAGCATTATTATTTTTTATATCTTCTCCAACTCTTATAGCATAATCAACATAATCAACTTTCTTATTGCTTTTTTCATTTGGACCATAGCTATTTATTACAATTCCGTTGTTTTTTAAATGCATAATAATATAGTTCTTCATTTCTATGCCCCAATGGTCACATCCAATAGAAATTATCATATTATCACATCCTTACATTATATTTTATCATATTTTATAATTTAATGCCTCATTTATTTTAGGCATACACCCTTCTTTTTTTCCATTAGGATAAGGCATTTGAGTTATTTGTGATCCAGGTAAAGGATTGGCTTCAACTAATACCGGTCCTTTAGGAGTTATGGATATATCCCAGCCAACATATCTTAATGTAGGAACCATTTTTGTCATTTCAGCAATCATTTTTAAAGTTTCTTCATAAAAAGGAATTTTAAATCCTTCTATTTTTGTTTTGGTTTTAGGATGATTATAATAAATGTTTCCAACTTTATCTATAGCAGGACTTAAAACTATTCCCTTTTCAGGGTCTACTTTAGCAGTCATTCCCCCACTTTCAAAATTATCCACAAAATTACCATTACCTATTCTCATACAAGCACCAATATAAAATGTTTTGTAATTATAAATAGAAACAATTCTAATGGTATTTACTGAACTATTATTTATCTTAGCTATTTCTTTATGTTGCTTTATTAATTCTTCAACCAAATCAAGATTATTATTTTTTAAATATTCTAACAAAGCTTTGGTGCTTTTAAATTTTTTGGTTTCAATTATTTCTATTCCTTTTCCACATTGGCCATCGCTAGGTTTGGCTATAAATCTAGAATGTTTTTTTAAAAATAGATCAATATGAGGATCACCTATGTAAGACCAATCTCTTTTTAAATATTTATTAAAAAGTTTATTCGTTTCTATTTTATTGTTTAATATGTGAATATCTGCTTTTTTATTAAGTTTATTTACTAGTTCGTTGTTTTTTCCCCTAACTAAATAAGTGCTTTTCTCTTTATTATTCATTTCATACATTTTTAAAAGATAATAATCCATATATCCAGCTTTAAATCTTAATCCTGTGAAAACTATATCAAAAAAAATATATATACCGCTTTTTTTACTAGTTTTTTTGATTTTTTTAATTATTGCAAAGAAATTGTTGTAATCCATTCTAATTATTCTGTTTAAAATATATTTCATATAATTCACCACAATAAAATTATAACATAAAAAAACTACCTATTAGTAGCTTATTTATCTAATCCAAATTTTTTATTAAATTTTTCAATTGACCCCGTTTTCTTATGTTTGCCTTGAGTTCCTGTATAGAAAGGATGACATTCACTACATACGTCTACAACAATATCCTCTTTAGTTGATTTAGTAGTAAATTCTGCTCCACAAGCACATTTGAAAGTTGTTTCTTTCATTTCGGGGTGAATACCCTTTTTCATTTTTTACTCCTTCCGCCATAACTAAAGTTTAGTTATAGAAATTTGTTTCTCGTATATTATAACACAAGTTTTATTTTTAGCAATAATTATTTTAGGTCTATTTTAGCGCCCACTTTTTGTAGTTTTTCAGCTATATTTTCATATCCTCTTAAAACATGTTCGACGTTATCTATAACGGTTGTTCCTTCCGCAATTAACCCTGCTATTATTAATGCTGCTCCAGCTCGTAAATCAGTTGCCAAAACTTCTGCACCTTTTAACTTTGTAGGACCATAAACAATAGCATTAGGTTTTATAGTTTTAATATTAGCACCCATTTTATTTAAATATTCAATATGACCAATTCTATTCTCATAAATAGTTTCTTCAAAAAACGAAGTACCATTACACTGTGTTAACAAAGTTGTTATTGGTTGCCCCAAATCGGTAGGAAATCCTGGATAAGTTAAAGACTTTATGTTAATAGGTTTTAAATTTTCACACTTATTAATAATAATTTCGTTTTCTTTTATCTGCAAATCAACGCCCATTTCTCTTAATTTGGAATTGAGTGATTCAATATGAGTAGGAATAACATCAGTTATTTTTAAATTTTTACCCAACAAAGCACCAATAATAATATATGTCCCGGCCTCAATTCGATCAGGTATTACATCAATTACCCCTTTACCTAAATGCGAAACACCTATTATTTTTATTTCGCTAGTGCCAGCCCCAAATATTTTAGCTCCCATATTGTTTAAAAAAGTCGCAACATTAACTATTTCTGGTTCTTTAGCAGCATTGGAAATACAAGTAATTCCTTCAGCTTTTACAGCCGCTAACATCAAATTAATTGTTGCTCCTACGCTAGCAAAGTCTAAATATATCTTACATCCTTTTAATTTAGGAGCTTCTATAATATATTTATCAGTTCCTTCAATTTTAACTGTTGCTCCCATTTTTATAAGTCCTTTTAGATGAATATCTATTGGTCTACTTCCTATTTTGCAACCGCCAGGAAAATACATTTCTACTTTTTTAAATCTTCCTAATAACGCTCCCATAAAATAATAGGAAGCTCTTAATTTAGCTGATAGATTTTCTTTTATAACAACATTTTTTGCGGCACTACTATCTATTTTTATAACATTATCTTTAAACTGACATCTACAATTTAATTCTTCTAATATCTCTATTAATGTCTGAGTATCAGAAATTTTTGGGACATTAAAAATAGTGACATCCGAATCACTTAATATAGCTGCAGGTATTAAAGCAACTGCACTATTTTTGGCTCCACTTATTTTTATTTCACCACTTAAATCGTGGTTTCCTTCAATAACTATTTTTTGCATGATAATCCTACCCTCTATTTGCACTACCTAGAATATTTATTTTTGTTGCTACAACTTCCTTTATAGATGCTTCTCCTGAACCAATTATTTTTCTTGGATCAATCACATTGGGGTTATTTTTTATAAACTCTTTTATTGCTTTAGCCCAAGCATCCTGCAATTCAGTATTGAAATTAATTTTAGCTACACCATAAGTAATACATTTTTTTAAACTATCACCGGAAATATTTGTTCCACCATGTAAAACAAGTGGCTTTTTACAAGATTTATATATACTTTCTAATAAATCAAAATCTAATTGTGGTTCAACTTTCTTTAAACCATGAAAATTACCAATAGCCGGTGCCAAAGTATCAAACTTAGCTTTTTTATCAAAAAGTAATACAGTATCTAGATCAGTTTTATCAATATCACTATTGTTTTTTATCTTACCTATTTCTGATTCTACAACAATATTTTTAGCTTTTTTAACAACCATATTAGTTATTTTTATATTATCTTCAATATCACTATCTGATACATCAATCATGACAGAATCAAATTTAGCATTTATAGCTTTTTCGGCTTCTTCATAACTTTTACCGTGATCTAAATGAAGAACAACAGGAATCGTTATATTAAGATCTTTAATAAGTCCATCAACTAAATTACGAACTGTTATATATCCGCCCATATATCTAGCGGCATTTTGACTAACACCCAAAATAACTGGGCTTTTTAACATTTGACATTCTTCTAATATATATTTAGTCCACTCTAAATTATTAATATTAAATTGTGGTATGGCATATTTATTAAAATAGGCATCATAAATTATCCTAGCAGTTTTTTTCATAACCTTCACCAAACTAAATATAATATGTAACAATATATCTTGTCAATTAAAGAGTTATAACAGTTTACATATCTAAACATAACTACCTGTTAACAATAAAAATAAATCTATCTTTTAAAGAGTAATCCTTTTGGCAAAGTATACGCCAATTTTCACAATAAGAATTTATTATTTTTAAGATTGCTTCCTTTTGGTAACAACCTATCTCTAAAGCTATGATCCCATTTTTATTTAATCTATTATGATAATTTTCTAAAATAACTTGATAATAAAATAATCCTTTGTTCCTAGCAAATAAAGCTTTATTAGGTTCATATTTTCTTACTGAAGGCATAATTTTCTCATCTTTTGATATATAAGGAGGATTACTTATAATTAAATCAAATTTATTATCTACAACTTTTTTTATATTTTGGTGAATAAATTTTATATCAACATTATTTAATTCAGCATTTTCTTTAGCTATTTTTAAAGCTCTAAAAGAATTATCAAGAGCAGTTATTTTAGCTTTTGGTAGTTCTTTTTTTAATGCTATCGAAATACATCCACTACCTGTTCCTAAATCTAAAATATTTAAATTTTTACTTTTATCTAATAGTTTTAATACTTCCTCTACTAATTGTTCAGTTTCAAAACGAGGAATTAAAACATTTTTGTTTACTTTTATTTCATAACCAAAAAAGTTAACATTCCCAATCAAGTATTGAATTGGATATCCTTTGTTAACTTTTCTTAAATTTTTTGCTAATTTTTTACCACTTTTTAAAGAAAGTGATTTATAATCTGCCGAACTAATTTTAATCATTTTTTAAAGTTTCCAAACCTTTTTTCTGGTTGGCAAGAATTAAAGCTTCTATTATAGCATCAAGATGACCATCCATAACTTTATCCAGATCCATAGTTGTAAAATTTATTCTATGATCAGTCACTCTATTTTGGGGATAATTATAAGTTCTTATTTTTTCAGAACGATCTCCCGTTCCTATCTTTAGCCTTCTTTCTGTACCTAACTCACTATCTTGTTTTTGTTGCTCATAATCATATAATCTAGTTTTTAAAACGGCCATCGCCCTTTCTTTGTTTTTTAATTGACTTCTCTCTGTTTGACAAGTAACAACAATTCCGGTCGGCAAGTGGGTTATTCTGACTGCTGAATCAGCAGTATTAACACTTTGGCCTCCAGCTCCACTACTATGATAAACATCTATTTTTAAATCTGCATCTTTTATTTCAACATTAACATCTTCCGCCTCTGGCATTACGAGTACTGTGGCTGTAGAAGTATGAACTCTACCTTGTGATTCTGTTTCGGGAACTCTTTGAACACGATGAGAACCACTTTCAAATTTTAGTTTTGAATAAACATTTTTACCTTTGACCATAAATTCTATTTGAGTATACCCACCTGAAGAACTTAAAACTTCATTAAGTATTTCAATTTGCCAATTATTCCTTTCAATATATCTAGAATACATTCTAAACAAATCACCAGCAAAAATATTTGCTTCATCTCCACCAGCGGCTCCTCTTATTTCCATAATAATATTTTTTTCATCATTTTCATCTTTAGGCAAAAGCAATATTTCTAATTCTTTTTTTAAAGTTAGTTCTTTATCCTTTAACCTATCCATTTCTTCTTGAGCTATACTATGCAACTCTGGATCATTTACAATATTTTTAGTTTCTTCTAATTGAGATAAAACATTTTTATATTCAGTATATTTTTCTACTGCTTGCTCATACTTTTTTTGTTCTTTTAAAAGTTTTTTCATCAATTCAAAATTACTTACTATTTCTTCTTCGGTAAGTTTATCAGCTATTTCATTGTATCTTTTTGTTATTTCTTCTAATCTTTCAAACATTTTTATACCTTCCTTCTATAAAATAAATTAGAAAGTTATAAATCATCTTGGTCGTCTTTATTAGTATCAATAATAACTAGATCTCCTAATCCATCATCTATATCATCGTCGTCGTCAGTTGCATCTATTTCTTCTTCGTCATCGTCTTCTAAATCTTCTAATTCAAGAACTAATTCATCATCATCATCGTCGTCTTCTAGCTCTATTTTTTTACTATGATTATTTCTTAAATCCCAATATCCATTTGGTAACATTATAAACCTTTTATCAGTTGATAAAAGTTCAAAAAAATCAGCGATTTTATCCTCAAATTCCTTCTCTGACAAAGATAATAGTTTACAAATTTTCTTGAATAAAGTTTGAATTTTCATTTTTTTACCATAAGCTTTTAATATAGCAAAGGCAATATCATCATATGCTAAAGCTTCCAGTTCTTCATTACTTAAATTTTTAAGTTTCATAAATCCTCCTACATTTTTTCTGGTGGATCAACACCAATTAAGTTTAAAGCATTACCCAGTGTTATTCTAACCGCTTTAATTAAATTTAAATTTTCGGCTGTTTCTATTTCGTTATCAGTTATTATACGATAATTAGAATAATAAATATGAAACAAATTAGCTAATTCATAACAATAATTTGTTATTAAATGTGGTAATTCTTTTACTGCAGCATTTTTAACTACATCAGGGAAATTATATATTTTTTCTAGTAATTTGTAAACATTATTTTTCTTAATATTTTCATAGTTTAAATTTAAGGAAATATTATCAGACTTTTCTCTTAAAACACTAGATATTCTAGCATAAGCATAGCAAACATAATAAACAGGGTTTTCATTACTTTGTTTTTTGGCTAAATCTATATCAAAATCCATTTGAGTATCTAAACTCCTAGAAGCAAAGAAATATCTAGTGGCATTTACTCCTACTTCATCTATTAATTCTTTTAAAGTAACCGATGTTCCAGATCTTTTGCTCATTTTATATTCCTGACCATCCTTAACAAGTTTGACTAACTGTAATAGTTTTATATCTATTTTATTTAAATCTACTCCTAAAGCTTTTAAAGTTGATTTTATTACCGGAACATAGCCATGATGATCAGCACCTAAAACATTTATTAACTTATCATAGTTATTACTTAAAGTTTTTAAATGATGAGCTATATCAGGTAAAACATAAGTATAGGATTTATCTGATTTAATTAAAACAAAATCACGCGGAGCTCCAAACATTGTTCCTTTAAACCAAGTAGCTCCATCTTTTTGGTAAACATATTTGTTTTCTTCATAAAAACTTAATGTCTCGCTTATATAATTTGTATTACGTATTTCTTTTTCACTAGTAACTGTATCATAATTAATATTATATTCTTTTAAATCAGCAATAATATGAGCTAATAGTTCTTTTATGGCATATTCTTCAAAAAAAGATGCTTCCTTATTTATCAAATTATTATTATTTTCTTCATAAAGATTATTAGCAAGCTTTATTATATCATCACCAAAGTAACCATCTTTAGGCATATCACTTTTGACATCACACAATTCTAAATAACGGCTTTTAAGAGATAGCCCTAAATTATGTACTTGATTTCCAGAATCATTAACATAGTACTCTTTGTTAACCTCATATCCACTAAATTTTAATATTCTAGCTAGACTGTCACCATATGCTCCACCACGAGCATTACCTAAATGAATTATTCCTGTTGGATTAGCACTTACAAATTCTAAATTAATTTTTTTATTTTTACCTATTGCGTTAGAACCATAATTTTCTTTTTCCTCTAATACTTGAGAAATATTTTTAAAAAGATATTCTTTATCAACAAAAAAGTTTAAGAACCCGGGGTTTTTAATTTCTATTTTAATTATTTCTTTTAAGCTAATATTCTTTTTTATCACATTAGCTATATCAATAGGAGAATTATTATTTTGTTTAGCTATTTTTAAAGCTACATTTGAAGAATAATCTCCATTTTCAATTATACTTGGTATTTCCACAACTATTTCTTGTTCACAAATTAAATTTGCTTTTTGTAAAGCCTCTTTAATAGCTTGCTCAATTTTTTCTTTCATAAAAATATCCTCCTGTAACTAGTTCATTATATTATTATAAATAAACTTTTTCAATTATTCTTATATAATGTAAATAATATTTTGTCAATAAAATATTAAAAAGTTAATAAAATAAAAAACTGCCGTAGCAGCTTTTATTCAGTATTTTTATCTATCTTTATTATTATTTGATATAAGTTTTCTAAGTCTATCTCTTCAGTGTCAACAACCAAACCTTTTTCTTCTATTTGTTTAGTTGTATCTCTTAATAAATTTATGGCATCAGTTAAATCAAACTTATCCTCTTGTTCCTCTTCTGTCTTTGGTGGAACATAATCTGGAGCTAACGTTTCGATTTTGGATACAGGATCAACTATATTTTCATTATTAGGAATAGCTGGAGGAGTTATATCTAAAACTTCTACTTCTTTTGGCTCTGTATTAACAACTGGAGCTTCAGAAACTATTGGTTTATTAGCCATATTCATATTTGCTTCCTCGTCTTCCAAGAAATTGAAAAATTTATTTTGAGCTGGTTCTTCGGGCTTTGGTTCTTCCGTCATAGAAGGAACAACAGGTTGTTCTGTAACTGGTGATCCTATAGATGGAGCTTGAACATTAGGATTTATAACTGGTATCTCCGTTTCAGACTTCACTTCAGCTTCAGTTTTTAACATTTCCTCAATGCCTGGAGATAATTTAGGCGGATTTATATCACTAGCATTATTTTTTATTTCATCAACACTAGGTGCTATATCAACAAGTGGGGTATCATCCATTTTATTTTCACTTTTATTTAAATTTTTTATTTCATCGTCTAATTGTCTTACTGTCAATCTTTTAGCAATTATTTTTTGTAAAAGTTCTTTTTGCTTATTTTTATCCGGTAATTGAAGTAAACTTCTAGCATGTCTTTCAGATATATTTCCATCTAACAAAGCTTTTTGAACTTCTTCATCTAAATTAAGTAAACGAAGTTTGTTGGCAACCGTTGACTGAGACACGCCAATTTTTTTAGCTAATTCATCCTGAGTTACATATCCTCTATCTAATAAAACTTTATAAGATTTTGCTTCTTCTATTGGAGTTAATCCTTTTCTTTGAACATTTTCTACTAAAGCTACTTCAGCACTGCTATTATCATCTAAATTGGTTATTATTGCTGGTACTTTTTGTAAACCTGCCATCCCGGCAGCTTTATATCTTCTTTCGCCAGCAATTATTTCATACTTATCCCCAACTCTTCTTAAAACTAAAGGTTGAATGATTCCGTGTTCCTTTATAGAGGCCGATAATTCTTGCATGGCTTTTTCATCAAATGTTAACCGTGGCTGAAACCTGTTTGGAATTATTTCTTCCAAACCGACTTCTATTATTTGTGGCTCAAAATTCATAATTACAGCCCCTTCTTATTTTATTCACTATAATAATACCTTAATTTTTTAGCTTTTTCAATAACTTTTTATTATTTTAGAATAATCTCGTGGATATCCTTTAGGAGTATTACTTTTTTTAGTAATTTCCACAATTGATCTATCATGATTAACAATTGGTAATTTATATTTATAAATATTAGTTATTGTTCCGTTTAATTTTTGAATTGTTTTTTGGCTATTTTCTATTTCGGCGGTTGTTTTACCTTTCATAGCTATAAACTTTCCTCCTATTTTAACTAGCGGTAAACAAAGTTCAGTTAATATTTTTAAATCTGCTACTGCTCGGGAAACAACAATTTCATATTTATCTAAATTTTTTAAAGAATATTTTTCCGCTCGAGTATTAATTATTTTTACATCGGTTAAGTTTAGCTCTTTAATTAATTCTTGTAAAAATTGACATTTCTTATTATTTGATTCTATTAAACAAAGTTTTAAATTTTTATTAAATATTTTTATAATTATTCCTGGGAATCCAGCTCCCGTTCCAACATCTACTAACTCTTTATCAAACTTTATATAATTCATTAATAAAATAGAATCGGCAAAGTGTTTTAAATATATTTCTTCTCTAGTAGTTATTGATGTTAAATTAAATTTTTTATTATATTCTAACAAAAAATCACAGTATTTAGCTAAATTTTTAATTATGGTATCATCAAAAATAATTTTATTTTGAACTAAAAAAGCTTTAAATTCTGTTTCATTCATTTTGAGAATACTCCTTTTTTAAATAAACGGCTAAAATAGCTATATCACTAGGATTAACTCCGCTTATTCGGGAAGCTTGTCCTATAGAAATAGGCTTTATCAATTTTAACTTTTGTCTAGCTTCAAGAGCTAAGTTTCTTACTTTGTCATAATTTATATTAGCAGGAATTTTTTTCTCTTCTAATTTAATCATTTTCGCTATTTCTTTATAAGTTTTTTCAATATATCCAGAATATTTTATACTTATTTCTACTTCTTCTAATATTTCTTTAGAATCAGTTATATCAACAAATTGTTTTAGAAAATTTATACTTATTTCTGGTCTTTTTAATAATTCCGAATATTTAATACTCCCTTTAGGCAGTTTAATATTGTTTTCGGCAAAGATAGTAATTACTTTTTTAGTTAGCTTTAATTGATTGTTTTTTAAAATAGCTATTGTTTTATTAATTAAATCTTTTTTACTTAAAAACTTTTTATAGCGCTTTTTATCTATAAGACCTATTTCATATCCTTTTTCTCTTAATCTTAAATCAGCATTATCATGCCTTAAAAGAAGGCGGAATTCAGCTCTAGAAGTAAGTAATCTATAAGGTTCTTTTGTTCCTTTAGTAACTAAGTCATCTATTAAAACACCAATATAAGCATCACTTCTTTTTAAAATAAAAGGTTCTTTTTTCTCCAATTTTAAAGAAGCGTTTATTCCGGCCATTAACCCCTGAGCAGCAGCTTCCTCATAACCGCTTGTACCATTTATTTGCCCAGCAGTATACAAATTATTTATTATTTTAGTTTCTAAGGAATAATTTACTTGGAGAGGATTTATAGCATCATACTCAATTGCATAAGCATACTTAACTATTTTCGCTTTTTCTAATCCTTTTAGACTATGAACCATTTTTTCTTGAATTTCATGAGGCATACTAGTAGAAAAACCTTGTAAATACCATTCATCATAATAGGCACTTTCTGGTTCTAAAAATAATTGATGTCTTTCTTTATCAGCAAATTTTACTATTTTATCTTCAATTGAAGGACAGTATCTTGGTCCAACACCCTCAACATAACCACCATACATACTAGATTTATCTAAATTTTGCTTAATAATTTCATGAGTTTTAGCATTAGTATATATTAAGTAACATTTTTTCTGATCATTTATTTTATAAAACGGAGGATTATCATAACTAAATGTGTAATAAGTATTATCACCATATTCTTCTTGCATTTGGCTAAAGTCGATTGATGATTCAGCAATTCTTTGTGGAGTTCCAGTTTTTAATCTTAGTATTTCAAATCCTAATTCTTTTAAATTATTACTTAATAAAGAAGAAGTTTTTTCGCCATGAGGTCCACTAGTGGTTTTTTTATCACCTACTAATATTTTAGAGCGTAAATAAGTACCTGTGGTTAATATTACCGCATTTCCGGTTATTTTTTTATTTTCATCAATTACCACTCCTAAAATAGTTTTATCTTTTACTAAAAGTTTAGTAACTGTACCTTCTAAAATGTCTAATTTTGAACATTTTTTTAAAGCTTTCAACATTTCTTTTGGGTAAACTACTTTATCAGCTTGGGCTCTTAAAGATCTAACGGCTAATCCTTTTGTAGAATTTAACATTTTTATTTGAAAATGAGACTTATCAGTAACCTTTCCCATTATTCCTCCAAGAGCATCTATTTCTCTTACGACAATTCCTTTGGCGGTTCCGCCTATTGAAGGATTACAAGGCATATCGGCTATATTTTTTACATTAGTGGTAACTAAAAGAGTTCTATGCCCTTTTTTAGCAGCTGCATAAGCAGCTTCACAACCAGCATGGCCACCACCTACTACAATTATTTCATATTTCTTTGTCATTTTTAGCCTCTATTTTCCTAAACAAAAATTACTAAATAACTCATCAAGTAATTCATCATTATATGTTTCCCCAACAATTTCTCCTAGCAAATCCCAAGCTTTTTTTATATCTGAAGCTAAAAAATCAATTGTATATTCAAATTTTATACTACCAAGACAATTATCAATACATTTATAAGCTTCTTTTACCAAACTTTTTTGTCTAGTATTCGATAAATACGTTGGATCTTGAGTATTTATTTTTTCTAAATTAAACATTTCTTCTATTTTAGTTAATAAAGCATCTAATCCATTTTCTTTCTTAGTATTACCGTAAATTACTTCTTCGTCTATTTCCTTTAAATTAACATTCTTTCTTAAATCATTCTTATTAACAAAAATAATTTTTTTCTTGTTTTTTAATTTTTTTAACAGTTTTTTATCTTCGGTTGTTAATTTATTATTATTATCTAAAACTAAAATTATTAAATCCATTTTTTCTAATAATTGTTCTGTCTTTTTAACTCCTAGTTGTTCTATTTTGTTTTTAGTAGCTCTTATTCCTGCTGTATCTATTAAATTTATTTTTATACCATTTAATAAAAATGATCCCTCAACTAAATCCCTAGTTGTCCCAGCAATATTAGTAACTATAGCTTTTTCTTCATCTAGTAAACAATTTAAAATACTGCTTTTTCCAACATTTGGCTTACCAACTAAAGCTACAGAAATACCAGATTTTATTATGCGCCCATTTTCGGTATTATTAATTAAATTCTGTAAATCTTGCCTAATCTCTTTTAATTTTTCTTGCATATATTTCCCAGTTATTTCTATAGCATCTTCATATTCTGGATAATCTAAATTAACCTCAATATTTGCTAATAGCTTTAGAATTTTTTTTCTAACTAATTTTACCTTTTTAGAAACTTTACCTTCTATTTGATTAATATAAAGTTTTCGCGCATTCTCCGTTTCAGACATTAATAAATCTTGAACAGCTTCAGCTTCTAATAAATCTATTCGACCATTTAAAAAGGCTCTTTTAGTAAATTCACCAGGATCAGCTAACCGACACCCATTTTCTAATAAAATTTCTAATATTTTTTGGGTAACTGCTATTCCTCCGTGACAATTTATTTCCACAGTATCTTCAGTAGTATAAGTTTTAGGTTTTTTCATAATAATTACTAAAACTTCATCAATTATTTTTTTGGTTGATAAAATATGACCATAATTAACACTATGGTCAGGAACTTTTGTTAAATCTTTACCCTTAAATATTTTGTTAACTATTGTTATAGCTTTAGGACCACTTACTCTAATAATAGATATAGCCCCTATACCTAAGGCAGATGATATTGCACATATAGTATCATCCATTGTTCCACTTCCCTGCTTCGCGCCTATTATAACACGAAATTATTTCCCGGGAAATAATTTATTAAAAAAGAAGACTATTTGTCTTCCTTTGGTTTAATAACTACTGAACGATTAGGTTCTTCACCTTCACTAACAGTATAAACGCCTTTAAAATCTGTTAAAGCGTTATGGACAATCCTTCTTTCATAAGAATTCATACTATCCATTTTTACTTCTATTTTAGTTCTAGCGACATCTTTAGCTATATTTTTAGCTAATCTCTCAATTCTTTTTTCTTGTCTTTCTTTGTAATCTTCAACATCTAATACTATTAAAGGATATATACCAATATTATTATTTGTAACATTTTTAATAATATTTTGTAAAGATTCTAAAGTTTGCCCGTTTTTACCTATTAAAATAGGATTATTATTAGAATACATTTTTATATAAATCTGTTTTTCTCTTATTTTACTTTCAAACGTAGCTTCTATGCCCATATCTGCTAATAATTTTTTTAAATATTCTTTAGCAAATTCTTCTATTTCAGATATTAAAACCACTGTTATTTTGTTAGTCGTTCCTTTAAACAACTTTCCTTTTAATTCCTCATATCGATATAAAACATCGTCTTCAGCGACATTTAAACTTTCTAAAGCCTTTTTTAAAGCTTCCTCTTTATTTTTACCTTCATAACTATTTATTTTCATTTTTCTTCTTCCTTTTCATAATAAAATTTTGAACAACAGTGAAAGCATTAGTTACAATCCAATAAAGAGCTATAGCTGCTGGTAAAGTTAGTGAAGCTATAGAAATCATTACAAGCATTATTTTTGACATTAATTGAGTTTGCTTTTGAGCACCTTCAGCACCAACTCCGGCGGTAGTCTGCATAGTGTTTTTTAAAGAAAAATAAGTAGTTGCTATTATTAAAATTATTAATATTATATATAAGTAGTTCCCTTTACCTATTCCAACAACAGGATTAGTACCTAATTGTAATCCAAATAATTTTTCTTCAAATATAGCTGGCACCCTATTTATTGCTTCTAAAAAAGCAAAGAATATCGGCAATTGAATAAAAGCCATCAAGCAACCCATTAAAGGGTTAATGTTATGTTTTTTATATATAGCCATTGTCTCTTGGCTTTTTTTCATCATTGATTCCTGATCATTTTTATTAGCATATTTCTTTTCTAATCTAGCTATTTCTGGCTGAGCTTTCTTCATGTTTTCACTTTGATTCATGGAATTTTTAGTTAAAGGGAATAATATTAATTTTATAAAAAAACCAATTAACATTACCGAAAGGCCATAATTTTTTAAAAGTTGCCCTACTTTTAATATTAACCACGCCAAAGGCTTAACAAAACCAGATTCCCAAATACTAACATATTTTATATCGCTGGTTTGAAAATCATCACAACTTGGTAAATCAGCTAATTTTACAACCATTTTATCTTCGTTTTCTGCATATATTTCTAACAAATCTTCAGTAACTGGTTTACACAATATATTAGATGGCAGTGTTTGCCCTGTTTCTTCATATTTTATTCTTTCGTTATCATCACTTTGCATATATTTAGTACACCCTGTTGTACAAAATATTAGCAGTAATAATATTAACATTACTTTTTTCTTCATTATTTCTCCTCTGGTAAAAGATTAGTAAGTTCTTTTTGTAGTTCTAAATATGATAATCTCATACACGCCTTCTTCAATATTATAATATAATCATAGCTTTTTGGAAACATAAATTTATTTTGATCTAAAATACTTCTTAACTTCCTCTTATATTTATTTCGAGTTACAGCATTACCTATCTTCGTTCCAACTGCTATACCAAATCGGGCATAACTATATTTATTAGGCAAAGAAAAAATCACATAATATTTATTTTCTTTTTTAACATTATGAGAAATAATATTATCAAATTCAAAAGCTTTTTTAACTATTTCGCTTTTTTTCATTGCCGTTTCTTTCTAAAAAACCACTTTAATAGTGGATTTTGTGTAATTGTTTATAACTTTTTTATTACTCTTTCATTATATATATAGCTCCTTTATAAGTCAAGTTATCCACTGTATTGTTAATAACCTTTTTGGGGATAAATATCGTTGTTAATAATATTTTTGTTAATATTGTTGATAAGTTTAAAATATTGCGTTATTATAGTAACTAAATTAATTTTTTTGTGTGGATAACTTGTTAATAACACTTAGTTAATAGTTTTATTCTTCCTTTTTAATTTTTAATAAGTTACAATTAAATCAGTAAGAAACTGTGAGGTGATATTGTGGATAATAATACTTTATGGAATAACATTTTAGATACGATTAAAAAAGAATTATCACCAATGTCATTTAATACTTGGTTTAAAGATACAACTTTAATAAATTTAACTGATACTAAAGCCACTATTAAAGTACCGATGCAAATACATAAAAAACTTTTAGGGGAAAATTATTACGATATGATTGAAAATCTTTTTTTAGATTTTACTGGTAAAAATTATGAATTAGAATATATTAGTCAAGATGAGATAGAAACTAACGAAGAGATTTTAGAAGTACCAAAAACTATTTCTAATGAAATCGATGATAAAAATTTTAATTCTAACTTAATTGAGAAATATACCTTTGATAATTTTGTAATAGGGGAATCTAATCGCTTTGCTCAAACTGCCGCTTTAGCAGTAGCTCAAAATCCGGGTAAAATATATAATCCGTTATTTATCCATGGAAGAAGTGGTTTAGGAAAAACCCATTTAATGCATGCTATAGGTAATTACGTAGTAAATAATCTTCACAAAACTGTTTTATATATTACGAGTGATGATTTTATCAGTGATTTTACTAATTTAAGTAATAGAAATGGCGAAAACAATTTTGATTATGCCGAAAAATTTAAAGAAAAATATCGTAATATAGATGTTTTATTAATTGATGATATTCAATTTTTAGCCGGGGCCGAAAAAACTCAAAGAGAATTTTTTCATACTTTTAATGCTCTTTATTCAGCTAATAAACAAATTGTTATAACTTCTGATAGACCTCCTGATGATTTAAAAGTTTTAGAGGAAAGACTTAGAACTAGATTTGCTTGGGGATTAACTACTGATATATATCCTCCTGATATTGAATTAAAAACCCATATTTTAAAAAATAAAATTAATGGCCATCAAGTAGCTAAAATGATTGACGATGATGTTATAAATTTTATGGCATGTTCTTGTGAGAATGATGTTAGACATCTAGAAGGAGCTATTACTAGATTATATGCTTATGCAGCTATCAATTCTCAAAATAAAATTGATTTAACATTTGCTCAAGAAGCTTTAAAAGATTTTATTAATAAGTCAATATATTTTAAAAACGATATATCTAAAATTCAAAACGCTGTAGCAGAATCTTATAATATTACAATAGAGGATTTAAAAAGTAAAAAGAGAAGTAATAATATAGCATATCCCCGCCAAGTAGGAATGTATTTAAGTAGAATGTTAACAGATGAATCTTTACAAAAAATAGGGTTAGAATTTGGAAATAGAGACCATTCCACAGTCTTACATGCGTATGAAAAAATTAACAAGGATTTAATAAATAACAAACAATTAAAAGAAATTATTAATGATATTAAAGACAAAATAATGTAATTGTTGATATAATTATATATATAAAGATATTATTAACAAAAATTTTTAAAATAATATTGAATTATATGGGCTAAAATAATGTTATTAACATTATCAACACCATTATAATTAATATAAAAAAGAAAGAAGGAATAAAAATGAAATTTACTATTTCAAAAAATATCTTATTAGAAAATCTAAATTATGTAGCTAAAGCCATATCTACTAAAAATATAATACCTATATTAAATGGTATAAAATTTGAATTAAATAAAGAAGGGTTATATTTAACAGCTACTGATTCAGAATTAACTATTCAAACTTTTATTGAAAATAAAAAAATAAAAAATATTGAAGCAGAAGGTATTATTATCATTCAAAGTAAATACTTAATAGATATAGTAAGAAAAATGCCAACTGATGATATTAATATTGAGGTGGTAGATGGTTTAAAAATTAAAATTTATACTACTCAAAATCAATATTCATTAAATTGTTTAGAACCAAAAGAATATCCTAAATTTAAAATAGAGTCTAGTAAAGTTCCTTTAGTATTAAATTCTGATATGTTAAAAGAATTGATAAATCAAACTGCTTTTGCTATTTCAACTCAAGAATCACGTCCTTTATTAACAGGAATTAATTTAAAAATTACCGGGGATATATTAGAATTAACCGCCACTGACTCATATCGTTTAGCTAAAAAAAGTATCAAATTACCACTAAGTATAAAAGAAGATATCAATATAGTAATACCTGGTAAAAATTTAATAGAATTTGATAAAATATTAAATGATAATGATCAAGTAGAAATTCATATTTTTAATTCAAAAATATTATTTAAATATAAAAACATTATTTTCCAATCTAATTTATTAAATGGAACATACCCTAACACAGCAAATTTAATTCCAACAGATTTTGAATTAATTGTTGATGTCTCATTAAGTGATTATTATGATGCTATAGATAGAGCGGCATTATTAACTCAAAGTAAGGATAAAAATATAGTTAAAATGAGTGTTGAAGAGAAAAATATGAAGATTAGTTCATATGCTTCGGAAATAGGTAAAGTAGAAGAAACAGTTAATATTAAAAAGAATAATAAAAATATTTTAGATATATCATTTAGTGCTAAATATATGTTAGAGGCTTTAAGAACAATAAAAGAAGATAAAATATTAATTTTACTTAATACTGATATAAAACCAATAATTATAAAATCAGTAAAAGATGAATCTTTAATTCAATTAATTTTACCAATAAAAACATATTAAACTATAAATCGACAAAAATCACCTTCTTAAAATGTTATAACAGAGAACAAAATTAAAAAGAGGAGGTGATTTTACTTGTTAGAATATGAGATTAACGAAAAAACACTAGCATTAATACCGGTTGATGAAGCAAAAACTAAAATATATGAAGTAGATAAAAATTTTATTGTTAATAAACCAATAATGAAAATAATGGAAGAAAGTTGTCAATATTTTGGTAGTTCCTTATCAGGAAGACAAAAAGGAACTACAAATTTAATAGGGGTAACTCATAAATCTCCTATTATAGTAGAAGAAAGTAAAGAAATGATTTTTTTTCCAACAGCATCGCCTAGAAGAAATAAATGTTCCTGGATATCTTTAAAAAATATTGATAGTTATTATACTAAAGAAGCTTTTTCCTATATTAAGTTTAATAACAACCTAGAATTGAAACTAAACATATCTTATGGAATTATAGATAATCAAATATTAAGAGCAACTAGATTAGAATCAGTATTAAGAAAGCGAAAATATTAAAAAAAGTTTATTTTTAAGCTAAATAGTGATATAATATATTTGTATGAGTAGGGATACCACAAATATATTATTTTTTATTATTTAATAGTTAAAGAGGCTTAAATATGCAAATAGTAAAATTAAAATTAGTTAATTTTAGAAATTATAAAACATTAAATTTAAGCTTTTCTAAAAAAAGAAATATTTTTTATGGTGAAAATGGATCTGGTAAAACAAACATATTAGAAAGTATATATGTTTTGTCTTTAACTAAATCGTTTAGAACTATAAATGATAAAGTATTAATAACCAGTGGCGAAAAAAAACTAAAAATAGAAGGAGAAATAAAAGAAAATAATAATAAAAAATATTATTTAGAGCTCAGTGAAGAAGGCAAAAAAGTCAAAATTAATAAAACAAAAATAATAAAATTAAGTGAATATATTTCTAATATTAATGTTGTTCTTTTTAGTCCAGATGATTTTAGAATAATAAAGGATTCCCCTAGTGTTAGAAGAAAAATTTTAAATGTAGATATTATTCAATTTGATAAAGAATATTTAATTTTATTAAATAAATATAATAAATTATTAAAACAACGGAATTCTTATTTAAGAACAATGTATATAAATAATTTAGCAGATGAAGAATATTTAAATATTTTAACAAACAATTTAATAGAATTAGGTTTAAAAATTTATCAAAAAAGAAAAATCTTTTTAGAAAACATTAATAATTATGTTGCTACTAAATTTTTAAAAATTACAAAAATAGCTGACTTAAAGATAGAATATATCTCTGAATATAGATGTAATGATAAAAATAAACTAAAAAAGCGATATTCACAATATTTTTCTAAGGAATTAGCCTTAGGTAAAACAATATTTGGTGTCCATCATGATGATTATAAATTTATTTTAAAAAAACAAAATATTAAAGATTATGGCTCAGAAGGGCAACAAAAAAATGCTATTATTGCCTATAAATTATCTTTAATAGAAGTATTTAAAAATATTGAAAATAAAACACCAATATTATTATTAGATGATTTGTTTAGTGAATTAGACAACAAAAAAATTAATAATATAATTAATTTGTTAAAAAAACGAGTCCAAGTTTTTATAACAACAACAGATGTGGATAAAATAAATAAAAAATTATTACAAGATAGTAAAATATTTAAAGTAAAAAACGGAAAAGTGGAGGAAATACAAAATGAAACATGAATATACAGATAGCGACATTCAGGTATTAGAGGGATTAGAAGCGGTCAGGAAAAGACCAGGTATGTATATAGGTAGTACGGGAGAAAAGGGATTACACCATTTGGTTTGGGAAATTGTTGATAATGCGGTAGATGAATCTTTAGCTGGATATTGTGATGATATTGAAATAATTATTGAGAAAGGGAATATTATAACTGTTAAAGATGATGGTAGAGGTATTCCAACAGGAATGAATAAAAAGACTGGTTTATCAACAGTGGAAACTATTTTTACAGTTTTACATGCTGGTGGTAAATTTGGTGGTGAAGGATACAAAGTATCTGGTGGATTGCATGGAGTAGGAGCTAGTGTTGTAAACGCTCTATCTAGTTGGCTAGATGTTAAAATATACAAAGATGGAGTAGTTCATTATCAAAAATTTGAGAATGGTGGAAAACCAGTTGGAAAATTAGAAATAATTGATAAATGCGCTGAAAATAGAACAGGGTCAACTATATCTTTTAAAGCAGATCCTGAAATATTTACAGAAACAACTGAATATAATTATGATACCTTATATAATCGTTTGAGAGAAATAGCTTTCTTAAATAAGGGTTTAAAAATTCATTTAAGAGATGAGAGAAATGAACTTAAAACGGCGGATTTTTGTTACGCGGGTGGTATTGTAGAATATGTTCAATTGCTTAATAAAAATAAAAGTCCTATTCATGATGATGTTATATATGTGGAAGGAAAAGAAGATGATGTTTTAATAGAAGTAGCTATGCAGTATAATGATGGATATAATCAAAGTATCTATTCTTTTACAAACAACATTAATACTTATGAAGGTGGTACCCACGAAGAAGGCGTAAGAAATGCCTTGACTAGAATTATAAACAATTATGCTAAAAGCAATAAATACATAAAAGATAATGATGATTCTTTAAGTGGTGACGATGTTAGAGAAGGACTAACAATGATTATATCTTGTAAACATCCAAATCCTCAATTTGAAGGTCAAACTAAAACTAAATTAGGTAATCCTGAGGTAAGAAAAATAGCTTCAGATATTTTTTCTTCTGGTTTAGAGAGATTTTTATTAGAGAATCCTGATGATGCAAGAATAATTATTGAAAAATGTATGATTGCTTCTAGAGCAAGAATAGCTGCTAAAAAAGCTCGAGAAATAACCAGAAGAAAAGGTGATCTTGATTTACCAGGATTTATGGGTAAATTAGCCGATTGTAAGAGTAAAGATAGAACTGAATGTGAAATATTTTTAGTTGAGGGTGATTCTGCTGGTGGAAGTGCTAAAAAAGGTCGAGATAACATGACGCAAGCTATTTTGCCACTTAGAGGGAAAATATTAAATGTTGAAAAAGCTCGCCTTGATAGAGCTTTAGGTAATGAAGAAATAAGATCAATAATCACTGCTTTTGGAACGGGAATAGGCGAAGAATTTAATATAGATAAATTACGTTATGATAAAATCATTATCATGACTGATGCTGATGTAGATGGCTCTCATATTAGAATATTATTATTAACTTTGTTTTATCGTTTCTTTAAACAAATTGTTGAGAAAGGTCATGTATATGCTGCTCAGCCACCTTTATATTGTATAAAGCATGGTAAGACCATAAAATATGCTTTAAATGATGATGAAAGGGATGAGTATTTAGCTCAGTTAGCAGCCTCAAACACTAAATATGAACTAAGTAGAAACAAAGGACTTGGTGAAATGAATCCTGATGAACTAAGAGATACTACTATGTCTAAAGAAAAACGAGTTTTAAAGAGAATAACTGTTGAAGAAGCAATAGAAGCAGACAAAATATTTGAAAAATTAATGGGCGAAAATGTTGAACCAAGACGTGAATTTATAGAAGAAAATGCGCCTTATGTTCAAAATTTGGATATATAGGAGGATTTATGGATAAGATTACAGAAGAAAATATTGTTAGAGAAGTTAAAGAGTCATTTATTGACTATTCGATGAGTGTTATTGTTTCTCGAGCTATACCAGATTTAAGAGATGGTCTAAAGCCAGTTCATAGAAGAATACTTTATACAATGTACGAAAACGGCTTAACTCCAGATAAACAATACCGAAAATGTGCTAAAACAGTTGGTGATGTTATGGGAAATTATCATCCCCACGGAGATTCTTCTATTTATGATGCAATGGTTAGAATGGCTCAAGATTTTAGTTATAGATATGTTTTAGTTGATGGCCATGGTAACTTTGGTAATATGGATGGTGATGGGGCTGCAGCAATGCGTTACACAGAAGCTAGACTTTCTAAAATAAGTGGTGAATTATTAAGAGATATTAATAAAAATACCGTTGATTTTGGTAAGAACTTTGATGAAACAACAGTAGAGCCAGTAGTGTTACCATCTCGTTTTCCTAATATACTAGTTAACGGAACGATGGGAATAGCAGTCGGAATGGCTACTAATATTCCTCCTCATAACTTAGGTGAAGTTATCGATGGTTGTGTTGCTTATATAGATAATCCCGAAATAACTTTAACTGAATTAATGAGCTACATAAAAGGTCCCGACTTTCCAACAGGAGCTTTAATACTTGGCAATAGCGGAATAAAAAAAGCCTATGAAACAGGCAGAGGATCTATTACTATTAGATGCCGTGCTAGGATAGAAGAAAGCGAAAATCGTAGCAAAATTATTATAAGTGAATTGCCTTATGGAATAAACACTTTAGAATTAAAAACAAAAATAGGTGAACTAGTTAGAAATAAAGTGATTGAGGGAATAGCTGATTATCATGATGCTACAAATTTGGATACAGGAGTAAATATAATAATAACTATAAAAAAAGAAGCTAATGCTAATGTAGTCTTAAATAATTTATATAAACATACTCAACTGCAATCAAATTTCGGTATAATTTTATTAATGCTTGACAATGGTGTGCCAAAAACTCTAGGGTTAAAAGACATTATTTCTAAATATATTGATTATCAAAAAACAATTATTATTAGAAGAACCAAGTTTGATTTAGAAAAAGCTGAAAATAGAGTTCATATATTAGAAGGATTGAAAATTGCCTTAGATCATATTGATGAAATTATAAAATTAATAAAAGCGGCAAATAACGACGACGAAGCCTTAAAAGGGTTGCAAAATAAATATAATTTAACAGAAATACAAGCTCAAGCTATTTTAGACATGAAGTTAAGGAGATTAACGGGCTTAGAAAAAGAAAAAGTAGAAACTGAATTAAAAGATTTATTGTTATTAATTGAAAAATTAACTGCTATATTAGCTAGTGAAGAAAAGATTTTAAGTATAATAAAGGAAGAAATGTTAGAAATTAAGAAAAAATATGCTGATGAAAGAAGAACGGAAATAGATATGTCAGCTATAGAATATATTGAAGACGAATCTTTAATCCCCGAAGAAGAAATAATAGTTACACTAACTAATAAAGGGTATATTAAAAGGTTAGCGGCAGATGCTTATAGAACTCAAAACAGAGGTGGAGTTGGTGTTAAAGGTATAACTACTAATGAAGAGGACTTTGTTGAAC
>DAOSVX010000003.1:0-25172 GCA_035379765.1 Bacilli bacterium | reverse complement strand
ACTTAAAGTAGACGATAAAATCATATTTAAAGAAAATATATTAGAAGCTATTGTACTAAGTAAAAATGCTGATGGCACAATGGAATTAAATTTAATATATGAAGGTATTTTAAATGAAATATTAAATTCTATAGGCGAAATGCCAACTCCTCCTTATATTCATGAAAAACTAAAAGAAAATGATCGTTATCAAACTGTTTATGCTAAATACTTTGGTAGTGCCGCTGCTCCAACAGCTGGGTTACATTTTACTAAGAAATTATTAGAAAAAATAGAAAAAAAAGGTATTAAAGTTGTTTATGTTACTTTGCATGTTGGTTTAGGCACTTTTAAACCAGTAGCAGAAGATAATATTTTAGATCATAAAATGCATAGTGAATACTATGAAATGAATGAAGAAGTAGCTAAAATACTAAATAATGCTAAAAAAATGGGTAATAAAATAATTGCTGTCGGAACTACTACAACTAGAGTTTTAGAAACAGTTTATACTAAATATAATACTTTTAAAGCTTCTAAAGGTGATACTGATATATTTATTTATCCAGGGTATCAATTTAAAGCTATTAACTCATTAATCACTAATTTTCACTTACCTAAATCAACTTTAATGATGTTAGTTAGTGCTTTAGCTGGTCGAGATAATATTATGCATGCTTACCAAGAAGCCAAAAATAATAATTATCGTTTCTTTTCTTTTGGTGATGCGATGTTTATTAATGAAAAGAAAACTTCTTATGAATATTTAAAAACATTTAATAAATTAAAACCTACTGAAAAGTATTCTAATTTTGTTATTTATAAAGGTACTAATAATATTATTCTTTCCGCACCTCATGCTAATTTTCATGAACGTAATGAAAGTACTAAAAAAAGAGAATATCATACTGATGATATTGTCAAAATATTACATGTTATAACTGGTTGTAATATAATCTATACCACTGATACAGATATTGATTATAATTACACAAAAGATAATATATATAAACAAAAATTAAAAGAGTTTATTATTAAAAACAATATTAAATTTTTAATTGATATTCATGGCTTAGAATATGATGATGATCGTGATTTTGAAATAGGGGTAAACAAATATAAAAATGTTAATGACAATATAGAATTAATTAATAAAATTAAGAAGAGATTAGAAAAAAAACACAAAAATGTAACTATTGATACTAAGTTTAAAGCTAGAGAAAAAACTATTAGTTATTATATTAATAAAGAAACTAGCATACCAACTATCCAATTAGAAATAAACAAAAAATATCGTCGTTTAAATCACAATGCATGGCGTTTTAAAACACTAATTAATAAATTAAAAAAGATAATTTTACTTATAGAAAGGGAATTGAAAAATGATAGAAGAAATTAATTATATGGAAAGATATGACAATCTTTTATGTATTCAACCAAACTATGGGGTTGATAGAATCAAAGAACCAGTAAGTTTTGATAGAATAGGATTAGAAATAGAAATAGCTGTTAATTATGAAAGAGAAAGATATACTTTCATTAGGACCCTACTTAAAAAAATTAAAAAAGCGGTTGGTAATAATGGTTATTTTACTAGTGATGGAACTATTTTAGGAAATTATTCTTTTGAAATAGTTTTAGATCCTCTACCAATTAAAGAAATCAAAAAAATATATAGTACATTGTTAAAAATAATAAAATTTAGTGATGGTAGTATTATGATTGATAAAGAACATAATTGTGGTATTCATATGAACTTTAATCAATACGATGTAACAGATTTAGATACATCTCATCAAAAATTATTATTACTTATGAAAGATAAAAAGGAATATTTTGAAGAAAATGTTTATAAACAAATAATCTATAATTTTAATTTTGAAGACTACAAAAAATTTCAAAAAACAGTTAGTGCTAAATATACAGCTGTAAACTATCTTAATAAAAAATTAATTGAAGTAAGAAATATTAAAGTTGGTTTGTCAGCTAGTGAAATAGAAAAAGTAATGGAATTACTTTTAGGAACTATTTTTTATGATAAAACCTTAATTAAAAAAGAAAAGAAATTTGCTACTGATATGACGAAAATAATGTCTAGGGTATGGCAAAAAAATAATTACCAAGATATTGAAAAAGCTATTGTTAATGATAAATTAATGGTAATTAATTTTACTAAAAATGGTCCTAAAATAGTCTTGGTAGATGAAAAGTTAAAAAAAGAAATATTAGAAATGGATAAAAACTAAAATGGAAAAAGTATGGTTTTTTTATTCCAATTGGACTTTTAATCGTAAAATGCAAAATGGTTTTATTACCAATTTAATTAATAAAGCTAAAAATGAATATAATATTGATTTGGAAGTATACAATTTATCAAAATTCATTATTAATACTGGTGATAAAAATTCTATTTACTATAAAGGTAAAGAAATAAAAGATTTTCCTAAATATGCTATAAGTAGAAAATTAGATATTTTCTTTATTAGGCAACTGGAAATGTTAGGTGTTAAAGTATTTAATTCTTCTCAAGCAATGGTTGATGCCAAAAACAAATTAAAAACTCATCAAATACTTACTGAAAATGGTATTAGAAGTCCTAAAACACTATATTCAGTACGGAAAAGTGGCCGTCAAGTATTAGAATACGAAGATGTAGCTAAAATATTAAATAGTAATACTTTTATTTTAAAATATATTAAAGGTCGTAAAGGTAAAAGTGTATTTTTAATTGACAATAAAGAGATTTTTGAGCAAAAATATAGTCGCTATCATGGCAAAGTAATATTTCAAGAATTTATATCTTCATCGTTTGGAATGGATATTAGATGTTATGTAGTAGGTGACAAATTTATTGGTAGTGCCATCAGAAAAAGTGGTAGCGAAGACTTCCGTAGTAACTTGGCTCAAGGTGGAAAAGCCATATATTATGAAGCAACTCCAGAATTAAAAAAATTAGTTATAAAAGTTGCTAAAGTAATGAAACTAGATATTTGTGGAATTGATATTTTAATTGGAAAAAACAATGATTATTATGTTTGTGAAGTAAATTCTGTACCAGGATTTAAATCCCTAAAATTAACTAGAGGAATGTTAGAAGAAGATATCTTTTTAAAACTATTAAAAGATAAAATAAATGAAAAAGCCTAATGGCTTTTTTTATTAGAATACTATATAATGAAGTAGGTGAAAACTATGAAAATAAAATACACTTTATTAAAAGAAGAAAAAAATACTCAAGCTCGATTAGGTAAAATAAAAACCAGCTATGGTGAATATGAAACTCCAATGTTTATGCCAGTAGGAACTCAAGCTACTGTAAAAACTCTTTCGGTAGAGGAACTAAAAGCTGTTCATTCTGGTATCATTTTAGCTAATACTTATCATTTATGGTTAAGACCAGGAGATGATATTATAAAAAAAGCTGGTGGCATTCATAAGTTTATGAATTATAAAGGGCCCATGTTAACTGATTCCGGTGGTTATCAAGTTTTTTCTTTAGCTAAACCTAAAAATATTAGTGAAGAAGGAGTAAAATTTAAAAATCATTTAAATGGAGACACTTTATTTCTAACTCCCGAAAAATCTATCCAAATTCAGCAAAATATTGGAGCTGATATCATGATGTGCTTTGATGAATGTCCACCAGCTAGTGCTAATTATAATTATCTAGAAAAATCAGTTAATAGGACTTTAAGATGGGCTAAAAGATGTCAAGATGCTTTTATTCCTAATGATTATCAATCATTATTTGGTATTATTCAAGGTGGACCTTATGAAGACTTAAGAAAACATAGTGCTAAAGAAACTAATAAATTAAATTTTGATGGTTATAGCATTGGGGGAGTAGCTAATGATAATGAATCTAAAGACGATATGTATAAAGCTATCGAGTATTCTGTACCTTATCTACCTAAAGAAAAACTAAGATATTTAATGGGTGTAGGTGATCCCATCGATATTATTGAAGGAGTTATAAGAGGTATAGATATCTTTGATTGTGTAAGTCCTACTAGATTAGCTAGACATGGTCATTTTTATACTAAATATGGCAAATTAAATATTAAAAATGCCCAATATAAAGAAGATTTTACTCCTTTAGAAAAAGGTTGTGATTGCTATGCTTGTCAAAACTATTCTAAAGCTTATATAAGACACTTAATAAGTGAAAAAGAAACTCTAGGAGCCAGATTGTTATCTATTCATAACATTAGATATTTAACGCGTCTTACAGAAGAATTGCGAGAAGCCATAAAAAATGATAATATATTAGAGTACAAGGAAAAATTTATAAAAAATTATTTTAGGAAGTGATAAAATGACTAATAAATTTATTGTTTATATTACCATTCTTGCTTTAATATTAATTATAGGTATTCCCACATATTTAAAAGTAAATAAAAATTATCAAGAAAGAGCTATTTTAACAATTGAAAATAAAATTAAAATTAAAGCTGTTCAATGTTGGAATGAAAATAAATGCCCTAATAATATTATTTACTTAAATGATTTATATGATTTAAATTATTTAGATAAAGTAATTAATCCTTTAACCAAAGAAGAAATAAATAAAGAAGCTTATGTTGAAAAAGAAGAAGATAATACTATTGTTGTCAACTTATTATTAGATGATTAGGAGAAAAAGTTATGAATGATGAGATAAAATTCACTTCTTTACAAGATTTATATAATAGAGTAAGACCAGCATTACAAACTAGAGTAAGTGAAATTAAAAGACAAAAAATACCTTATATAAAAGAAGAAGATATTTGGAATTATTTGAAAACTTATAAATGGAATAATTCCGCTAATTTAACTTTAATTGATATGATTAATGATATTTTAAGTGTTGATCCTTACACAATTGATCAATATATAAAAACTAATATGCAAAAAGTAAAAAGAGAAATTATTGCTACTGGAGATAATTTACTATAGGTGAAATATGAAAAAAGAAATTACAAAAATAGATGATTTATTAAAAGTATGTGAAAGTTATATTCAAGATAAAGAAGAATTAAATAATATTGAAGATGCTTATTTATATGCTAAACTTCATCATGAAGGAATGAAAAGAAAAAGCAATACTCCTTACATTTATCATCCTTTAAATGTAGCTTATATATTAGCTGATTTAAATGTTGATTCCAAAACTATTGTTGGGGCTCTTTTGCATGAAACAATAAATCATGGAACTGGATCATTAGAAGAAATAGAAAAAAAATTTGGTACTGATATTGCCAAAATAGTCAATTCGATATCCAAAATTAATAAATTAGAATTAAATGATGATTCGGAATCATCAAGTATTTATTTAAGAAAAATATTAGTTGGTCTATCAGAAGATGTTAGAGTACTATTTATAAAATTAGCTGATAGACTTCATAACATGCGTACTATATGGGCTTTAAGTCCTGAAAAACAAAAACAAAAAGCTAATGAAACAGCCAAAGTTTTAATTCCTATAGCTCATAGATTAGGGATCAATAAAATAAAAAGTGAACTAGAAGATTGGTGTTTAAAATACTTAAAACCTGATGTATACAATGATATATTAGAAAAGTTAAATGATTCTCGTGAAGACTTAAATATTATTTTAAATGAAATGAAAGAAAGTGTTTCTAATATTCTAAAAGATTATGGTTTAAAGTTTGAAATAAAAGGTCGAGTAAAAAGTATCAATAGTATTTATGAAAAATTAAATAAAGGAAAAAAATTCAATGATATCTATGATATTTTGGCTTTAAGAATAATTTTACCTAAAGAAAGTGATTGCTATTTAGCAGTTGGTTTAATCCATGCTAAATATCGCCCTATGCCTAAAAGATTTAAAGATTATATAGCATCACCAAAAGAAAATATGTATCAAAGTATTCACACAACTGTTTTTGGAACAGATGGTTATTTGTTTGAGATTCAATTAAGAACTCCAGAAATGGATGAAATAGCTGAAAAGGGTATTGCTTCTCATTGGTCTTATAAGGAAGTAGGAACAAAGAAAATTCAAAACTTAATGGAGCAAAAATTAGAATTATTTAGAAGTATTATCGAATCTAATGCTGATTTTTTAAGTGATCCTGATTTTGCCGAAAATGTATCTAAAGAATTTATTAATGATTTAATATATGTTTATACTCCTAAAGGGGATGTTGTAGAGCTTCCTAAAGGATCAACACCTATTGATTTTGCTTATCGTATTCACTCTGATATAGGTGATAAAATAGTCGGTTGTTTAGTTAATGATGGAATAGCTAATTTAGATAGTGAACTACATGATGGAGATATTGTAAAAGTTAAAACTTCTAACGATGCTAAACCACGTCGAGCTTGGCTTAAAATAGTTAAAACCAGTGGTGCTAAAAATAGAATAAAAGCTTATTTTAGTAAACAAGACCGTAATTTATATATTGAATCTGGTAAAAGTATCTTAGATAAAGAAATTAAAAAGAGAAAACTAAGTAACAACGATATTTTAAATGAAGAAAATTTAACTAAAATATTTAAATACTTAAAAATTAAAGATTTAGATGACTTATATTTAGGATTAGGTACTTTAAAATATCTTCCTGGTCATATTATTGATTTAAATAATCAAAATAAAAAAGATATTGATCCTTTAATAAATACTTCAATAAGACAAGTTAAAAAGGAAACTTATAATGGAGATATTATTGTTTGTGGTATAGATAACATCAAGGTAAGTATTGCTAACTGCTGTAAACCTATTAAAGGTGATAAAATAGTCGGCTATATTACCAAAGATAGAGGAGTAAGTATTCATCGCCAAGACTGTCCAAACATTTCTTTAACAGATGATAGAGTAGTAGATGTTTGTTGGAATAATAATCATGAATGTTATTATTATACAGACTTACTTATTGAAACTGATTCATTTAATGATAACTTAATGGATATACTAAATAAAAGTGGTCAGAAAGATATTCATATTGAATCAGTAAACAAAAAAGAAACCACTATGGGAATAAATTATTTATTAAATGTCAAAATAAAAAATTTAAAAGACTTAGATCTCTTTATAAAAGATTTAGAAAAACTAAAATATATTAAAAAAGTAAGTAGGCGAAATAATTGAAAGTAATAGTTCAAAGAAGTAAAAATAGTAGTGTTAAAGTAAATAATAAAATAGTTGGAGAAATTGACTTTGGTTTAGTTATTTTAGTTGGTTTTACTAAGGAAGATAACTTAGATAAAATAAACCAAATGGTTAATAAAATAATTAATTTGCGAATATTTAATGATGAAAATGGTATTATGAATAAAAACATATTGGATATTGAAGGTAAAATCCTTTCTATATCGCAGTTTACTTTGTATGCTAATACTAAAAAAGGTAATAGGCCTTCATATGTAGATGCTTTAAATAAAGAAGAAGCAACTATTTTATATGATAGATTCAATGAAGAATTAAGAAAATATTTAAAAGTGGAAACTGGTATATTCCATACCGATATGGAAGTTAATATTATAAACGATGGACCAGTTACAATCATATTAGAAAATTAATATCTTGACTAGTTAGAAAATAAAAGATAAAATTAAATAGTAAATTCTATTTAAAAGGTGACGCTTTTTATAAAAAATAGAACGTAATAGATGCGATAAATTTAAAATAAGAGTACTTATGTAAAGTAAGGTGGCACCGCGGAGATATTCGTCCTTACAAAAGTAAGTATTTTTTTATTAGGAGGATAAAATGAAAAAAAACAATAATGGTAATTATACAATTAAAAACATTAATGAGAATGTTGAATTATACGGTTGGGTAGCTAAAAAAAGAAATTTAGGAGGAGTTATATTTATTGATTTAAGAGATCGCAGTGGTATCATTCAATTAATAATTAATCCTGATAACAAATGTTATAATATAGCAGAAAGCTTAAAAACTGAATATGTTATTAGAGTAGTAGGGGAAATAAAAGAAAGAACTAATAAAAATGCTAATTTACCTACTGGAGATATTGAAGTAAATGTTAAAGAATTAGAATTAATTAATACAGCTACAGAACTACCTTTTGAAATATCTAATAGTTCTAATGTTAGTGAAGAATTAAGACTAAAATATCGTTATCTAGATATTAGAAGAGATCCTATTAAAGATAAAATGATTATTCGTCATAAAGCAGCTATGGCTATTAGAGATTATTTAGATAAAAATAATTTTATTGAAGTAGAAACTCCCATATTAGGAAGAAGTACTCCCGAAGGAGCTAGAGATTATTTAGTGCCAAGTAGGGTAAGTAAAGGTAATTTTTATGCTTTACCTCAATCACCCCAAATATTTAAACAGCTATTAATGGTTGGTGGTATGGAAAGATATTTTCAAATAGCTAAATGTTTTAGAGATGAAGATTTAAGAGCTGATAGGCAACCAGAATTTACTCAAGTAGATTTAGAAATGAGTTTTGTTAAAGAAGATGACATTATAACTATTACTGAAGGTATCTTAGCTGATGTCTTTAAGAAAATAAAAAATATTGACTTAAAATTACCTTTAATGAGAATGAAATACGATGATGCTATTGATAATTATGGATCAGATAAACCAGATTTAAGATTTGATATGAGTATAAATGATATTAGTGATTTATTTAAAAATAGTGATTTTTCGATTTTTAATGATACTTTAAATAATAACGGTATTATTAATTGTGTTGTTGCTAAAAACTGTGCTGATAAATTTTCTCGTAAAGATATTGAAAAATTAACTGATTTAGTAAAAACATATAAAGCTGATAACTTGTTTTTCTTAAAATTTAATGAAGAAATAACAGGCAACATTGCCAAATACACTTCACCCAGCTTAATAGATCAAATAAAGACTAAATTAGGTATAAATGACAATGATATTATGTTTATTGTTTGTGGGGCTAAAAGGACTACTAAAATAAGCCTAGGAGCCTTAAGAAATAGATTAGCAAGAATATTAAATTTAATCGATGAAAATGAATATAAAATGTTATGGGTAGTTGATTTTCCTTCCTTTGAATATAGTGAAGAAGATAAAAGATATTATGCTATGCATCATCCTTTTACAGCACCTAAAGATGAAGATGTTGATAAACTAATTAACGATAAAGGTAATTGTTATTCTAAAGCCTATGACATAGTTATTAATGGCTATGAACTAGGGGGAGGAAGTATTCGTATTCATGATGCTATTACTCAAAAGAAAATGTTTGAAGCTTTAGGGTTTACCCCTGAAGAAGCAGAACAACAATTTGGTTTTATGATGGGAGCCTTTAAATATGGTACTCCTCCTCATGGAGGTCTCGCTTTTGGATTAGATAGGTTAATAATGCTTCTAACTAACACTGAAAATATTAAAGATGTTATAGCTTTTCCTAAAACAGCTAGTGCTACTGATTTAATGAATGAATGTCCTAATATAGTTGATCAAAAACAATTAGATGAACTGGGAATAAAATTGAAATAATCATCGTTGATGATTATTTTTTTATATGATATAATTAAAATACCTGAGGGTAGGGTATGTCTTAATAAAACCGACTAAGTGATTTTATTGGGAGTCTAATTTAATATCTGTGTTGAATACTAACTCATTAAGTATGTTAGGATCCTAACGATGTTAATGTGATGCCCACCTGCGGTGCGCGGGTGTTTTATCACTGCGTACTCTCCTTTGGGTAATTTTTATATAAAACAAAAGACTAATTATTAGTCTTTTTTCATTTCATTATTTATTTTAACTAAGTTTTCTTCATATTTATTATGTTTAGCTTCATAATACTTATGATCTTTTATTAAATTAGGTAAGTATTGTTGTTTAACATAATACTTAGGATAATCATGGGGATATTTATAAGTAATGCTTGTTCCTTTTATATGATTTGGAACATTACCAGTACTACCTTTATGAATATCATTTTGAGCTTTATCAATACCTAAATAAGCACTATTACTTTTAGGAGATAAAGCTAGTTCGGTAACTACTACAGCTAAAGGAAGTCTAGCTTCTGGAAACCCTAGTAACTCGCTAGCTTCAATAGCAGCCATTACTTTAGGACCCATACCAGGGTTAGCAAGTCCTATATCTTCATAAGCACAAGCTGTCATTCTTCTATAAATACTATCTAAATCCTCAGCTTCGATAAGTCTAGCTAGATAATGTAACGCTGCATCTACATCACTACCTCTAATTGACTTTTGAAAAGCACTTAAAACATCATAATGACCATCCTCACCTTTATCATGATAAAAGACTTTTTTAGCATGAATACTTTCTAACAAAGAAATATTTATATTATGATCTTTGGAAGCATAATAAGCTATTTCTAATAAATTTAAAGCACTCCGAAAATCACCTGAAGAAGAAATAGTAATAAAATTTAAAGAATCATCATCTATTTTAACATCTTTAAAACTTTTTAAAGCTTTTTTAAGGCCTTTTTTAATATCTTCGGTAGTTAATTCATGTAATTCAAATATTTGACATCTACTCCTAATGGCGGGATTTATTTTATGATAGGGATTAGCAGTAGTTAAACCAATTAAAATAATTAAACCATTTTCAATATAGGGTAGGAGTAAATCTTGTTTATCTTTATTCATTCGATGTATTTCATCAATTACTAAAAGCATTTCACCATTCATTTTAGCTTCTTCAATTGCAATATCAAAATCTTTTTTATTATTAACAACGGCATTTAAAAAACGATAAGGTTTTTTAAGTTCATTAACAATAGCATTAGCTATACTAGTTTTACCGGTACCTGGTTTACCATATAATATAATCGAAAACATTTTGTTTTGACTAACCAAAGTACTAAGTATTTTATTTTTACCTATTAAATGCTCCTGACCAATAATATCTTTTAATTTAGTTGGTTTTAGTTTATTAGCTAATAATTCCATTTTTATCACACCCATAGTAATTATACCATATAAATAAAAGGCAACAAATAAATGTTCGTATAGCAAAATGATTTATATTTTATAAAATTTGTGTTTCAATTATATAGTAAGAAACATATACTTAGGATATATGGTATAGAAATTGGTTAGGTATTGGCAAAAGTAGTTCAACAGAAGAAGTAATAAAAAAGGAGTTTCCTGAAATGGGTAGCAGATAAATTAAAATTAAAAGACTAATTATTTAGTCTTTTTTTTATAATAACAAAACTCATCTACATTATTGTAAATTAAATTTACATTATAAATAAAATATATTATAATTAAATTAGAAAAATGTATATTTGGAGGTATTGTTATGAGTCAAGAAGAATTAGATAAAAATGTTCAATTTTTTATGTCTTTAAGCGAAGATGATTTAAAAGAAATATTTGCTAAAATGTCTTTAACTGAAGTAAATGATTTTGTTTCTAAAATTGAAAATCTTGAAAGGAAGGGCGAAAATAATGGTTAAGTTACCAAAAGAAGAATTTGTTAAACTATATTTACTTAAAATTGAAGGCATAGCAAATAATATTAAAAAGTCGGAAGAAAGTATTAGAAGATATGAAAAAAACCATTTAAATTGGTTAAAACAAGAAAACTTTGGAAAAAAAGAAAGATTATACCAATATATTAAGGAACTTCTAATAAATATAAATATTAGATATCATTATGAATTTGATGATGAAATGGAAGAAAAATTTAACTTATCAGTTTTGGATTTTAGTAGTTTAAATTTAACACAAATTATTGACTATTGTGAAAAATTAGGAGTTTTTTTAGCGAAAATAGAAAATACCGAAACATATAAAAAGAACCCTTTTGATAAAGAATATATCGAAAAATTAAAAACAATAATAGATGAAAGCATTTCCCATATAAGAAATGCTGAAGCAGAAATAGCTGACATTGAAAGAGAACTTTCTTCTGATGATTTTTCTGATAAACAATTGCAAAAACAGCAGCATCTATTAGACCTTCAAAAAGATTTAGAAGCCGCTATTAGAACAATACTTTTGGCGGCAGAAGCAAGAATTAGAGAAGCTTCTGACGAAGAAATAAATCAAGAAAGACAAAAAGTTATTAACGAACATGAAGCAATTGTTAAATCTTTAGAAGAACAACTTAATGAAATAATACCAAGAATAAACGCTAATTTATCTGATGAAGATTTAAAAGATTTATTAGCTGAAAAAGATAATATAGAATGGCAAATCAAACAAGCAAAAGAAATAATAGAAAAATATCAAAGTATTGATATAAAAACTTTAAAAGATATATTAATTAAACATTTACAAACAACGGCTTTCAAAAAAATAGATTGGAAAAGCTTTTTAGATACTGATAAAGCACCAACATTTGAAGAGACAAGCTCTTATGCAAAAGATTTATATGAAAGGGTTTCAAAAGCTGGAATTAATCCACAAAACATTGTTTTTGCTAAAATAGCTGGCAATCCCAAAGCAAGAGAGGACATTCTACCAATTGCTAATAAATATAATGGATTAATAGCGAAAAAAGATGAAGTTAAAGACGTAAAATTTAGTTTATCAGAAATTGATAAATTAATTAAAGATTCATTTCCTTCTCTAAAAGATAGTTTTTATGCTGATGAATATATAGCTTTTTTTTGTGAATGGGTTAATATTTCTGCTGGCAAAGAATCAGTTGATGGAGTAATAAAAGCTATTAGTGATAAAATGGAAGAATTAAAAAAAGTAGATGAAGAATTTACTAAAAAGTACCATCCATTTATTCATTCCTTTTATTCAAAAGATCCTAAAGATGAAAGTAAAACAATTATTAGTGCTGATTTTCTAGATGCATTAGAAGAAACTAAGGATTTTATCGGAGCTGAACGCTATGATGAGCTTAAAGAACAATATAATAATTTCCAAAAATCAAGGAAAAATATATTTATTAGAATTTTTAATAAGAAAAAAATAGCTAAAGGTCAAACCAAATTAATTGAAGATACAACTAGTATACATACAATGATAGAGGAAAAAATTAGTAAGGAAAAAGCTCTTGCCAAACTAGGAGAATATCTTAAAAAAACTAAAGACCAAGCAACCCCAGAAAATATAAGTTTATTGGATTATATGGATGAAATAGCAAAAGGTTTTGGATCATTTTTTGAAAAAGTGAAAACTGCTGGTGAAGCAAAAAAAACTGAAAGTCAAACTGAAATTAGTAAAATAGATAGAGCTTTAGATGAAATTATTAATTATATTAAAGATAATTATGGTATAGAAATAAATCCTGAAGACCGAGAAATGATTTTTCCTCAATCAGAAGGATATTTAACTGGCAAAGATATTGAAGAGGCTGAAAAAAAATATCGCGATGAAGTTGCTGCATTAAATATGATTAAAAATGCTCAAAGTGAATCCTTTGAAATGGGTAGCAGGTAAACTTATATTAAAAGACTAAATATTTAGTCTTTTTTAATACGTTATAATAATAAAGCTCATCTACATTAATGTAAATTAAATTTACATTATAAATAAAATATATTATAATTAGATTAGAAAATATATATTTAGGTATTGTTATGAGTCAAGAAGAGTTAAATAAAAACATTCAACTTTTTATGTCTTTAAGCGAAGATGATTTAAAAGAAACATTTGCTAAAATGTCTTTAACTGAAGTAAATGATTTTATTTCTAAAATTGAAAATCTTGAAAGGAAGGACGAAAATAATGGTTAAAATCCCAACAATTTCGTTTGCTAAATATTTTTTAGCAACAATAAAAGAAATAAATAAAAAATTAGCTAATTCTGAAGGATTAACTCCTAAAGAAATAGCAGAACTTAGAAAGAATAAAAAAACCTTACTAAATAATATATCTCTAGCTGCACATACTAGAGTTATGCAAGCAACAGACCAAGAAATAGAAGCGGAAAGACCAAAATTTATTACTGAAACTAAAGCTGAAATTGCCAGAATAAAACAAAAAATTAAAGAATTAGAAGCTCAAATAAATAATGGTTTAAGTGATAATGAAATTCTTGATTTTGTTAACGAAACTGAAAATAGTGAGTTAGGCAAACAAATAGGTTTATTAGAAATAAAGTTGGCCCATAAAACTATGTTATTAGAGCTTTTAAATACTGTTAGTACCGAAAAGTTAAGAGATATTTTAGCAGAAGAATACCAGAAAAGGTTATATGAACTAATTGAAGATGCAGAAATAAAAACTGTTGTTCTTCCTAGGAAACAAGACGAGATTGAGCATTCAAAAAATTTATATGAAAGAGTAGCAGTTAATGGAATAGATCCCGGAAATATTATCTTTTCAGCTATTTCATCCGATGAAGAAAAAAGGAAAGAAATTTTGCCAATAGCAAACAGATATAATCAAATAAGAAAAGAAAAAGAAGAACTTTTAAAAATTAAAATTTCGCCTTCTGAAATAAAAGAGCTATTTTTAAATTCTTTCCCATTTTTAAAAAGATTACCAGATGAAAAGCAGGATAAAATATTAAAACAATTTTATCTTTGGGCAGAAATTGATGTAGAAAATGATTTAGCTAGTGAAATAAGAATAAAAATAGAAAATTTTATTAAGAAAATAGAAAGTATCAATAAAGTTCATCCTTATCCAGGTTGGAGCGATTGCATTTTTATGAATGGTATGTTATCTCCTAATCTTTTTATTGAAAGAGGATTAAAACCTTTTATTGCAGAAGAACAATTTACAGATTTAAAAACAAGTTTTAAAAAAATAGAAGAAATGAAAGATAGTTTTTTTAGTTTTCTAATGAAAGGAAAAATAAAAAGAACAGAACATAGATATTTAAAACATATATATAGTATATATCAAGATATAATAGAAAGGCAAAATCGTTTTAGAAAAGAATCAATGGTTGAAGATTTTGAAACTAAATTAGAAGGGTTGGGTTTTAATTCTGGCGATTATGATGACTTTATCCATTATATTGATGACATAGCAGCTATTGATGAGAAGACACACCCACTACCTGATTTTTATGAAAATTTTTGTAAAGCATATAATCAAAAGTCTTCCAAAGCTTGGGAACAAATTGATCAAATTGATTTAGAAATTGATAAAATTAGAACGAAAATAAGTGAGAAATTTGGTGTAGAAATTAGTGATAAAGGTGCAGACCGAGACACATTTTTCCCAGATCCGCAAAATGGTGAATCTTTTACAAATGAAGATATAGATAACAGTGAAAAAGCCCATAGAGAAGAGTTAATTGCTTTAGATATAATTGAAAAAGCTAAAAAGCAAGCTTTAATAGAATTATCAAGTGAAGAAACTCCTGCTCTAATAAGTAAATAGTTTATAATTAAAAGACTAATTATTTAGTCTTTTTTTATGTGTTATAATAAATATGGAGTAGGTTATATGAATAACAATGATTTATTAACAAAATATTTAGATTATTTAAAATATGAATGTAAATATTCTAATAATACTATAAATAGTTATATGTATGAATTAAAGGAATTTTTTAAATATTTTAAAAATAAAAATATTTTAAATATTAATACTAAAGAAATTAAACAATATATTCAAAAAAACACTATTAATATAAAAAATACTTCTATTAGTCATAAAATAACTGTTATAAAGAGTTTTTATAATTTTCTATTAGATGATAGTTTAATAGATAAAAATCCTTGTATAAGTCTTAAAATGCCTAAAAAAGATAAATTGTTGCCAGTATATCTTACTGTTGATGAAATGAATAAATTATTAGATATAAAATGTCATAATTCTTATGATTTTCGTAATAAAGCCATCTTAGAACTTTTATATGCTACTGGTATTAGAATTAGTGAATTAATTAAATTAAAAATAAATAATATTGATTTTGAAAACGATTTTATAAAAGTTATGGGGAAGGGGAGTAAAGAAAGAATTATTCCTATAACTAGTGAAGCTAAAAAACATCTTGATATATATATATATAAGTATCGTCCTATTATCCTTAAAAATAAAAATACCGAATATATATTTATAAATCGTTATAGTAAACCAATTAGTAGACAATCAGTTTTTAAATTTATTAAATTAGAATCTGCTAAAAAAGATATTAAAAAAGATATATCACCACATACTATTAGACATACATTTGCTACCCACCTACTACAAAATGGAGCAGATTTAAGAGTAATACAGGAACTATTAGGTCATAGTGATATTACCACAACTCAAATTTATGCTCATTTAGTTAATGAGCAACTAAAAAAAGACTATACAGAATATCATCCTCATAGTCATAAAAATAATTAAATTATATTATTTTAAATTTATTTTTTTTACATAACATATATTATATATACTATAAAAAAGACTATTTTATTAGTCTTTTTTTAGTAATTATTTATATCTTGTTTTATTATTTGGTTAACATAATATATATTATATGTTGTTATTTATTAAACCTTTCTCGCTTCTATTTCGGCCATCTTTTCTAATACTTCTGCAGCATTTTGTTCATTTATGGTAGTATAATTTAATTCTTTTAAAGCTTGAACTTTAATAGTATTTAATTGTTGAGTACGAGATAATTTCTCTTCATTACGTTGTTCAATTTCTTGAACAAATCTTTTATGAGAATCAATCAATCTACTTTTGCTGGTTCCCCCGCTATTATAAAGGTTTAAAGCTGAATATAGTATTCCTTCAAATATAAATTGTTTATCTTCATCAAAAGTAAATTGATTAGGATTAGTAAATCCTGTAGCTTTTGACATATAACCAAAGATATATTTAATTTCAGGAACATTATCATATGCTTGTAAAAGATGATAAAGATATGTAAAAGCTATAAAATTTTGCTTACCATGTTTTTCATCCAACATTTTTTCTTTTAATACTGCAGTTATATCAACTATTAATTCTTGTTCTTCTTTTTTTAATCCTTTCAAATCAAAACAACTATCTAAATCAGAAAAGTCTTTTACGCCTTGATTTAATCTTCCTTCAACTTCCATTATATAGTCGGCAGTTACTTTAATTTCCTTTATAGTATCATCATTACCATCTTGAAGATTTAATAATTTTAAAAACAATAATTTTTTTTCTTTAGGCCACTTACTTATAGAATCCATTTCTAAATAATTATAAACCATTTGTCTCGATACACCTAAGTATTTAGCCAATCTAACCTTTGATATTCCTAATTCTTGTAATAGATCATTTAACCTGTCCATCTAGCACTTCCCTACTTTCTATTTTACATACTAATTATATATTACTTAACAGTTAATTGTCAACGAAAAATAGTATTATAAATACCATAATTTAGTATTGTTTTTATATATTTCTTTAATTATTCCACTACCTAAGCACTCTTCTTCTAAATATAATACGCAAGCTTGTCCTGGCGTTACTGCTTTAGCTTTATTAGGGTATTTAACTAAAATAGTATTATTATCTAAATATTCTAAGTTAACTGGTATATCGGTACTACGATATCTAAATTTAGCCGTACATTTTTCTGGCCTTTTATCACTAATAAAATTAACACTATCTATTAAGCAAGCATCAGAATATAAATATCTATTATCTTCTTTAAAAGCTACATATAAAATGTTTTTATCTATATCTTTACCAACTACAAAATGTCTTTCTTTATCACCACTTAACCCAACATTTTTTCTTTGGCCAATTGTATAATTCATTAAACCAGTATGCTCCCCTACCACCTTGTTAGTTTCAATATCAATAATTTCCCCTGGATTAGGTTTTAAATAATTTTTTAAAAAAGCTTGGTAATTTCTTTCCCCAATAAAACAAATGCCGGTAGAATCTTTTTTAATAGCCACATTAAGCCCTATTTCATTAGCTATTTTTCTTACTTCTGTTTTAGTTAAATCACCTACTGGAAATAAAACATTATTAAGTTGTTTAGAAGATAACTGAGCTAAGAAATAAGATTGATCTTTATTGCGATCAGTTCCTCTATATAAATGATTATCTTTAGTTTTAGCATAATGACCAGTAGCAATATAATCAGCTTTATATTTTAAAGCTTCTTTAACAAATAAATCAAATTTTATATATTTATTACACATTAAATCAGGATTAGGAGTTCTACCCAATTTTAATTCCTTTAAAAAATAAGTAAAAACATCATCCCAATATTCTTTAATAAAATCTACTCTATGTAAAGGGATGCCTAACTTATTAGCTACTTCTTGAGCATCATTATAATCTTGTTCTTGAGGACATATATTATTATTTATATTAGGATTACCTAAAGTATCATTATTAATACTACTATCCCAATTACGCATAAAAAGGCCTATTACATCATAGCCTTCTTTTTTAAGTAAATAAGCAGCAACTGCTGAATCAACTCCACCGCTAAGTCCTACTACTACTCTTTTTTTCATAGTAAATAACACCTCTATAAGAAATTATATCAGCTTTAATATATTTACACAAATAATAAATTGTGTTAAATTATTAGTGATACTTAAGAGGTGAATATATGAATAAGAAAACATTAAAGATTGTTTCTTGGATAGCATTACTAATTATGGTTGCTGGTGTAGTAGCTATGGTAATTGCTTACTTAGTTTAATAAGTATTAAAAAATAAGCATTAAGCTTATTTTTTTAGTATTAATTCTTTTATATCATTAGGTGTTCTCGCTACTTCTCCTGCTTGAGAATATAAATCTTGTTTATCCCCAAAATGATCTATTAATATGGTAGGTATTCCTGCCCCACTTGCTCCTAAATCTTCTGCTGAATCACCAATCATAATCGCTTTTTTCGGTTCTATTCCTTCCGCCTCCAAAATGGAATTAAATCCTTCAGTACTTGGTTTAGCAAAAATTGTTTCCGGAGTATAAATTTTAGAAATAAATGGCAATAAACCAAAACTTCTTAATTTTTCTTCTTGAACATCTAAAAACCAATTAGAAAAAGCTACTTGTGTTATTTCAGTTCTTTCATAAATAAAATCTAATAACCTATACATTCCTATATGTGATAATAAATATTTTGGCTGTAATTCTTTACCTTTATTAGAAAACTCAGTTCCACTAATACCAGAATCTCTCAAGAAATATAAATGAGTTTCATTATATTTAGAAAAATAATCTTGCGAAAAGCAATGCTCAATAGTAGCCATTTCTAAAAATTTAGCAATCGTCATTAATATTTCATCAACATATTCTTCTTTTGGTTCAATACCAAGTTCAATAAGAACATCTTTGTAATGATATCTTACTGTACAATAATATGTAAGCGTTCCATCTATATCCCATATTATAAGATTAGGTTTTGTTTGTAATTCCATAAATCCCCCTACTTAAAAATTAATCTTCAATATCAAAATCTTTTAATTTACCATCTTCTAGTATTTTATTTACTTTATTAGTTGCTTCTGTTAACTTATCCCCACATTCTTTAGCTAGTTTCATGGCTTTAGTATACTTTTCAATTGAAAGATCTAAATCAACATTACCATTTTCTAATTCACTAACTATTTTTTCTAGCTCTTTAAATTTTTCTTCAAATTTAACTTCTTTCTTTTCCATAACTACCTCCTATAATATTTCTTTTATTTGGGCTTTTAATTTGCCTTCATATAATTTTATAACAACTTCATCAGCTATTTTTACTTGTTTAACTGATTTAATTATTTTTTTATCTTTAGAAATAACTCCATAACCTTTTTCTAAAATATTTAAAGGATTTAATAAAGTTATTTTATTTAATAATAATTTATAATCAAATTTATATTTATCTAATAAATTATTAATATAAGTATTTAAATTATCTATATAGTTACTTAATTTTTGCTCTTTTACTTCATATAATGCTAAAGGATTTTTAAGTATATATGACGTCTTTAAAGCTTTTAATTTACTAATATAATTATTTAAATAACTATTAATAGATTGATAACTTCTTATTTGATATTGTTTTAATAATTCTTTTAAATCTTCAATGTTAGGAACGGCCATTTCCGCTCCACCTGTTGGAGTTGGTGCTCTTAAATCAGCTACAAAATCACTTATTGTATAATCAACATCATGACCAACAGCACTTATTATCGGTATTTTAGATTCATAGATAGCTTCAGCAACTATTTCTTCGTTAAAAGCCCATAAATCTTCTATAGACCCACCACCACGACCTAAAATAATTAAATCTAAGTCATAGTTATTAGCTTCTTTTATTTGTTTAACAATGTTTTCTTTAGCTCCATCTCCTTGAACTAAACTCGGGAATAAAATTGTTTCACAAATAGGATAACGTCTTTTTATAGTACTTAAAATATCTTTTATGGCTGCTCCAGTACTAGCTGTAATAATACCTATTTTATGAGGAAACTTAGGAATTGGTTTTTTATGTTCGGTATTAAATAAACCTTTAGCTGCCAGTTTCTTTTTAAGTTTTTCAAACTCAATATATAAATTACCTAGACCATCTTGAGTCATTTTTTCGACGTATATTTGATAAGCACCATTAGGGACATAAACATTTACTTTGCCTTCTACTAAGACATTCATTCCGTCTTCGGGTTCAAAATCTAGTCCTCTTAAACGATTAAATTCAAACATAACAGCATTTATCTTGCTTTCTTCATCTTTTAAAGAAAAGTATAAATGACCTCGGCTATGAAATTTAAAGTTAGATATTTCTCCTTTTAAATATACTTTGCTTAAAAAAGCATCTTTATCAACAATATTTTTGACATATTTATTAATATCACTAACACTTTGATACTTATCATTCATAATCTTTCATCATCCTATCCAAAGAAGCATTAATTATTTTACGAATTGAATCATCACTATATTTTTTAGCTAAATTTATCGCTTCATTTATAACAACAATAGGAGGTGTATCAGTATACATTAATTCATAAGTAGCTATTTTTAATATAGCTCCACCTATTTTATCTAATCTATCTAAACTCCAATTAATTAAATATTTATTTATTTCTTTTTCTATCTCATCATTATGAGTAGTTACACCATAAATAATATCTTTAACAAATTCGCTATCGATATCTAAATTATTTTTAATTATTTCATCTAAATCATAACTAATGTTACTTTTTTTCATTAGTTCTACTTGGTATAAAATAACCATACATTTTTTTCTTAATTCACTTCTAGATTTACCCATGATAATTCACCTACTCCATTATATCATTTATTTAATTTTCTTTATGTTTTTTTCACAAACCAAGTAATCAATTAGAAAAGCAAGTAAAAAAAGTAAAACAGTCGTAATAATTACCGTAATAATAAAGTTAATTGCGTAATTATCAACAAAAAAGAAAACTGATTTGTTTTTTGTAGCAAATATAGCTAAAACATCTAATACAGCCATTATTCCGGCAAAGATTAATGATTCTAAAAGATAATTTTTTAATCTTTTCTTTTTATCCTTTAAATCTAATTTTTTACCCCAAATAGTTTTTAATTCTTTCATATTATCCTCCTTATTTATTCTTTTGTTTTAATTCATATAATATATTTAAAGCTTCTAATGGTGTTATTTTAAGTGGATCAATAGTATCTAGTTGTTCTTTAACAGGATTAGGTTTTTCTTCGGCAAAATCAAAAGTTATTTGATTTTCATTTCTCTTTGTTTTTTTAGTTTCACTATTTTCATAAGTTGCTAATATTTCACTAGCTCTTTTAATTACTTCATCAGGCATTTTAGCAAGTTTTGCCACATGAATACCATAACTTTTATCAACTGCTCCGTTTTTTACTTTATGTAAAAATATAATATTACCATTTTCCTCTAAAGCACTTACATGAACATTTTTAATACCCGAAAAACGTTTTTCTAAATCAGTTAACTCATGATAATGAGTCGAAAATAAAGTCTTACATTTTATTTTATTATTAATATACTCTAAAATAGCTTCTGCTAAACTCATCCCATCATAAGTAGCTGTTCCTCTACCTAATTCATCAAATAAAATTAAACTATCCTTAGTAGCATTTTTAATGGCATTCTCAGCCTCTTTCATTTCAACCATAAAAGTAGATTCACCACCTACTAAGTCATCGCTAGCCCCAATTCTGGTGTATATTTTATCAAATATTGGCAAAGTAGCTTCTTTAGCAGGCACAAAAGAACCCATTTGAGCCATAATAACTATTAAAGCTAATTGACGCATATAAGTACTTTTACCAGACATATTAGGACCAGTTATTATTAAAGTATGAACATTTTCTGGCATATTTAAACTATTAGCTACATATTCATTATGACTTAAATATTCTACTACAGGATGTCTACCATCAATAATATTAATTTCTCTTTTTAAAGTTAATTTAGGTTTTACTAAAGAGTACTCTTCACTAATAACAGATAAAGAACACAAAACATCTATTTCACTGATAATATTAGCAATCTTTTTTAAATCAAAGATCTTTTGTTTTACTTTATCCTTAATTTCTAAAAACAATTCATATTCCAAATTGATAATTTTTTCTTCAGCATTTAAGATTAAAGATTCTTTTTCTTTTAGTTCGGGAGTAATATATCTTTCTTTATCAGTTAAAGTTTGTCTTCTTTCCCAACCAAAAGATGGATCAACATTTTTAACTTGACCTTTAGATACTTCAATAAAATACCCAAACACTTTGTTATACCCCACTCTTAAGTTCTTAATACCGGTTTTTTCTTTAGTTTCTTCTTCTATTTTAGCTAAATATTTTTTACCACCACTACGAATACTTTTTAATTCATCTAAAGTCTTATTAAATCCGGTTTTGATTATTCCCCCATCATGTAAAGTAATTGGTGGATCAATATTAATAGCCTTTTCTAATAAATCTTTTAAATCTGCTAAAGTTTCTAATTCATATTTAAACCCAATATTAGTTAAATTGTTTTTTATACTTGGTAAAACCAGTAAAGAATTTTTAATTTGTAATAAATCACGAGCATTTAAACTACCACAAGTAACTTTACCACACAGTCTTTCAATATCATATATTTTATCTAGATCTTTTCTTAGTTCTTCTTTAACTAAAAATTCACTATTTAGAATTTCAATTTTTTCATATCTTTTATTTAATTCATTTATGTCTTTTAAAGGATTCATCAACCAACTTTTTAATAATCTAGATCCCATAGCTGTTTTAGTTTTATCCGTTAACCATATTAAAGAATTATGACGTTCTTTTAGTCGAATAGTTTCGACTAATTCTAAATTTCTTACTGTATGAACATCTAACTCTAAATATAAATTAGGATTGATAATAACTGCTTCATTAAAATGACTTAAATCTTTTAATTCTTTTATTACTAAATAATATAATAAATGCTCTATACCTCTTATTAGTTTTGGTTCTTTGACATTCTTATATAAATTTTTATATTCTTCTTCTAAATATTCACTAGATATATTAATATCGATATTATTTTTATTTTTTAAAGTATCAATTAACTCATAATCTTCGTTATTTTCTAATATTACTTCTTTTAAACCTAAGTTAAGTATTTCGTTAACTAACTTTTCTTTTATATGAGGCATCATTAACGTATATAAATTACCCGTTGATATATCCGCATATGTTAAGACATAAGTATGATTAAAATCAAGTAAACTACCTACATAACTATGATCATATGCATTTAAAAAATCTAAATCTACAAAAGTACCTTTGCTAATTACTTGAATAACATCTCTTTTAACCATTCCTTTAGAAGTTTTAGGATCTTCTAATTGTTCACATATAGCTACTTTATAGCCTTTAGATATAAGTTTTTCAATATAAGGTTTAACAGAATGATAAGGAACTCCACACATGGGAATTCTTTCTTTTAGCCCAGCATTCTTACCAGTTAAAGTAAGTTCTAATTCTTTAGATGCTAACATCCCATCTTCAAAAAAGAGTTCATAAAAGTCTCCCAAGCGAAAAAATAAAAGCTCATTTTCATAACGAGATTTTATCTCCATATATTGTTTCATCATTGGACTTAACTCGTCTATATTGACGTCTTCTCTTTTCATAAAAACACCTAAAGTTATTATACCTTTTAAAGACTAAAAAAGCAATTTAACTTAGCTTTTCAATTGCTTCTTTTAATGTACTAACACTTATTAGTTTTAGATTACTATTTTCAGTTTCTAAAATTTCTTTAGCTTCGCTGTAATTATCGGCTGGACAAATAAAAATATCAGCATCATTTTTAATAGCTCCTAGAAGTTTATATTTTATTCCTCCTATTTCACCGACATTACCTGCTTCATCAATTGTCCCTGTACCAGCTATTTTTAAGCCTTTAGACAAATCATTTTCAGTTATACTATTATAGATACTTAAAGCTAACATTAAGCCTCCGGATGGGCCTGATTCACTTTCAGCCATGGTAACTTCGACAGTAGGATCTGTTTCTATTTCTTTCAAAGTAACAAAACCAATACCAGTTTTCTTTTCGCTATTATCATCTTTTACTACAATAGATATATTTTTTTCTTCGTCAGCTCTTAAAACAACTAAATTTATAACATCTCCTAGTTCATGATTTTCAACTATATCTTTATAAGTATCTAAAGAAGTAATTTCTATTCCATCGGCTTTTAATAAAATATCCCCGACTTCTAAATTAGTTTCCGAATAAGATGAAATATAAATTACCTCATTATCTTCTTTGCTTATTACTATTTCTTTACCAGACTCAGTAAAAGCCGCAATAATAGCGTTATTAATTGATTCTTCATATAAAGCTTTATCTATTTCTAAAGTTTCTTCTAATGTTTCATTTTCATAAGTTACATCAGTAGTCTTTTCAATATCCCAATTAGGTATTACATAACTTAGTAATAAAAAAGGAATATTACCATTTATCATTGATACATAAGACATATTAAAAGAACCAGAAGTTTCATAAGAATTATCTATCTCTACTCTATTCTTTAAATCTATTAATCCTCCTGGAGTATAAACCACATAAGGTAAATTTACTTGAAATAATAGTATTATCAATATAACAGCTATTAAAAATTTATAATTGTTTTTAAAAAAGTCTTTTAGCTTTTTCATTTTATCACCTTTTTCATTATAACAAAAAAGAAGCTAATTAGCTTCTTTTTTATGGCGATAAATGTAAATTTTGGATTCCATCAAAATAATCTAAGTTGGCATCACACCAAGCTTGAGTTGGTTCATTACCCGAACCAAAAATTGCTGTTAAATCAAACAATGTCACTCCATCTCCATAGCAATCTTGAGTATAGTCATTTGAATTAGTATCAACTACTATTATTCCTAATGTTGGGCTTGTTGCTTCT
>DAOSVX010000002.1:0-29340 GCA_035379765.1 Bacilli bacterium | reverse complement strand
AATGGATTTATTGTTATTATATTATTATTATTTTTATTCATAACTAAATTATCTTATGTAAATGTTATATTTTCTTTATTAGCTGGTTACTTAATGTTTAAATTAGATTATATAAATAAGAAAAATTATTATAAAAAGCATTTACATGATATTGATCTTTTATTACCGTATTATTTAAAAAGCTTAGAAATTTTAATTCAACATTATACAGTTCCTGTAGCAATGGGAAAATCAGTTGAAGAGGCACCAACTATCTTTAAAGATGGGTTAACAAGATTAGTAGAAAAAATTGATGCTGGAGATGCTTCAATTGAACCATATATGGAATTTGCTAGAGAATATCCAGTAAGAGATTCAATGCGTATGATGAGACTTTTATATAGATTAAGTTTAGGAAGACAAGATCGAAAACAAGAACAATTATTAACTTTTTCGAAAACTATTTCTAATTTACAAGAAAAATCTCGCGAAACTAAATACAAAGAGCGTTTGGAAAAGATGGAAAATAAAACAATGTATATGTTAGTGTCAACTGGTGCTGGGGTTATGTTGTTATTAGTGCTGTCAATTTTAATGATGTTTAATGTGTAATTGATTGCTAAAAACATTTAAATTGAGTATAATTAAATTATATTAAGGAGGAGTCATTAAATGAAAGAAGCGACGGGAGAATTAAATATGACTGTTATAACAGTAATTGCTATAGCAGCAATAGGAGTTGTGTTTTACACATTGGTATGGCCAATTATCAAAAATAATATTAGTCAAAGTACAAAATGTGCTAATGCTATATGTGATGAATGTGCAAGTGGAGCAAAAACAACATCATGTGTTTACTATGAATATGATGATGAAGGAAATTCCACTGGTACATCAACAATTACTTGTCCATGTAAATAAAAATTAGTAGGTGATTTAAGTGAGAGAGGCAATAGGTGGAACGTGGCTTTTCAATATAGTTGTACTATTTGTGATGTTGTTTACTGGCTACCTTTGTCTAGCCATAAACTATTCAAGAGCCTATAATGTGAAGAATGAGATTGTTGATATAATCGAAAGAGAAAATGGGTACACAGATAAGGCTGCCGAAGATATAGCAGCCTATTTAACTAATGTGGGGTATAGAACCACAGGAAAGTGCTCTGAAGGAATGACTGGTAATAACAGTGATAAAGACTTTGGAGTAGGTGAAAATGTTTATTGTTATAAAGTAGTTAATGTTGGTGGCGAAGAAGACTATGCGGAAAGTTCTTATTATCAAGTAGAGGTTTTCTTTCAAATAGATTTGCCAATATTTAGAGATTGGTTTACCTTTTCTATAAAAGGTGATTCTAATCAACTATTTTATAGTGATGTCTAAAAGTAAGGTGATATAAAAATGAGACAATCTATTGGTGGAACTTGGTTATTTTCATTAGTAATTATTTTTATATTGCTTTTCACAGCTTATTTAGCAGTAGCTATTAATTACTCAAAATCCTTTAAAGTAAAAAATGAAGTAATTAATATAATTGAAAGAGAAGAAGGATTAACTAGTAATATAGATGCTGCTGATCCTGGGGCTATTGAACAAATAGCTAGTTATTTAGAAAGTGTTGGTTATGTAAACCATGGTAAATGTCCAAAAAACTACCAAGGGTATGGCGAATATAAAGATGGTAGTACTACTAAGTATAGCTATTGTGTTAGAAAATATAATACTTATAATGAAATAGAAAAACAAAGATCATATTATAGTGTTGTGCTTTTCTTTGATATGGATTTACCAATTTTTGGGGATTTATTTACTTTTAAAGTAACTGGTGAAACCACAGAAATACAGTACCCAGCTGATTGTTTAACTTGGGGTGAATGTTAGGAATAAAAAGGAGATATAAATTATGAATGTAATAGTAGCAAATAAATATCAAGCAATGTTAGCTAATTTAGATATTGATATAATTAAAACTATGTATGGAGAATTTGATGTTGATGAAATTATCAGTACTTTTTCTAATTTCTTTTATAATCGAATGATATTAGATATTACCGCTATTAAAAATTATAAAGATATTAATACCATTCAAAGATTATCAGCCGGTTTAGATATGAGTAAAGTTATCTTAGTTTTAGATGATAGCGAAGAATCCAGTTCAGCAGCTTATTTGTCTAAACTTATTTCGATGGGAATATATAATTTTAGTCGAAATGTAGAAACAATTAAATACTTAATTCAAAATCCTAATAGTTATAAAGATGTGGCGCAAATTCATCAATTAAATGATTTAACTACTACTGTTGTAGAAAAAGTGGAAGGTAGTCCTGATACAAAAATAATTGGGATTGTAAATGTAACTGATCATGCTGGAGCTACTACTTTAATTTATATGTTAAAAAAACAATTACAAAGAAATTATAAAGTTTTAGGAATAGAAATAGATCGCAAAGACTTTTCGTTGTTTAACGATAAAGATTTAATTAGTACTACTAAAGAAAATTTTGCTAAAGAATTATTAAAAGCTAAAGAATATGATGTAGTATTAGTAGATTTAAATAATACTGATAATGAAGATGCTTGTGGAGATATATTATATTTAATAGAACCAACTACTATTAAATTAAATAAAATGATTAGAAGAAATAGAGGAATTTTTGAAAAACTAAAAGGGAGAAAAATAGTTTTAAATAAAAGCTTACTTGATAGTAAAGATGTTTTAGATTTTGAATATGAAGCTAAAACACAGGTTTATTATAATATTCCCCCTTTAGATGATAAAAAAGATCGTCATAATATTTTAGATGTCTTTTTAACAAAATTAGGCTTTATTAAACAAAATCCTCAAGAAAAAGAAGAAAAAGGCAATAAAATATTAGGTTTATTTAAATTTTAAGCTAACTATTGTTGACAAACAATTTAATAAATATTAAAATTATGGTAGAGAGTGAGGAAGTAAAATATGACATTTTGTACGGACGCTGCGTCAATTTTAGGATTTGTGGGGACAATATTATTTGTATTTAAAATAGCTATTCCGATTTTATTAATCGTTTTGGGATCAATAGATTTAGGTAAAGCTGTTGTAGCTCAAAGTGAAGATGAAATTAAGAAAGCAACAGGAATGCTAGGAAAAAGAGCTCTTTTTGGAATAGTTATATTCTTTATACCTACAATTATTGGACTAGTATTTAACTTAGTAGGATCATTTAAAGAAGAATATAAAGATCAATATGAAGTTTGCCAAGAATGTATAGTTCATCCATTTTCTGGTAACTGCGAGTAATTTAAAAATAAGTCAACATTTTCTTGGTAGTTGGCTTTTTTTATGCTATAATTTTTTTAGATAGAGAGTGATTATTAAATGAAAAAAATCATCTTATTAATTATAACTTTTTTATTAAGTTTTCTAGTTTTTAGTGGAAATGCAAAAGCTTTAAATTCAGATGCTACAGCCACTTGTGTGTATACTTTTCCATCTACAGCATATTATAGCGGGGCTACAATAAAATATGCTAATGGGGAGATAGTATCTACAAGTTGCAGTGCTAGAAACGGATTTGAAGGTGTTTACTATGCTTGTAAAATTTTAGTTTTGGCCACATTCTTTGAGGATGAAGAAAACGACAAAATTGTTTGTCCAGATTTGAATTATTACTTTAATTATAATACATATACTGATTTTCATTTATATATGTTGTTAGATAATGGATACTTAAAAAAAGAGCTTTCTGCTACGGAACAGAAAGAAACAACTTCTATTAGTCCTTCATCATCGTCAAGTATAAACCAAGGCAATCCAGCGAATAGCATATCCGCCCAAGAAGATTTAAATTATCTTCAATGTTTGTGTGGATCTTATTTGCTAATAACTAGGAGCGGCGTTAGTTTTACTGGTGAGGGATTGAATTCTTATGATAAAAGGTATATTAGTTTTGATCCCGAGGCTATGACATCTTGTCCGGCGGGGATATATTATAAAGCGCACAATTTGTTTAAGTATGTGGAAATAAGTTCTACTAATTTTGATGGAGCAACTGAGTTGGCATGTGCCAATACTGATGATATTAAAAAATATTCAGGTACATCAGGCAATCCAACAAATTATATTCCTCAAGAAGACATTATTTTGCCATTTTGTACAGAAACAGCAAAGATATGGAAAATGGTTGGATATCTGATGAACGCTTTAAGAATTATGGTACCAGTTTTAATAATAGTAATGGGATCAATAGATTTAGGTAAAGCTGTTGTAGCTCAAAATGAAGAAGATATTAAAAAAGGAACGCAGTTGATAATAAAAAGAGTAATGGCCGGAATAATAATATTTTTCTTACCGACTGTAGTAAATTTGATATTTAAATTTGTTTCGGGTTACTCATCTGTAGTTAGTAACAATTCTGGATGCGTTGAATGTGTTATGAAACCATGGAATTGTTAGTTTTAATCACTTGGAATTAAAGATAATGTGTGGTATCATGATAGATGATAGGAGAGGTCAGTATGAAACATATAAGAATATTTGTTTTTAGTCTAATAGCTTTGTTTTTAGGGTTGTTTATTATAAATAGTGATGTTTATGCAGCGTCAATTGTTCGTGCTGATGCTTGTTATTGCTGTGGGGGATCTCAAGGATGTACTTATGTTTGGATAGAGTCTAATGAGACAGTAGGAAGCAACTGTGGAAGTGCCATTACTTCAAAAAGCACAGAAGAGGCTTGTGTTGGTTCATCAGGGTCAACAGAAAGTACAACGGGAGCCTGTTGGGTTTGTGGAGATACTTACACTTGGACAAGCGGAGCTAGACCAAGTAGTAGTTGCTCTTATATAAGTACAATAAAAAGTGCCAGTGCCTGTAGTGGAGATGCTGGAAGATGTTATTCGTGTGAGAATAGTACAGGAGTTTATTATACTTGGAGTGATAATGGCGGGACACCGAGTGTAAATAATATATGTACTAGGTTAAGTAAATCTATTACAGAAAGTCAGTGTACAGGTACTGATAACTTTGGGGAAATAGGTTTAGATGGGGAAATCGTAACTTATACAGGAGCTGATGAATACGAGGATCCAAGTGGGCCTAGTTTAAATGTTACGGTTGGAGACGATACTTGTGAAGGTATTTTAGGAAATGGTCAGTTTCATCAATATTTAGTAGATATTTTTAATATAATTAGAGTTCTTGGTATAGCAATGGTTATTGTGTTTTCGTCAATGGATTTTGCTAAAGCTTTAATAGCTCAGGATAGTGAAGCTTTAAAGAAGGCATCCCAAACATCTATAAAAAGACTAGGAATTGCTATTGCTATATTCTTTGTCCCTATATTACTAAATATATTATTAGCATTAATTGGCTTAAGTGGGATTTGTATATAAAAGAAAAAGGAGGTAGAAAATGGCTAATTTGTTGTTAACTTGTGGTACTAGTTTAAGAATTTTTTATTCTATTTTTCTTGGATTAGATTCAGCAGTTTATTGGCTTGTTGATGTCCTTTATAATGTTTTTATAACTGTTTGTAGTGTTCAATTATTTTCAGCAACTACTTTTGAAGCCTTTTCTACTCGTATTTATGCAATATTAGGGGTTGTAATGCTTTTTGTGGTGGCAAGTCAACTGCTTATGAATATTGCTGATCCTGATAAAGCTGCTTCAGGAGAAGCTAGCACAGGAAAGTTAGTAAAAAACATTATAATTTCTTTGGTTGCTATAGTTCTTTTACCAACCGCATTTAAATATTTATATGCTATTCAAAATGCGGTAGTTACCGAAAATATAATTGGTAATTTAATAGTAGGTGGGTATGCTAGTTCAACAAATACAGATTTTTCTACAATGGTTACAAATACCGGTAAAGATTTAGAGTTTAAAACGTTTACAGCATTTATTAATCCAGTTGGATACGCCGGAAATAATGATGCTGGATGTTCAGCTGAAAAAAACACTTCGTTAACTTATTGTCTTTTGCTTGATGATATTAACGATTATGGTTCAAGCGATTATGGTCAAATATCTAAGTTAAATGCTGAACAAGTAAGAAAAGAATTGGATAATGAACTTGTAGAATATCGTTGGGGACTTTCTACAATTACAGGACTGGCGGTAGCTTATTTTCTGCTTTCATTCTCAATTGATATGGGAGTTCGTGTAGCTAAATTAGCTTATTTTCAGCTTATAGCGCCAGTTCCAATAATATTTAGAATAATACCAAAAAAACAAGATGTATTTGATAATTGGTTAAAAGGGCTAATGGGAACATATTTAGGGGTATTTATTAGATTAATGATAATATATTTTTGTATTTTTCTAATAAATATTATACCAGCAGCATGGCAAAATATAGTTGCTTCAGGTGGTGCTAGTGATAGAACAATAGTTAATGCTATGGTATCAATATTATTAGTTTTTGGAATATTTATATTTATGAAGGAAGCTCCAAAATTAATATCTCAAATGTTTGGTATTAGTGATGGTGATATGTCACTTGGTATTGGTAAAAAACTTGCTGGAGCCGCTGTTGTTGGTGGGCTTGTTGCCAAAGGCCAAGCAGCAGGCAAGAAATATGCTGGTAAAACTTGGGGTGGATTTACCGGTGCTCTTGGTGGAGGATGGAACAGTATGGTTAATGGCGAAGGATTTGGAGCTGGATTTAGAGTCGGTGGTCTTGGTGGTTGGGATGCCGGAGGATGGCAAGGCAGGAATCAAGCTAATGAAATGACTAGAGCTAGATTTGGTAATCCTAAAGCCGAAGCAGCTTTGCTTTGGGGCGGTGTATCCGGAGGTACCAAGTATAGAGCAAAAACTAGTGATAAGAAAAAAGCTGCGTTTGCTAAAAGCTCTTATTCTAGACTTGAAGAAGCTATGGATAAATATCCAGGGGTAGATCCAGTTAGAAAGCATTATATGGAAGAAACGCGTAGTGAAATATGGGCAAAAATGGATGCCGATCCAAATGTAAAAGCAGAATTTAATGCTATGTCAAAATCTGCTAAAAGCTCTTATTTTAATAATATAGTGGCGGATAAAATGGCAACTTTAGGCAAGCAGGCTGTTAGCGAAGAGTTAACAGATAGAGTAGCTGCTCGAGAAACTGTTAAAAGTTATGGTGGAGATTTTGAAAGTTTCCAAAAGTTTGGCAAAGTTGCTAAAAAAGAGGCTGGATATGCTACTGATATAGAAAAAGTTAAAGCATCAAAAGATGCTAGGACGCTTTTTGAAAATATTATGAGTGATACCGGTGGAACTGCCAAAAGTAGTGGGGCTTCAACTCCACCACCAACAGGTGGAACACCTGGTGGAGATAAGAAATGATATAATAAAAAGGAGGAATAGATTAGTGTGTATATAATACCGGCAAATACTAAGAAATCAATGTTAATATTAGGCTTTTTTACAGTACTTGATTTGATAATATTTGTGTCTGGAGTAGGAATAACGTTAGTATTTCTAGTAACAATAAAGAGTGCTCAACTTGGGTTTATGATACTACAATTGTTACCAGCTTTAGTGGCTTTATTGCTGGTTACTCCTGTACCTTATTATCATAATATACTGCAATTAATTCGAAATTTCTTTAATTTCTTTGGTAGAAGAAGAAGATATATATGGAGAGGATGGTGTTGGCGTGATAACGATACAGTCACAAAATCAGCCTAAGGCAGTTAGTAAGCCTGCGGCAAGTAATGTTAATTCAAAGTATGCTGAAGATTGGGTGCCAATTAAGAATATTTTGAATGGAATGATTCATTTAGACAGTGGAGAGTTTGTAACTGGTGTTAAGGTGTCACCAAGAAACATATTTATTCTTGATCAAGATAGTCAAGATAATATTATATTTAATTTAAGAACATTTTATAATGTTATAGATTATGAATTTTGGCTAATAATTGCTGATAGACCTGTTGATATAAATATATTTTTATCACAGTTACAAGTTAGATATAATGAAGCAGCAAATCCTCTAGTAAGGAAGTTAATTATGCAAGATATTAATAAGGCCAATTCTTTTATGAGTACGCAATTAAATGTTGTTGATACTGAATACTTTATTTTGTTTAAAGAAAAGAAAATGGAACTTATTCAGAAAAGAATTAATAGTTTGGTAAGTGGTTTGGCAAATTGCCAATTAAACTCAACTCAGGTTACAAATGAGGACTTAAGAATGTTAATTGATAACTTCTTTAATGGTGGCTTTCAAGCCGAGTTTGGGACGGTGATGCCACAATGAATTTAAAAAGTGAGTTAGCTCCTAAGGGGCTTGAATTTAGAGGACAAGAATTTACTATAAGTGGGAAATATGCAGTTATATTAACTGTAATAGGTTATCCAAAATCTATTTATCCTGGTTATTTAGCAGAAGTGTCAAATTTGTCAGGAGTTAAAATAGTTATTAAACATATTCCTATTGAGTTTTCAACTTTATCAAAAATGATTAATAAGGAAATTGCTGATTTGAAAGTAAGATATCAAAATGAAAATGATCGTACTATTCAAGAGAGAATCAGACAGGATTATGAATCATTAGAAGAGTTTGTTCAAATGTTAGCTGCTACTCAGTCAAGAATATTTGACTTTCAAATGCATATAATGGTAACAGCTGATACTAAAGAGGAATTGGAAGTTAAGAAAATGCAATTGCGTAACTACTTAGATTATATGGGTATGAGAGCTATTCCATTGATGTTTGAACAAGAGAAAGTATTGAAATCTATTATTCCGATATTTCCTAAACAAGATGTGGAAAGTAGAGTTGGAACACCTATACCTTCTGTTACAATTGCTGCTATGTATCCATTTGTATTTGATAGTATAAAAGATCCAGGATTATCTACTTTATTAGGATTTGATTTCTCTGGTGGGGTTATATTATTTAATCAATTTTTATTCCAAATTAAAAAAGAATTTAATCGTAATAATGCTAATATGATTATTCTTGGTACTAGTGGTAGTGGTAAATCTACAGCTGCTAAGTTACTTTTAAGATCTCATATTAGAAATGGTTACCAAATAGTTGTAATTGACCCTGAAGGTGAGCTAGAAGAAATGACTAAAACAATGGGTGGAGATTTCATTGATTTAGGTAAAGGCGGAGAGTTTGGTATGGTTAATCCGCTTGAAGTAATAGTTGACGCTGATGAAGAAGAAATAGCTCAAGGATTGGGTTACACTATATTAACAAGAACTTTACAAAGTTTAAAAGCTTTTATGAAGTATTATTCTCCCTCAATTGAAGAAGATGTATTAACAATGTTTAGTGAGGTTGTTCAAGATACTTATAAACGTTATAAAATAGATTTTGATACCGATTTCTCTAAGTTTACATCAGAAGATTTTCCAACCTTTAGTGATGTATATGCAACTATTAAAGGTCGACTTCTAAGTATGCCTGAACATAGTCATGAAAAAGATGTTATGGAACGCTTGGAATTAAAAGTTAGACCTCTTATTAAAGAATTAAAATACTATTTTGATGGTCATACAACAATTGAAAGTGATACTGACTTTATTGTTTTTAATATAAAAGAATTAATGAATTCTGATGAAAACATTCGTAACGCTTTATTCTTTAATATCTTAAAGTATGCTTGGGGATTATGTTTAGATAAAACTGTAAATACTGTTATGATGGTTGATGAAGCTCACGTCTTATTATCTAGTAGAAATGAATTAGGAGCAGAGTTCTTAGCTCAAATTCAAAGACGTAGTCGTAAATATAATACAGGAACAATTATGATTACCCAACAACCAACAGATTTTGCAGCACCTAATATAATTGTTCATGGCAAAGCTATATTTGATAATGCCTCTTATTATTTAGTAATGGGTTTAAAGAAACAAGCAGTTGAAGATTTGTCTAAATTAATTGATTTAAATGATAAAGAGAGAGAAAGCATTAAATATTATAGCCAAGGACAAGCATTATTTGTTTGTGGTAATAGAAGAATGAGGGTTAATATAGTATTAACTCAAGAAGAATTAGATTCATTTGGATCTGGTGGAGGATTATAATATTAATTAGGTGGTGATTTTTTGGCAGATTATGAAAATTATGAAGATGTTGATCAAAGTTATGGTCAAAACATTTTAAGCGGAAATAAAATGGCTAAAATTGTTTCACCAACCGGATTAAATCGTCGAGGATTTGATTCGATTATGGCATCTCGTAGATTTAATAGAAGAGAAGAAAACCCTGATACTCCTAAAGAAAAGAAAAGCTTACCAGATAAGAAAGAAAAAAAAGATAATAATATTTCTAAACCAGAAGCTTCAAAAGCTTCTGGTGGAGGAATTAGAAATGTATTAAAGAGTTTTTCTAATAATAAGAAAAAAATGAAAGCTGTGGAAACAGTTGTTAAAGTTAAAAAAGTAAAATGGATATTAATAGGAGTAGCAGTTTTTTTTGGCATGGCATTTGTATTAATAATTGGTTTTGCAGTACTAACTGGTGGTGGATCAGCTATGACTGGCATGGCTTTTAATGAAGTCTCGGAATACGAATTATCTCAAGACGATACCGATAATAGTACCAATAGTAGTACAAATGATAGCACAACTGAAGAGAAACTTGAGGTAATAAAACCTAGTGAGGAAAAAGATGAAAGAATGGAGCAAGAATAAATTAAATATTAATAAATATATCTGTTTTATAACAATGACTTTTCTTGTTATATTCTTTTTATGTGGTATTAAACTAAGTAGCAATAAATATACGGTTGATACCTATGTCGAATCAAAATTAAGTTATACTGAAATGTCTGCTACTGAAGCTGCAGAGCATTTTTCTGGTTTTTGGCAAGATACTTATGAAAGCAATATTCAACCAAGTAATGAAAAGTTTTATAGAAGATTTAATAGAGCTTATAGCAGTTGGTTTAGAAGGGCAAGTACAGAAGATGATGCTGCAGTTTTAGAAGCATCAAAACCTCATCTTTTAACAGCATTGTTTTTGGATTATTCTCCAGATAATTTTAATGACAATATAGCTGAATGGGCTGCTGGAGGTAACTTAGATAATATTTTTTTAAACCAAGAAGATTATGCTTATCAAGTGTGTGATAATGCTGGTGAAAATGATGAAAATTGTGGTAGCAATAATCCTGATGATAATGATTATAGTAGTAATAATATATACCAAGCTATATTAAACCTTATAGAAGGAGCAATTTTAAAAGTTCAAAAATATTTAGATGATCGTGATACTATAAGAGCTTTAGGAAGACATTTATTTGTTTATCAACCAGTTTGTCATATTACTAGAGAATTAGATAATGGAGAAATAGAAACAATTGATTATAAATATAGTAAAAAATATACTTTTAATGAAGTATTAGAATTACTTTCTCAAGGTGAGTTATTTCGGGTATATAGCGCTTTTCCGGAGTATGTAGATTGTGCAGCTAGTGATAGTCACTGGTTAAATGAAAGTAATGTGGTTGGTACTAGTTTTGATTTATATGATATAGTTGATTTATGTGCTTTTTATCGTCATTTAGTGGAAAGTGATTATTTTGAAAATCACGTTCATTTTGTAAGTGATTTTGAAGCTATTAGAAATTATGCTAAAACTGATCAGGAATATTTAGTAGAATCTAGTAAATTAAAGGTTGGCTTAGCTAGAGAGATAATAAGTATAGTAGATTTATCTAATGATGATGATCCGGTTTATGATACTAGTGTAACCACTGCAAGTGGAATTTATGGAAACTATAGTTTATCTGAAGATTTATACATAACTGTAGCTAATACCAGAATAGATGATAACAATGGTCATGAAATAATAAATGCTTCTTATCCTATTGATCAATATGTTGAAGGTGTTTTAGATGCTGAGGTTTTGGGAGCTTTTTATGGCTCTGGTGAAGATGAAAATGATATATATACCGCTTTACAAGCCAATGCTGTAGCTATTAGAACTTATGCTTTAAAAGTTACAGAAGAAGGCACTAAATCTATTACAAATGGTACTTCTGCTCAAGTGTTTACTGATGAATATTTAGATAATGAAGGTTTAAAATATTTAGCTGCTAGAAATGCTGCTTTATCTACTTCTGGTCAAGTTTTGACTGAAAATGGGAATCTTATATTATCTGAATATAGTAGTTTTAGTAAAAATACTGATTATAGATGTGAAGCTGGCTTGTGTTATACAACATATTTAAAAATAGGTGCTAAAAACACTGGTACAGCTCATACAGTTGTAGCTAAAAGTAATTGGAATTTAGCTGGTGGACATAATAAGGGTATGAGCCAATGGGGATCTTTATATCTAGCCATAAATGGATATCCTTATAAGACTATATTAGAAAACTTTTATGCCGAAAATGTCGTGGTTTCTAATTATGATTATAGTTATAAATCAACTGACACTGTTTCTTTAGGTGAAGAAGGTGGCAAAGAAGCAATGCTTATTTGTGATTTATTTACTTCTGATGAAGATGCTGCTTTAAGAGAAGCCCTTGGGGATCTTTATACCACATTAGAGATACCTTTAAGATTAACTAGTACAAAATATCAATCATCACATGGATACAATGCTTTAAGTGATAGTAATGGGTTGTGGTTTAATCGTTATGATGGGGTTCATGGCCAGATATATAAATGTGAATGGAATCCAGAAACTACCGCTCTTATATATGCTTGCTATGATAATGTACATGGTTACATAATTGGTGAAGAAAATTATTTAAAAGATGATGGTGGGAATTATTTAGATATAAAAGGTGAAGTAACTACTGACCCAAATGAAAGGGTTTTGCTTGATGTTTCACAAACAAGAACAGATGTTTATTTACCTAATGCTATAGTCTGGCAATGGGCAATAAATTTAATAAATAAAAATATACCTAGTGAAGGTGGATGGACAGCTCATGGATATTATGAAGCTTCTGCTGGTTTTTATCCTTCTTATGTTTTTGGCAATTTACCATCAAGCTTAGTTTATAAAGCATCCACAAATAGTGATGGTACGGTTCAAACAACTACAAGTCAAGGAGATGCCATACCTTGCAAAGCTGGTTATACGGAAAAAAACGGTTATTGTTGTTTGATTAAAGGGGAAGAACAGTGTTATGAAAAAACTTATAAAGCAATAACAAGTATTAATTTTAATTCAACAGCCGAGAGTTCATCTAGCCCTAATTATTATAGATCTTCTAGATATGATAGGATGTTAGATGGCAGTTGGGAAGAAATGAATATGGAAGATGTTTTATATACTGGTTTTACTACTGAAGAAGTAATTGCTTTTTATGAAGATGAATCAAATATATGGAAAGCAGATCATATTGACACATATCTTTATGCTTATTATGATGATGTTAATGAAATGAGTCCAGAACTTTTACCTTATGCTTCTCCAACAGCTGAAAACATCATCCAATCAAATGGTAGTTATGGTAATTTATTAAGAGATGCCGATATAAAAATTGTTAAAGCAACAGCTGCTTCAGACACAGGAGTGTATGTAAATATTACCGAATTTTTAGAAGATAATGGATTTGTAAATATTGGTGGAGTAGCTAGTAAAAGTTATTCAAGTGTTGAGTCTCACCATTGGCAGATAGCGTGTGAATACTATGTTACTGAAGATCCTACTCAAATGTGGTTAACTAATTTAGCAGATAATTACTGTTGTAGTGGACTGTTTGAAGGATTTGAAAACCAAAAACATACTTATAGTTATGATGATTATTCTGATAATATGAGTTATCTTGAAGTTTCTCAAGCTTTAGGAGGATATTTTAGTGATGCTTGGAAAATAGAATTTTGCACTAATACTCTTGAAGGTAGATCTATAGTTCAACAAGCTTGTAATATAGCTTTAACAACTCAAGAAAGTTGTTATGAAGGTTGTTACATAGTAGCTGATAAAGATTATGAAGGCAAAGTATATTATAGTAGTAGTGGTATAACTTATCAGGCAGATGATAACGGGAATCCTATAATAGATTATGATGCCATGGCTATAGATTGCTATTTTGATATAACACAGTTTGGTGGTAGTGGCTATTCTTATCGTGAGTTATCATCTGATGAGTCAAGCGATTTATATAAAAAGTATAATAATACTTTAGGTAGTATAAATACTGATTATAAGTATAATATGACAACTGGCTTATATTCTGTGAGAGTAGAATTGCCAACATTGAGAAAAATTCCTCATTATATTGATGCTGGTCGAGACGTTGGGGGTTGCTCATGTGAAATTTTAAATAAGGGGTTAGACAATGCCACAAAAGAATAATATAAAATTATGGTTATTTTTACTAGTTTTATCAGTAATATTTGTTGGGGTTACTATTTATTTTACTACTAAAAAGTTAAAAGAAGCAGCTGCAAGGGTAGAAACATATGTTATTTATAATTACGATTTTGCTTATTACTATGATGGTGAAAATTGGAGTGTATTGGATGATACTTCATTTATTCCTACTAAACAATATTTAGTTTACAATGGTAATAGTCTTTTGGGTAAATCTTCAGCTAGTATAAATCAATATACAAGGAAAATTGGTTTTTCTATTGGCGAAAAAAGTTATAGTGATTTAATAGGTATAAGTAGTAATAAAACGATACCATTTGAATCATATGAGATTGAAGATTTAACTACTGAAGATATTAATTATCTAAAAGAATATTTAATAAGTAAAAAAGAAACCTATGTTGGAGGTACAACCGAAGTAAAGAAACTCGAAATGGATATTGATGCTGACGCTTTAAAAGAAAATATATTTGAAATTTATTATAAAAATGATTCAACTGTTTATAATTATATTATCATCAAAGATGATAGTAATACTGAAACAGTAGTTGCTTATTCTGGTACAGAAAGTGAAACAAATTTTAAAAAATATTCTATTAGACTTATAATTGATACTAATCTAAATGAAAAAAAAGAAATATTAGTTATTGAAGATGGTTATGAATATTCGATATTAGATTTATACGCTAACCAATATGGAACTTATAGCTTAGTTGAGTAAAGGAGATAAAAATGAAAAAGATAGTTGCTTTAATTGTAATGGTTTTACTTTTAAGTGGTTGTAATGCCACCTATAATTTAGAAATTTATAATGATAGTTATAAGGAAGAATTAACCGTTAAATCTTTAGGAGCTGATACTACGGGTTTAAGTGAATGGAATATACCGGTAAATGCTGATGAAGAAAATTTAGATGTTCTTTTAACAACTGCTAAAGTTACAGGAGTTACTTATTATGATAAGTCTAGTGAGTTTACTAATGGTTATTATAAATATACATACTATCATGAATTTGCTATGGAAGATTATTATAAATCATATTTTGCCGTTAGCTCTTATGATTTCTTTGCTGTTTTTACTGATGATACTGATGAAAGTGGTAAAAAAGATTTAATAACTATTACGACTAGTTTAGAAAATTTACCATTTGCTGAATATGAAGACTTAGAAAAAATAACAGTAAATATCAAAACTAATCATCGAGTATATTCAAGTAATGCTGATTCTCATCAAAATTATACTTATACTTGGAATATAGATAGAAATAATTATGAAAAGAAATCAGTCCAAATAAGAATATATAAAGATAAATATGTTTTAAATTATAATAATGAAGTAACTAAAAAATTGTATATATTTTTAATAATTCTTGGAGTATTATTATTGGCAATGGGTATAGTTGCTTTAAGAATGAGAAAAGCCAATAAAATATAAATAGAAAATAGTGGTTAATTATTGTATAATGAATTTGGTAGGTGAACTAGCATGAAATTTAGAATATCAACAAAAGACTTTGTAATATTTGTAATATTTTGTATATTTTTATTTTATCTATGCTGTATAGGAATATTGAACTTTTCTTATTTTTCTAGTACAGGTTCTTTTTATGGGTTAAATCCTATGGAAGCTTTTACAGCTGAATATTTTCCTGGTACTATTGCTTTATTTGCAATTTTATTAGTAATTATATTTACTAGTGTATCTTCTTATATTTTTGAAAAAGAAAAGGGCCATGGATTAGGTATTAAACTTGGCGACAAAGAAGATAAGGGATATTCTAGATGGGCTAATGAAAAAGAAGTTAAAAAAGCTGATGATGTAGAAAGAGTCGAAATAGCTGATGAAGTATTTAAATATGCTGGTGTTCCACTTATAACAACCCAAAAAGAAATGTATGTTGATAATGGTGAAAACCACTCAATGATTATTGGTGCTACTGCTTCTGGTAAAACAACTGCTATTGTTGACCCTCTTGTTTATTCTTTATCTAAAAAAGGTGAAAGTATGATTATTACTGACCCTAAAGGGGAAATATATAAAAACCACGGTCAGTCTTTAAAAGATAAAGGATACAATGTTATTGTTTTAAACTTTCGTGATCCAATTATGGGTAGCTCATGGAATCCTTTATCACTTCCTTATCAACTGTTTAATGAAGGTAATATTGATAAATCAGTTGAGTTATTAGAGGATGTTGCTTCTAATATTTTAACTGGTGATAAAACTGATGATCCTTTTTGGCAAAACAATGCTTCTGACTACTTTTCAGGGATTGCTTTAGGTTTATTTGGCGATGCAAAAGATGAAAGTGAAGTAAACTTAAATTCCATTGGTTATATGGCCACAACTGGTGAAGAGAAGCTAGGAATGACTCAATATATTAAAGAATATTTTAATTTAAAAGGTGAGGATTCTAGTGCTTCCATTTTTGCTTCCAGTGTAGTTAATGCTCCCAATGAAACTAAAGGTGGGGTTGTCTCAGTATTTAGACAAAAGATAAGATTATTTACTTCTCGTGATAATTTAAGTGAAATGCTTTCTAAGAGTGACTTTGATATGCGTAAAATTGGTCAAGAAAAAACAGCTGTATTTTTAGTTATTCATGATGAAAAGACAACTTATCATGCTTTAGCAACTATATTTATTAAACAATGTTATGAAACTTTAATTGATTCAGCGTATAAAGAAAAAAATGGTAAGTTACCATATAAAACTAATTTTATATTAGATGAGTTTGCTAATATGCCTAAATTAAAAGATGTTACATCAATGGTAACAGCTGCTAGAAGTAGAGCAATTAGATTTACTTTCATTATTCAAAACTTTGCTCAATTAGATGATGTATATGGTAAAGAAGATTCACAAACTATTAGATCTAACTGTGGTAATTTAATATATTTAATTACTACTGAATTAGCAGCATTGGAAGAAATTAGTAAACTTTGTGGAGAAGTTAAATCTAAAGATAAAGATAAAACAGCTTCAACTCCATTAGTAACTGTTTCAGATCTCCAAAAGTTAAAAAAGTTTGAAGCAATTATTATAAAAACTAGATTACATCCTTATAAAACTAAATACATTCCTAGTTTTAAAACCGAATGGTTTAAAAGTATGTTAAAAACTGATTTTTATACTCGTAAAAAGAAAAATGAAATTAAGTTATTTGATTTAAAGAGTTTTGTTAAAGAAGAAAAAAGAAAAAAGCTTTTTGAAAATTTAGATAAAGAGGATAAAAATCCTATGTCTCCACCAAGTGAAGGGAATTTTCCGTTTGGCGGAAATGATATGCCAAAACCTTCTGGTGGTGGATTTAATTTTGATGAACTTGCTAAAAAGATAGATGCTCGAATAGCTGAATTAGAGGCTGAAGAAAAAGCTAAAAAAGAAGGTGGAGTAAAGCCAGTAGAAGCATCTAAACCAAATTTACCAGATGAAAAAATAGAATTTAACATTATGAATAAAGAAGAAAAAGAAGTGCCTAAACAACCAATAATGCCTTCAGTACCGGAGATGCCTAAACCAGAAGTTAAAGTTCCAGAAATAGTTGAAGCCAAAGAAGAACCACCAAAAGTTAATGTTGATAATGATAGTAAGATAGTTAGTGAAAATATTATTACAGATGATCAATTCTTTGATGACTTTTTCCAAGATGACGAGTAATCGTCATTTTTACTTTAATTGAAAATATTTTTATTTTCCTTTATAATAGTAACAGATGGTGAATTATGGAAGTATTACAAAATTTAAATGAATGGGTTATTAATACAATTCAAGTAATGGGCCCTTATTGGGTATTTTTCAGTTGTTTTTTAATAGTTATTGAATCAATTGTACCTATATTACCATTAGGAGTATTTATTACCATTAATTTTTTATATTATGGAACATTTATAGGTTTTTTAATATCTTGGGCATTTACAATAGCCGGATGTACATTATCATTCTTTTTATGTCAAAAAGCTTTTAAAAAGTTTATTGATAAAAAAGTAAGAAAAAACAAAAAAATAGATAAATGGTTAAATAAAGTAGATGATTTAAAGTTTAGTAATTTAGTGATTTTAATAGCTATACCTTTTACTCCAGCTTTTTTAGTAAATATTGCTGCAGGTGTTTCTAAGATGCCTTTTAAGAAGTTTTTTCCAGCTATTTTAATAGGGAAAATATTTCTAGTACTATTCTGGGGTTATATCGGAGTTTCTTTAATAGAAGCCTTAAAAAACCCTATACAGCTATTAAAAATAGCCGGATTAGTACTAATAGCATATGGTATTAGTGTTTTAGTTAATAAAAAACTAAAATTAGATTAGGAGGATATATGGAATATATTATAATAGGTTTATTAATATTAATAATCGGCTTATTAATTACTATAATTTTAAAAACTAAAAAGGAAGATAATTTAACAGAAAGAATAGGTAGATTAGAAACCAGTCTTATAAAAGAAATTGGTGAATTTAAATACTCATTTAGTAAAAATATAAATGATGATTTTGAAAAACTTAATAAAAAAATAGAAGATAGATTAATATTAATAAATGAAAAAGTTAATGAAAGATTAGATAAAAACTTTGAAAAAACTAATAAAACCTTTACTTCTATTTTGGAAAGACTTTCCAAAATAGATGAAGCTCAAAAGAAAATAGAAGATTTATCCGGCGATATTGTCTCTTTACAGAGTGTTTTGACTGATAAGAAAACTAGAGGAATATTTGGTGAAGTAAATTTGAATTATATACTAGCTAATGTTTTTGGGGACAAAAATGATAAAATATATCAAACTCAATACACTTTAAATAATGGGTTTATAGCTGATGCTATTTTATTTGCTCCTGAACCTTTAGGAACTATTTGTATAGATAGTAAATTTCCTTTAGAAAACTATCAAAAAATGCTTGATAAAAATCTTGCTAAAACCGAAAGAGATGTGGCAGCTAAACTATTTAAAAGTGATGTTAAAAAACATATAGATGCTATTAGCACCAAATATATTGTTCCAGGTGTTACTGCTTCGGAAGCCATTATGTTTTTACCAGCTGAAGCTATATTTGCGGAAATAAATGCTTATCACGATGATCTACTACAGTATGCTTATAATAAAAAAGTTTGGGTAGCATCACCAACTACTTTGATGAGTACTTTAACTATTATTGAAATGATTCTAAAAAATATTGAAAGAGATAAATATGCTAAAATAATTCATGAAGAATTAAATAAATTAAGTAAAGACTTTACATTATATAAAGATAGATGGAACAAATTATCTCGTAGTATTGATACAGTAACCAAAGATGTCAAAGATATAAATGTTACAACTGATAAAATATCTAAAAGATTTGAATCTATTAATAATGTTAACCTTGATAAAGAATTAATAGACGATAAAAAAGATTAGATTTTCTAATCTTTTTTCTTTATTTCATGATATACTTTTTGTGGGTGTTGATATGGAAAGATTACAAAAATTAATAGCTGAATCTGGTTATGCTAGTAGAAGAAAAGCTGAAGAATTAATAACATCTGGCAAAGTAAGAGTTAATGGTATAACTGTTACTGAATTGGGAACTAAAGCTAGTTATGAAGATGTTATTAGTGTTAATGGCAAAAAAATATCTATTGAACCAAAAGTATATTTTCTTTTAAATAAACCACGAGGAGTTATTAGTTCTACTAGTGATGAAGAAGGAAGAAAAGTGGTTACTGATTTAATTAATACTAAACTTAGTGTCTATCCTGTTGGTAGACTTGATTATGATACTACGGGGTTAATTATTTTAACTAATGATGGTGCTTTAGCTAATATTCTAATGCATCCTAGTAATAAAGTCGAAAAAACTTACTTAGTAAAATTAGATAAACCATTTTTAATCGAAGATTATTATAAATTAAAAGCAGGTATTATAGTAGATGATATTCTAACTAAACCTTCTAGATTGAAAATAAAGAAAAGTGTTAAAGATAAAAACTTTGTAGAAATAACTATTAGAGAAGGAAGAAACCACATTGTCAAAAATATTTTTAAAGCTTTGAATTATGATGTTAAAAAGTTAACAAGAATAAAATATGCATTTTTAACATTAAATGGACTAGAATCTGGTCAATATCGTAACTTAACTGTTTCGGAAATAAGGGATTTATACAAATATAAACAAAAATAAAACTGCATTTATGCAGTTTTATTTATTTTCATCTTCACTTAAATCTTTAGGTATTGGTTCAGTAGATGGTATATCTGTTTCTTCTAAACTAATAGCATTAGTAGGACATGAATCAATTGCTTCTAATAGTTCACTTGTTGGTTCACCTTCTAATTGTTTTTTAATACTACTTAATCCATTTTCATCAATGTCAAAATGCTCTCCGCAAATAGCTACACAAGCACCGCAGCCAACACAGGCTGTCTTATTTAAAATTATCTTTTTCATTTTCTACTCCTTTGTTATCATTATACTATATTTGTCAGTAATTTGTTAACAATTAGTTTAAAATAATGCTTTTTTATGCTAATATTACATTGGAGGTAGATAGGTATGGATTCCAGAATGGAAAAATATTATCAAAGTTCATCTGAATTACCTAAACGTACTGAAAAGAACGCAGATATTTATAAAGAAATAAATAAAAATGAAATAGATAAATTTAAAATGAATTCTAATATTAGTGTTTTAGAAAAAAATAGTGAAAATATTAATATTGAAGAGTTAAAAACAATTTTAGATAAAAAATATACAAATTCTCCCAAAAGAAAGTCTATTTTTATTTCAACTTCTTCTGAAGAAGATTCTGGTGAACCCGAAGAAACTACCAAAGAATATGATATAAATGCTATTTTAGAAAAAGCTCGTGAAGAAAAAGAAGAAGATTATGAGGCTGATAGGTTTAAAAAAATAAATGATACTCAATTAGATATTCTAAAAAGTTTAAATGTTAATTCTGCAAAAGAAGAGTGTCCAAAATCGCCTGAATCCGATGAATTAATGACTTTAATAAATACTATTTCAGCTAAAGAATTAGCTAATGAAACAAAACTAAATCCTTTAGATATTCTTTCTGATTTAAAGGGTAGTGATAATACTGAAGTAATAGAGCCAATAAAAGAAACTATGAGGGTTGATACTTCTTTTTATACTAGTTCAGTAGGGTTAACTAAAAAAGATATGGAAGAAAACGAAGCAGAAGATGAGGTTGATAAAAAAAGACCTTTTGTTTGGATAATAACTGTTATAGCTATTTTAGCTTTTTTAGTAGGAGTAGTTATTATCGTTAATAAATATTTTAATTTAGGATTATTTTAAACTAAATCTTTATGATATAATTAAAAAAGGTGAATAATATGGAAACACTTAATATATTTAATAATTCTTTCTTAAAAGAAGGATTCAAAGTTTATAGTGAAGATAATAAAACTAAGTATTATAAAAAACATAATATATTTTCTAATGTTATAAATCAATTAATATTTATTTATGGTAAAGAAAATATCATTGATCCTTTTTTAAATAATGATGAGAACTTGTTAGAGAAAAATTTTCAATTATATGGTTTTTCTAAAGAAGCTTTAGAAAAATGGTTAAGATCCTTAGAAGCGCTTTTCCGTGATAATAAAAAACCTAATTGTTTTTTTGAAATAGTTCAAGAGGGTATAATTGATATGTATAGTTATAAAGTAAAATATACCAAAAATATAACTGATTATTATCAATTTGAAAAATTATTATATTTGAGTACTAATTCTAACTTTATGATGAGGCTTTATAATTTATTACATAGTAAAAATACTAGAGCTATTGATGAATATTGGCAAAATTGTTTGTTTCAATTAAGAAACCCTATAGATTTTGAGATGCCAGTGGAATATTTAACTACCGATAAGTATCAAAGTTATGGATTAACGTTAGAAGAAGTAAAGAAAATGTCAACAACAGATATAATAAAATTAAATAAAAAAATAACCGAATCAGAAACTTCTGATGGTGAAGTATCAGGAGGAAGAGCTAATAAAAATGATGAGGTAAAAAAACTGGTTTTGGCAACTAATTAAGGAGGTTATTATGGAAATAGAATTAGAAAACATAAAATATAAAGTCATAAAAGATGAAAAAAATGGTTTTGATATCGAAGAAGTAAAGAAAAAATATAATGATTACTTTAATAATTATGATTATGTTGTAGGGGATTGGGCCTATGGTAAATTAAGATTAAAAGGTTTTAACAAAAAAAGCAATTCTAACTTTAATAAAATTAATGATTTTTCATTAGTAGAAGACTATATAAAAAATAATTGTGCTTATGGATGCAAGTACTTTATAATTGAAAAAATAAAATAATTGTTGAAGCTAAATAATTTTATGATATAATTAACTTAAGAATAGAGGGATATATTATGGTGAAAAAAATAACAGTTTGTCCAGAAGGCGGAGAACCTTTTGAAGCTGAATTGGTGATGGAGTTTGAAATAGTAGAATCTGGCAACAAATATGTTGTTTATACTCGTAATGAAATGTCTGGTGATGGTCTAGTCAAACTTTATGTTGCAGGAATTCAAAATCAAGATGGTAAATGTGTAGCAAAGAGTATTGAAAGCGACGAAGAATGGACAAAAATAAAAGAAATAATGAAAGAAGTTATAACGGGAGGCAAATAGATATGACAGAAATAAAAAGAATTAATGATATATCAGAATTAGTAGTACCAAATGGTGTAATAGCAAGAGAAATATTAATTAAAAATGAAGCTAAAAGTTTGTTGGCAGCAGACCAAGTTGAGCAAGTAAATAATGAACCGGCTCCAAGTCCTTATAGTCCTGTTTTGGATTCTACAACTGATCAACCAGTTACTGAGGCTGTAAGAGAGACTCCAGAACCAGTAAGTTCTGTTGAAACTCCAGTAGTAGAAGCACCAGTAAACTTTTCTAATGAGCCAGCAATTAATCCTCTAGGGGCTGCTTCAGAGCCTGTTAAAGCTGAAGCAGAACCAGTAGTTTCAGAACCGGCTCCAATTATGGATTCAAAGCCAGAAGAATCAGTAACAGCACCAGAAATGCCCGTTGTTAATGAAGAACCAAAAATAAATGATATAGATGCTTTAAAAAGAGTTCAAGAAGCTCTTGATGTATCAATGAAAATTGTTAATGAAGCAATTAATCAATATGAAAAGGATGCTCCATATAAAAAAGTAGCCTAAGTAAAAACTTAGGCTTTTTTAATGTAAATAATTAAAGTTCAATATTAATTATTCCTTTTATTTCTGGTATATCTTTTTTTAATGCTTCTAAAATACCATTTTTAATTGTTTCGTTACGATAAGGGCAAGTAGCACATCCTCCTAAGAGTTTTATGTAAACATAACCATCTTCATATTTAACAAATTCAATATCTCCGCCTTCTTCATTTAGGTATGGTCTAATTAAATCTAAGGCATTTTTAATTTTTTCTTCCATTTATTTATTCCTCACTTACATGTAAAATTATAACTTATAAAGAAAATTAAGTAAACTTAAATGTGTTATAATCTTATTAGGTGATTTATAAATGTATAAAATAGGAGATATTATTAAGGGTACTGTAACTGGTGTAGAAAAATATGGTATTTTTGTTAAAATAGATAAAAAATATAATGGATTAATTCATATATCTGAAGTTTCTGATTATTATGTTAAGGACATTAATGATTATGTAAAAGCAGGAGATATAATTGAATGTAAAATTTTAGATATTGATAATGAAAATATGCAAATGAAATTATCTATAAAAACAGTTGATTCTAAAAATAAAGCCAAGGAAACTGGTGAAGGGTTTAAACCTTTAAAAGAAAAACTAAAAATCTGGATTGAAGAAAAAACAAAAGAACTTAGCAAATAAGTTCTTTATTTTTAATTTGGTGTCCTGTATGCGACTCGAACGCATGACCCTTTGATTAAAAGTCAAATGCTCTACCAACTGAGCTAACAGGACAAATAATATTAAGATGGCTGCCTCGGGTGGATTCGAACCACCGGAATGTCAGAGTCAAAGTCTGATGCCTTACCGCTTGGCTACGAGGCAATCAAAGTGGTGGAGAGAGGTGGATTCGAACCACCGAACCCGAAGGAATAGATTTACAGTCTACCGCGTTTAACCACTTCGCTATCTCTCCAATTACGTGGTGCCGAATGAGAGAGTCGAACTCCCGACCTTTCGCTTACAAGGCGACTGCACTACCACTGTGCAAATTCGGCATAAATGGTGGGCGATGTAGGACTCGAACCTACGACCCCCTGCTTGTAAGGCAGGTGCTCTAACCAACTGAGCTAATCGCCCCTTTCTTTGACACGACTAAATATAACATTTTAGTTTTATTATGTCAACACTTCAAGGGTGTTTGCTAAATAAAAACTACTATACAAGTAGCCAAAAAATAATTGGTGCCCAAGGCCGGACTTGAACCGGCACGGGGGTTAATTCCCGCAGGATTTTAAGTCCTGTGCGTCTACCTATTCCGCCACTTGGGCAGGCACTGTCATATCTAAATAGATAAGACTATTTGATTATACATTACTAATTTTTATTTTTCAAGACTTTTTCGTAAATTTCCCCTTAAAATAAGGTATATTTATTGACTTTTAAAAAAAGGGTGTGATATAATCTTTTTGTCGTTAAAAGGACAGCTGGAGGAATACCCAAGTCTGGTTGAAGGGACCGGTCTTGAAAACCGGAAGGTCGGGTAACCGGCGCAGGGGTTCGAATCCCTTTTCCTCCGCCAAAGTTAAATATCGCGGGATGGAGCAGTTTGGTAGCTCGTTGGGCTCATAACCCAAAGGTCGTTGGTTCAAATCCATCTCCCGCAACCATGGTTCCGTGGTGTAGTGGTCTAACATGCCTGCCTGTCACGCAGGAGATCGCCGGTTCAAACCCGGTCGGAACCGCCATTTTGTGGCTTCATAGCTCAGTCGGTAGAGCAGAGGACTGAAAATCCTTGTGTCGCTGGTTCAATTCCCGCTGGAGCCACCATTAAGAAAGATTCGAACGATTAAGTTCGTTTTTTTGTGTAATATGTTATAATTATATTAAATATAGCTGCTTTAATGAAAGGATTTTTTAAATGAAAAATGAAAAAAGTAACCAAATTGTTAATTTTGACAAAATTCTAACCAAAGATGAAAAAATATTTTGGAGTGGTAAGCCTTGTAAAAAAGCTTATATACTTTATAAGTTTTTAAAACTGCTGCCAATTGCTATACTTTGGGGAGCTATTGATTTTGGGTTTATTTTTGTTTTGGTAAAAAGTAATATGGAATCTTTATGGTTTATTATTCCTTTCTTTGCTTTACATTTGGCACCTGTTTGGATGTGGCTGGGTAGTATTGTTACAGCAAATAGGCGCTGGAAAAATGCTCAATATGCAGTAACTAACAAACGAATTATAATTCAAACTGGATTTATTGGAATGGAATATAAGACAATTTACTATAAAGAAATAAAGAATGTTTATTTAAAAATTGGTATTATAGAGAAGTTATTTGGTGTCGGTAGTATTTATTTTGATACTACTGGTATGGGTGATTATGTAGCAAAAGTAGAAAGTTCTCAGGTAAGCCCAAGAGTTTTCCAATGTGTTGAGAATGTTTATGAGTTGTATTCTAATATTCAAAAAACAGTTATGGACATACAAACAGATATTGAATATCCAAATCAATTAAGACCAAATACAAATACAGGTTATAATACTGAATATGACAAGAAGTTTTAAATTTATATAATTAAGAAAGGTTCGAACGATTAAGTTCGTTTTTTTGCTTCTTAAAGGTAGAAAAACCAAGTAAACTTGTGTATAATGTTACTTGAGGTGAATTAAATGAAAATATTATCAGTAAATTGTGGGAGTTCATCATTAAAGTTTCAAATGTATGAAATGCCAGAAGAAAAAGTATTAATATGGGGTTATTTTGAAAAAATAGGATCAAAGGATAGCTTTTATTCTATAAAAATAAATGGGGAAAAGACCCGTAAGGAAGTTAATGTTGAAAATCATGAACAAGCTTTTCATCTTTTAGTTGAAGAGTTACTAAATAATAATATTATTAAAGACCCTGAAGAAATAAAAGGAATAGGTCATAGAATAGTTCAAGGAGGAGCTTATTTTGATAAAACAGTTGAAGCTACTCCGGATACTATAGCTAAAGTTGAAGAATTAGGAGCTTTAGCGCCTCTTCATAATCCTGCTGCTGTAGTAGGAATAAAAGCAGCCATTAAAGTATTTCCAAATGCTTTACAAACAGTTGTCTTTGATACAGCATTTCATCAAACTATGGATGAAACATCATATATTTATGCTGTTCCTTATGAATGGTACGAAAAATATCAAATTAGAAGATATGGAGCTCATGGAACTAGTCATAAATATTTAACTAAAGAAATGAATAAAATACTAGGTAGAGAAGATACTAAATTAATTACTTGTCATATTGGTAATGGAGCTAGTATTAGTGCTGTAAAAGACGGCAAATGTATTGATACATCTATGGGATTAACTCCTAATGCTGGACTTATTATGGGAACTCGCTGTGGTGATATGGATGCGACAATAGTTACTTATATGATTGATAAATTAGGTTTATCTGGTAAAGAAATGGATACCATTTTAAATAGAGAAAGTGGACTTCTCGGAATAAGTGGCATAAGTAATGATCACAGAGATGTTGAACAAGGTATAGAAGCTGGCAATAAACGTTGTTTACTAGCTCATAAAATGTTTATTAAAAGCATAATTAGTTTTATAGCCAAATATTATGTTGAGCTTGGTGGTTGTGATGCTATAATATTTTCCGCTGGTGTAGGAGAAAATTCGGCTAAAACTAGACATGATGTTATGGAAGGCTTAAAAGTGTTGGGTATTACTATAAATGAAGAAAATAATAATACCAGAGGGAAATTAATAAAAGTATCTGGTGATGATTCTAAGATTTTAGTTTATGTTATTCCAACTGATGAAGAAGTTATGATAGCGAGAGATACTTATAATTTAGTCCAAAAATAAAAAGGGAGTGGTTATTATTAACCTATTATGTAAAAAAATATATCGTAAACTAAAAACTTATGATGAAATAGTTATTGCTAGGCATATTGGACCTGATCCAGATGCTGTAGCAAGTCAATTAGCTTTAAGAGATTCTATAAAGTTAACTTTCCCTAACAAGAAAGTAATTGCTGTAGGAGCTGGGGTAGCCAGATTTAAATCTTTTGGTAAATTAGATAAGATGATATCGGATCAATTTAGTAATCCTTTACTTATTATGTTAGATTTACCAGCTGCTTCAAGACTTGATAGTGTAGATGTAAATGATTTTAAAGAAATAATTAAAATAGATCATCATCCTTTTGAAGAAAAAAATGGTCAAATAGAATGGATAGATGAAAAAGCTTCTAGTACCAGCCAAATGGTTATAGAGTTAATTTTAAATACTAATTTAAAGTTAAATCCCAAAATAGCGGAAAATCTTTATATTGGAGTGGTTTCTGATAGTGAAAGATTTTTATTTTCTTATACAACAGCTAAAACTTTTAATTTAGTTTCTAAATTATTAGAAGCTTGTCCTTTAAATATCGAGAAGATATATAGTTCTCTTTATGAAAGACCATTAGCTGAATTAAGATTTCAAGGATTTATAGCGGAAAACTTAATAGTTAGTGATGCTGGATTAGCTTATATAAAAATAAAAGATGAAGATATTAAAAAATATAATGTTGATTATGCTAGTCCTTCTAATTTAATAAATTCCTTTAACTTTATCAAAGAAATGTTAGTATGGGTATTTGTAACTTATGATCCAAATAATAATTTGTATCGTGTTAATATTAGATCTAGAGGGCCAATAATTAATGATATTGCTTCTAAATATAATGGTGGAGGCCATAAAATGGCTTCAGGGTGCCGTATTAATGAAGAAGCAGATGTTGATAGGCTTTTAGCAGAATTAGAAACAGAATGTCAGAAATACAAGGAGAAAAATAATGCAAATAAATAGCTATAAAAAGCTAAAAGGTAATTTATATGAAGTGACTATAGATGATTTAAAGGTAAAATTATATGATGATATAATTATTAAATATAATTTATTGTTAAAAAAAGATCTTACCGAAAAAAAATTTCAACAAATCATCGCCGATAATGATAGTTTAACAGCTTATTATAGAGCATTAAAATATATTAATGTGAAACTACGTAGCGAAAAAGAAATATATAACTATTTAAAAAGATTAGATATTAATTATGATACTATTTTAGCTACTATTGATAAACTAAAGAAAGACGGTTATCTAGATCATAATATTTATTTAAAAAGTTATATAAATGATCAACTTAAATTTTCTAATCATGGACCATTTAGAATAAAGAATAATTTATTAAACTTAGGTTTTAAAGAGAATGAAATAGACTTATATTTAAATAAAATAGATAAATCTATTTGGGAAGAAAAAATAAAAAAAGTACTTACTAAAAGAAAGAAATTAAATAAGAATACTAAAGAAAAAAATTATATTTATTTGTTTAATTTAGGTTATGAAAAACAAATGATTTATTCTTTGTTAGGTGATATAGAAATGTATTAAAAAAAGAGGTTTAAACCTCTTTTTTTAATCACTTAATAAGTTAGATAAAATATTTTGTAGATAAGTAGTATATTGAGTGCTTAATTCAGAGTCTTCAAATTTTACTTCATATTTATCTCTTAAATTAGTTAAGGCATCTAGTTGGATAGTTGGATCTTCTTCTATTTTTTCATCGGCTAATGTAGCTATAATATCATCCCTTACATCCTCTAGATCGTCTTTATCTTTTTCATCAGTTTTTAATATGATATGGTATCCTACAGAAGTTTTAACAGGAGTAGTAGTAAATTCTCCAACGTTTAAAGCATAAGCTGCTTCTTCAAATTCTTCATACATTTCCCCAGTATTAAACCAACCTAAGTCTCCGCCACTAGAAGCACTTCCTGTATCTTCAGAATTTTCTTCAGCTAGAGTAGCAAATAATGTTTCTACATCATCAGAAGCTTTAAGTTCTTTAATTAGTTCGTTAGCTTTTTCTAAAGCGGTATCATCATCATCAATTGTAATTAATATGTGACTACAT
>DAOSVX010000001.1:0-39812 GCA_035379765.1 Bacilli bacterium | reverse complement strand
ATAATATTCCGACTTTAATACTACTTAGTGTATTAATTATTTCTTGGAAGTATGAAATAGTGGGTGGCATAGTATTTAATTTAGCAGGTTTATTTTATATTGTTATGTTAATATTTAAATTTAATGGTGTTACTCTGGTAGACATTTTAATAAATGGTTCTATCATAAGTGGTTCAGCATTTCTAATTGGTATTTTATTTTTAATTAATTGGTTTAAAAAGAAAAAGTTAAAATAAATAGAAGAGAATTTTATCTTGCTTATTATAAAAAAACCTTTATAATATTTAAGAAAAAAGGAGCATTCTTCTATGATTAAAATATCTTCTAAAGCTTATGTTGATTATTTTGAAGAATTAGCTAAAAAGTTTTATCCTAAATTATATGCAAGATTAATTAGATATGATGAAGTTGAATGTTTAAAGCGTTTGAAAAACATTGGCTATTTTTGTGGAATGGATTATGTTGGTATCCCAAAGTTAATTCCTGGCGATTTTTATTCTCGTGATGACCATAGTAGAGTTTGTGCCTTTCTAACTTTGCTATATACTGGTAGATTTAAACAAGCCTTAGCTGCTAGATTTCATGATGCGGGGACTTATCCTTTTGCTCATGTAAGATCTTTTAAAGAAGGCAATGAAGGTTGGCAAGATGCCGATGAAATGGATGTTTATACAATTATTTCTAAAGATCCTTTAGCTAAAAAGTTATTGGCTGAAGATAAAATAGATATTGCTACAATTTCTGATGTAAGTAAGTTTCCTATTGTTGATAAAGATAGACCAGCTTTATGTATTGACCGATTGGATGGCATATTATCTTCTACTCATATATGGGCTAAAAGATTTAGTTTAAGAAAAACAGAGCAATTGGCTAAACTTGTATATCCTTGTTTTCAATATAAAAACCCTAATGATTATATTATAGATGAAAAAAGAAAAAAATATGGTAAAGAATTATGTATAGTAGATTTTTGGGGTAAAACTATTGATACACTAGATTTTTTTGATGCAATTCATATATATATGTCTAGATTAATATCTAAAGAAAGTAGATATTCTATGGCTCTTTTTGGTGAAATTTTAAAGTTTATGGATCAAAAAGGAATAATACCTAGTGATTATTTTTATTTAACTGAAGAAGAAATGATCCAATTATTTATAAATAGTCCTTATGGCTGTTTATGGGAAGACTTTAGAAATTTAAAATTAGTTAGAAAAGCAATGCCGTCTGATGATTATACATTAAACCCCAAAACTAAAATTAGATATTGTTATCCATTTTTAATTCATCATGAACTTTTTGGCAAAAATTATCCTTTTGAACTTTTGGATTATGAAGAATATATTGGAATAGAGAAAGCTGTTATTAGAAATAAAGGGTCCCTTTATGCAGATATATCTTCAGAATCAAAGCATTTATTATTGCAAAATAAATAGTGGTAATCCTAGGAATTTGTTTTATATATTGTTTTGCTACAGTTTCAGAAAATGGTGTGGAGCAGGATATAGATGTAACTATGTTAAAAGAATGCGCTTTAGCCTTAGGATGGCCGAGTACTTATTCTAACGAGGGTGGATATAGTTGTTATGATATGGAATAAAACAAGTAGTATTTATACTTGTTTTTTGTTACAATTTTACTAGGTGAATTAAATGACAATAGGAATAGATATAGATGATACAATGACTTGTTCAAGTGAAGCAATGCTTGAATATGCTAAAAAATATTTTAAAATCAATGATGATAACATTGTAAGAGAGATATTAAACGGTGAGATAAAGGGCGAATTATTTAAATTTTATAATATCCATCTAGGTAAAATTTTAACAAACTGTCTTTTAAAAAAAGATGTTAAAAAGGTAATTGATAAATTAAGAAAAACTGGTAATAAAGTAATAATAATTACTGCTAGGGGTTATACAAAGTTTAAAGATGATATACCCAAAATTACCAAAGAATATTTAAAAAAACATAATATTGAAGTTGATAAAATAGTGTTTAATAAATTAGACAAAGTTAAAGCTTGCTTGGATAATAACATAGATATTATGATTGATGATTCAATTAATGTATTAGACAAAGTTAAAGAAAATAATATAAAAGTGCTTTTATTTACGTCTATTAGTAATGAAAATAAAAATACTGATATTGATAGGGTAGATAATTGGTTAGAATTAGAAAAATATATATTTGCTAAAAATACTTAAATAAAAAAGATAATTATATTAATGAAAGAGAAAACAAAAGTGGAAACGCTCCTCGTTTTTTGTTATAATAAACCATTATTAGTTTAAAGGAGCAAAATAATGGAAGCAAAAGGAATAATGTCTGAAAAGCATAAACTAGAAATAGCTAATTATGTATCAAAAGCATTATCAGATTCAATGCTTGAATCTCAAAAATTAATAAATCGCAAAAGACGTGCTGCAAGAAGAAAATGCCAAAATAATTGTTTAATATCAATTGATGATTTAATAGAAGAAATAGTATTTTTAGTTTTATATCTAAAAAATATAGCTGTTAATAGATTAGATATATTAGAGTTATCAAAACTTGTAAAAAGATCTATAAAAGATTTTAATTATACTGAAAGTACTAATTTCGGTTATTTTTCTACTTTTATTTCGCGAATATTGGAAAATATAATAAAAAAAATATTAATTGATGAAAATTTAAGTGATATGGAAAAAGCCAAAAAAATACGAATTGTTAATAAATGGTTTTCCCCATCATCTATTAATAATTTTGGTATTTTAAGAAGTTTAGAATCTTATTATTCATGGGAATATGGTAGATTTGCCGTTTTTAATTCTTTTAAAGAAAAACTTTACACAGTTAACTTAGAGCAAGCTGAAGATGAATTTAATAAAATGATGCAATATGCAATAAATTGGTGGATAGAATTATTAAAACAATACGGTTACACTCAAGGTGAAATACTAAAATTTGAAGGAATATTAAGTCTAATGTTGCCAGGAATAGTAAAATATAATGGCTTAGTGGAACTATCAACAGATTATAATGTGGATCAATTGTTAAGGAAGATATTTTCTAAAATAGAAGTTTATAATATACTTCCTGAAGGAATAGAAATGTTGATAACCAGCGAAAAGATAATAGTTAAAAACGGAGTACACGATAGAGCTAAAACTATATACACATTAAAAGCTGGTGAACAACCATTTGAATCAAATAAGGTTTACCAGAGAAAATATTAACGAATTTATTTTTGTATGATATAATTTACCTGATAATAAAAGGTGGTTGGTAATATGAATGAAAATCCTTACCAAGAAAATTTAGAAAATGTTTTAGAAAAGTATGGGAGAAACATAGTTGAATTAGCCAAAACAGGTAAAATTGATCCAGTTATAGGCAGAGATGAAGAGATACGTAGTATTACGCGTATTTTATCTCGTAAAACCAAAAACAACCCAGTTTTAATAGGTGAACCTGGAGTAGGTAAAACAGCGATAGTAGAAGGCTTAGCTTTAAGGATAGTTAAAGGAGATGTCCCTAATAGTTTAAAAGATAAAACAATCTGGGAATTAGATATGGGATCTTTAGTAGCAGGTGCTAAATATCGTGGTGAATTTGAAGAAAGATTAAAAGCGGTCTTAAAAAAAGTTCAAGATAGTAATGGCGAAATTATTATGTTTATAGATGAAATCCATTTAATAGTTGGTGCTGGGGCTTTGGAAGGAGCTATGGATGCTGGTAATATGTTAAAACCTTTACTAGCTCGTGGCGAAATTCATTGTATTGGAGCCACTACTTTAAATGAATATCGGAAATATATTGAAAAAGATGGAGCTTTAGAAAGAAGATTCCAAAAAGTTTTAGTTAAAGAACCAACTGTTTTTGATACCATAACTATTTTAAGAGGATTAAAACAACGTTTTGAATTATTTCATGGTGTAACTATTAAAGATAGAGCTTTAGTAGCAGCAGCTACTTTAGCAGATAGATATATAACAGATCGTTTTTTGCCGGATAAAGCAATCGATTTAGTTGATGAAGCTTGCGCAACGATTAAAGTCCAGATAGATTCTGTACCTGTGGAAATAGATACTTTAACAAGAGATATAATGCAAAAAGAAATAGAAGCAAAGGCATTAAAAAAAGATAATGATGAAATATCTAAAAAAAGAGTTGAAGAATTAAATGAACAAATATCTAATTTAAAAGCAAAAGAAAAAACTCTTCGTGATAAATGGGAAAATGAAAAGAAAATAAATGAAAAAATTACGAAGAAAAAAGAAGAATTAGAAGATGCTAAATTTAAATTAGACAAAGCGGAAAATGAATATAATTTAGAAGAAGCAGCTAGATTAAGACATGGCATTATACCAGAATTAGAAAAAGAATTACAACAGTTACATAATGAAGATGGCAACCAAATATTAAGTGATGTGGTTGATGAAGAAGATATAGCGAAAATAATTTCTAAATGGACTAATATTCCTATTCAAAAATTAGTAGGTAGTGAAAAAGATAAATTACTTCACTTAGAAGAGAATATGCAAAAAAGAGTTAAGGGTCAAGACGAAGCTATAAAATTAGTCGCTGATGCCATTATAAGAGCTAGAGCGGGTATTAAAGATCCTAATAGACCAATTGGTTCATTTATCTTTTTAGGGCCTACTGGGGTGGGTAAAACTGAAGTGGCTAAAACTCTCGCTTATGAACTTTTTGATGATGAAAGACACATTGTTAGAATAGATATGAGTGAATATATGGAAAGTTTCTCAGTATCTAGACTAATTGGATCCCCTCCTGGGTATGTTGGTTATGATGAAGGCGGACAATTAACGGAAGCGGTAAGAAGGAATCCTTATAGTATAGTTTTATTTGATGAAATTGAAAAAGCTCATAAAGATGTTTTTAATATCTTATTACAAATATTGGATGATGGTAGAATTACTGACTCTCAAGGTAGAACTGTAAACTTTAAAAATACGATTATAATTATGACTTCTAATTTAGGTAGTGAATATATTTTAAATAATCAAAGTAATGATTTGGTAATGAAAGAATTACACAAAACCTTTAAACCAGAATTTATTAATCGTATTGATGAAATAATTATCTTTAAACCACTAACTAAAGAAGTTGTTTATGAAATATTAGATAAAATTATTAAAGATTTAGAAAGTCGTTTGGAAGATAAAAAATTAAAAATAATTTTAACTAAAAAAGCCAAAGATTATATTGTTGATTCTTCTTATGATGAAGTTTTTGGAGCTAGACCATTAAAGCGTTTTGTAAGTCGTAACATTGAAACACCAATTGCTAATAAAATTGTTAATGACGAAATAAAATTTAACTCGGAAATAACGGTTGATTATGAAAATGGTAAACTACTAATTAAAAATTAGTAGTTTTTGGTGTTAAAATAATATTAAGGAGAATTATATGGAATATAAATTTTTGAAAACTGAAGATGAAATATATAATTACTTTTTAAAATATAATCCAATTTCTAAAGGTAATAAAAAACATCCTTATGTAATCTTGTTTGATGCTATATCTGGGATGGGCAAATCCACAGTAGCTAAAATGTTTAGTAAAAAATTAGATATTAAAGTATTAGGCAAAGATAAAATACGTCAGTTTATATATAGAACCAGTTTTCCTAATAATCCCGAAAAGAGGGAAAAACTAACTTCTAAAATACAAAATTATCGAGTTGAAGAAACTATTAAAAATGGTAATAATTGTATAATAGATGGTAATGTTGCTAATAATTTTAAAGAAAAAATTTCTTTAATAGAAAAATATCATCTTAAATATTACATAATAAAATTAATATGTGATAGAGAAATTGTTTTAGAAAGAGAAAAAAATAGAAAAGTAATAACTGATTACTATGTTGATGGTGATGAAAGCATCGATTACTCTGGAGCTGGTGTTAGTACTTTTTTAAATATGGAAAAAAGGAAAAAAACAATTCCTAAACAATATATTAATTTTGAAATAGATACATCTAAAAGTTTAAAAGAAGTAGAAAAACAAGTAGAAGTAATAGCTAATAAAATAAATAACGAAAATAGTTAAAATAACTATGTTATAATGAATTAGGTGATTCCTTTGAAAAATAACGAAACTTTTAAAAATCTTAAACAAACTTGGAAATATGTTAAGAAGAATAAAAAGCTATTAATTATTTATATTATAGGATCTTTATTATTAAGTGTTATTGGAGCAGTAACACCTATTTTAGCTGCCCAAGCATTGTTGAAAATATCTAACAATTTATTAGATCAATTAATATATATAGCTATTGCTATTTTTGTTGTTGAAGTATTTAGAAATATCGTAAGATATGTTGATCAAAAGTATTATCAAAAACTGTTCGTTAAAACTTTATTTCTTTTAAAAAATGATGTTTCTAAAACGGTTCTTAAATTTGAAACAAAAGTTATTGATACTAATTCTTCAGGAGTCTTTATTGATCGTATAACCAATGATACTGAAGAAATAGCTGGGACAATTGCTAATGTTGGATCAAATATAACCGATATAATAACTAATATTGGTATTTTGATAGCAGTTTTAATTGTTAACAAATATATCTTTATATTCTTTGTTGTAGCCATGGTTATCTTATTTTGGTTTAAAAAAAGTAGAATGAAACAATGGTTTGAAACTAAAAAAGAATATCATCGTTTAAATGAGATTAATACTGGTCTAGTTACGGAATTAATTAGAGGTCTTAGAGATATAAAAGTCTTAAATGCTAGCAAGAATGTTACTAAAATTGTTAATAAAAAATTAACTGAATCTACAGATAAAATGTATGAAACAAATAGAAAGTTTCATACTTATCGCTTATATGCTGGGTCAGTTCAAGATTTTGTCGATTTAGCTTTTATCTTTTTGGCCATCTTTCTAACTAAAAATGCGATGTTATCCACAACTAGTTTTGTAATTTTATATATGTATCGCAGTAAAATATATTCTTTACTAGATAGTGTTTCGCGTTTAATGGAAAATATCAAAGTATTTAATGTTTCGGCTACAAGAGTCTATGCTTTATTAGACTCCGAAAATTATCCTCAAGAAACATTTGGTAATAAACATTTAGCTAAAATAAAAGGGGATTTTGAATTCAAAAATGTTGCTTTTGGCTATAATGAAAATAGATTGATAATTAAAGACCTTAGTTTTAAAATAAAAGCCAATACAACAACGGCTTTTGTAGGCAAAAGTGGTAGTGGTAAAACGACTATATTTAGTTTATTAACTAAACTTTATCATATTAATGAAGGAGAAATTTTAATAGATGGAGTAAACATTGATGAATTAGATGAAGAAAGCATTAGAAGTAATATAACTATAATTACGCAAACTCCTTATATATTTAATTTTTCTATTAAAGAGAATCTAAGAATAGTTAATGAGAAAGCTAAAGATGAAGAAATTATTAAAGCTTGTAAACAAGCTTGTTTACATGATTTTATTATGAGTTTACCAAATAAATATGATACCTTAATTGGTGAAGGTGGAGTTATGTTATCGGGTGGTGAGCGTCAAAGATTAGCTATTGCTAGAGCTCTTTTAAGAAAAAGTGAAATAATCTTATTTGATGAAGCAACAAGCTCTTTAGATAACGAAACTCAAAAAGAAATTCAAAAAGCTATTAATAATATTAAAGGTGTTTATACAGTTTTAATCATTGCTCATCGTTTATCAACAGTTGTTGATAGTGAAAGAATTATAGTAATCGATCAAGGCGAAATAGTAGGGGATGGAACTCATAAAGAATTATATAAAGAAAATAAAATATATCGTAATTTATATGAAAAAGAATTAAGAGATGAAAATGGTGAAGAACGAAGTTGAAATGGCTAATTTGCCAAAAAGATTAGCGGAATTAAAAAAAGAAGCGGAAGCTTGTGAAGATTGTCCATTGTCCAAAACAAGAAAAAATGTTGTTTTTGGTGAAGGTAATATTAGAGCTGATATTATGTTTGTTGGCGAAGGACCTGGACAAGTAGAGGATGAAACTGGTCATGCTTTTGTAGGAAGATCAGGTCAATTACTTGATAAAATGTTTAAAGATGTGGGTATTAACAGAAAAAATGTTTATATTGCTAATATAGTTAAATGTCGAGTCCCTAATAATGCCGATCCTTCGGTCGAATATAGATTAACTTGTATAAAATATTTACGTGAACAAGTAAAAATAGTTAAACCAAAAATAATAGTATGTCTTGGTCGTATTGCGGCAACTACTATTATCGATCCTAATTTTAAAATAACTAAAGAACATGGTATTTGGTATAATCGAAAAAACTTTTTTATGATGGCTACTTATCATCCTTCAGCTCTTTTAAGAAATCCTGATTTAATGAAAGATGCTCAAAATGATTTTAAAATTTTAATAGATAAATATAACGAGATAAAAAAATAAAAACCAGTTAATCTGGTTTTTTTTCTAATATAATATTATTTTCTTCTGGTAAGCTATTAATAAAATTAGCTAAATTTTTAAAAAGGCTCATAAAATACCTAGTAAATAAATTGTACCTTGATCCAGAATTGGCAATTCTAACTGAGATTGTTCTTTTTATTCTAGTTCCTTCAGCTCTTTTAAAGGTAATTTTAAATGCATTTTCATCAATTTTTTCAATTGTAAAGGCTTCGCCATTATTTTCTGGAGAATAGTCATCAGTCCAGGTTATAGTCCCTTCTTTAACGAGGGTAGGGTCTGCTTTAGAATTTAGTATTTCATCAAAGAAAATATTAAATATAGAAAATATTTGCTCATCATTTTTGGAAATAGTAAATGTTAAATCACCATTTTTATCGACTAACCTTAAAGAAAAAGTTAAGTCAAGATTGTCAGCAAAATTAATAATCAATTCTTTACCACTACCATCATCAAAAGTTAACATAGTTGCTATATTACTTGTTTTCAATATTTTCGGTTTCATTTATCCTCCTTTAAAAATTAATGCTTTTTATTATACCATGGTTTTATCTTTTGTAGTATAATTAGCTTACATCAATATGAAGAAATGAGAGTATTAAAATGATAAAACTACTAAAAAGATTAGGCAAAAAGGAATGGTTATTAGTACTATGTAGTACTATTTTTATAATTGGACAAGTATATTTAGATTTAAAATTACCTGATTATATGACAGAGATAACTACTTTTTTACAACAAAAAGGTTCTACTATTAAAGATGTTTTAATTCCTGGAAGCAAAATGATATTATGTGCTTTAGGAAGTTTAACGTCTTCTTTTATAGTTGGCTATTTTGCAGCTACAATAGCTTCTACGTTATCTAAAACGATTAGAAAAGATGTGTTTCAAAAAGTTTTAGACTTTGGTATGGAAGAAATAAATAGATTTTCAACAGGAAGTTTAATAACGAGAACTACTAATGATATTACCCAAATTCAAACAGTTATTTCTATTGGGTTGCAATTAATAATAAAAGCTCCGATATTAGCTGTTTGGGCCATATATAAAATAGCTGGTAAAGCCTGGCAATGGAGTTTAGCTACAGGTATTGCTACCTTAGTATTGTTAACATTAATTACCATCTTAGTTACCTTAGTAATGCCTAAATTTAAAAAAATTCAGAGCTTAACTGATAATTTAAATAAAATAACTAGGGAGAATTTAACTGGTATTAGAGTAATAAGGGCTTTTAATGCGGAAAGTTATCAAGAAAATAAATTTAATGAAGCTAATAATGAACTTACTAATACTAATTTATTTACGCAAAGATTAATGGCTTCCATGTCTCCTATAATGAACTTAGTTATGTCAGGACTAACTTTATCTATTTATTTTATTGGAGCTTATTTAATAGAAGCGGCTAATTTAATGGATAAAATAAATGTTTTTAGTAATATGGTTGTTTTTTCGGCATATGCTATGCAAGTTGTTATGGCTTTCATGATGTTAGCTATGATTTTCTTTATATATCCTAGGGCTTCAGTTTCAGCTAAAAGAATATTAGAAGTATTAAATACTAATATTAATATTAAAAATGGAAAAATAAGTAAAGATATTACTAAAGAAACAGGGACAATAGAATTTGTAGATGTTTCTTTTAGATATCCTGATGCTGAAGAATGCATGCTAGAAAATATTTCTTTTAAAATAAATAAAGGAGAAATAGTAGCTTTTATTGGTTCTACTGGTAGTGGGAAATCAACTTTAATAAATTTAATACCGCGTTTTTATGATGTAACAAGTGGAACAATATTAGTTGATGGAGTAGATATTAGGGAATATAATCAAGAATATCTGTATAGTAAATTAGGCTATATTCCTCAAAAGGCAGTTATGTTTAGTGGAACAGTTGGGTATAATATTAGTTATGGAGCAAAGAAGAACATTCAGAAAAATAAAATAATAGAATCATTAAAAGTAGCTCAAGGGTATGATTTTGTTAGTAAAATGCCTGAGAAACTTAAATCGCATATTGCTCAAGGTGGAACAAATATTTCCGGTGGGCAAAAACAAAGATTAGCTATTGCTAGAGCAATTACCAAAAACCCGGAAATTTATATTTTTGATGATTCTTTTTCGGCTTTAGATTATAAAACTGATTTAAGTCTTCGTAAAGAATTAAAACAATATACAAAAGATGCTACTATTTTAATAGTAGCTCAAAGAATTGGAACAATTATAAATGCTGATAAAATAGTTGTTTTAGAAAATGGCAAGATGGTTGGATTAGGTAAACATAAAGATTTACTAAAAACTTGCCAAGTTTATAAAGAAATAGCTTTGTCACAATTAAGTAAGGAGGAATTAGAAAATGCCTAGTTTTGGTAAAGGGTCTGTAAACAAAATTGCTGAGAAGCCTAAAGATTTTAAAGACTCTATAAAAAAATTAATTAAAAGTTTAAATAGCTATTCTAAACTAATTTCTTTAGCAATTGTTTTAGCGATACTAAGTTCTATTTTAACAATTATTGGTCCAGATAAAATTCAAGATTTTACTAATGAAATATTAAATGGCTTAATAAGTGGTATAGACTTTACCAAAATAGTTAATATGGCTATCTTTTTAATAATAATTTATCTGTTAAGTAGCATATTTGGTTATTTACAAGGCTTTATTATGGCAACTGTTACTAATAAATTTACGAAGGAGCTACGTAATAATATAGCTCAAAAAATAAATAAATTACCTCTTAGATATTTTGATAATACTACTTATGGGGATGTTTTATCTAGAGTTACTAATGATGTAGATACATTAGGTCAAACAATGAATAATAGCATTGGATCTTTAGTAGGAGCAATTGTTTTATTTATTGGAGTAATTATCATGATGTTTATTAATAATTGGATGATGGCTTTAACAGCTATATTCTCTACCTTTATTGGGTTTATTCTAATGACTATTATTATGAAGAAGAGCCAAAAATACTTTAATACTCAGCAAAATGAATTAGGAAGAATTAATGGGCACATTGAAGAAATATATTCCGGTCATAATGTTGTAAAAGTCTACAACGGTGTGAAAGATGCTAACAAAAAGTTTGATGATATAAATAAAAAACTTTTTATCAGTTCTAAAAAAAGCCAATTTTTATCAGGTTTAATGCATCCAATAATGGCTTTTATAGGTAATTTTGGTTACGTAGCTATTTGTGTAGTAGGAGCTATGTTAGTAATAGAAAATAAGATAAGTATTGGGTCAATAGTAGCTTTTATGATTTATGTTAGATTATTTTCTAGTCCTCTAACAACTATGGCTCAAGCAGCTACTCAACTGCAATCAGCTGCAGCTGCCAGTGAAAGAGTTTTTAAATTTTTAGAAGAAAAAGAAATGCCTATAGAGAAAGATAGAAAGAACTTAGATAAAATCCAAGTAAAAGGAAATATTTCTTTTGAACATGTTAAATTTGGTTACAATAAAAATAAAACCATTATAAAAGACTTTAATGTAAAAATTAAATCTGGTCAAAAAATAGCTATAGTAGGACCTACTGGAGCGGGTAAAACTACTTTAGTAAATTTACTTATGAAGTTTTATGAAACTAATTCTGGAGATATAAAAATAGATAATATTTCTATAAAAGATTTAACTAGAGAAAATATTCATGAACTATTTTCGATGGTATTACAAGATACTTGGTTATTTAATGGAACTATTAAAGAAAATATTATTTATAATCAAAAGAATATAACTTTTAAAGAAGTAGAAAAAGCTTGCCAAATAGTTGGGTTAGATCATTTTATTAGGACTTTACCAAAAGGTTATAACACCGTTATAAATGATGCTGATAGCATTTCTTCCGGTCAAAAGCAATTATTAACTATTGCTCGTAGTATGCTAGAAAAAGCGCCGCTTTTAATATTAGATGAAGCTACATCATCAGTTGATACGAGAACTGAAGAATTAGTTCAAAAAGCGATGGATAAATTAACTGAAGGCAGAACCTCATTTATTATAGCTCATCGTTTATCTACTATTAAAAATGCTGACCTAATATTAGTTTTAAAAGACGGCGATATAGTAGAACAAGGCAATCATCAAGAGTTAATTAAACAGAATGGCTTTTATGCTGAATTATACAATTCTCAATTTGAAAATTAAAAAAGAACTATTTAGTCCTTTTTTGTTTTTTTAACATATCTCTTATTTCTTCTAATACGATAAGTTCTTCAGCTTTTTTCTTTTCTTCTTTTGGTTTAGGATGTATTTTATTAATAAATCTGACTATTAAGAAAATAACGAAAGCAATAATTAGAAAATCAACTGTATTTTGAATAAATAAACCATAATTAATAGTGGCGTCTTTAATAGTTACAGATAAACTGCTAAAGTCTATTCCTCCTATAACAAGACCAATGGTTGGCATTAAGATATTATCTACTAATGAAGAAACTATTTTGGAAAAAGCTCCACCAACTACTATACCTACAGCTAAATCGATGACATTGCCACGAGCAATAAATTTTTTAAATTCTTTTAACATAAAAATCCTCCAAAAATATTTTATCATAAAAAAAGTGCTTTTTCGCACTTTTTTATTATCTATTGTAATATTCAACAATTAATGATTCATTTATATCGCTATTTAATTCAGTTCTTTCTGGATGTCTTAAATAAGCTCCAGATTGGCTTTTTTCATCATAAGAAACAAATGCTGGCCTATTTAAAACTGTTTCTAAAGCTTCTTTAATAGCTGGATGTTCTTTTGATTGTTCTTTAATACTAATAACTTGTCCTACTTTAACAGTATAAGAAGGAATATCTACCTTTTTACCATTAACACAGATGTGACCATGATTAACTATTTGTCTAGCAGCACGTCTAGTTTTAGCAAAACCCATACGATATACTAAGTTATCTAATCTACTTTCTAAAAGCATTAATAGATTATCACCAGTAATACCTTTCATTCTAGTAGCTTTTTCAAAAACTTTTCTAAATTGTTTTTCGGTTAAACCATACATAAATCTAACTTTTTGTTTTTCTTGTAACTGAATACCATAGTCACTAAGTTTTCTTTTTCTATCTCGACCATGAACTCCTGGTTTATAAGGCCTTCTTGCTAAATCTTTGCCGGTTTCTAAAGTAGAAAATCCTAATTGACGAGATTTTTTAAATGCAGAACCTGTGTATCTTGACATAATACACCTCCTTAAAATATAAATTTCTAATACAAAAGTCTTTATTATAATATTTTACTAGGGAGTTTGTTTAACAAATTTCTTTAGGGCAGCCCTAAGTACTTTTATAACTATTTAGTAACAAACACATTAATAATTTATTATAATGCTGCCAAATGAATTAGCTAGGGCTAATTATACATATAAACGAGGGCTATGTCAAGGTTAAAAAAAGTATCTAAAACAATTATATTATGATACAATTATATATAGTATAGGGAAGTGGATTACATGAATGGAACAATTATTTTAACGATTGTTAGTTATATAATAGTTGGAGTTATTTTAATAATTGTTACTTTAGCTTTAATTAAGAAAAATAAGAAAAAAAGATTTGCTTTTGAATTAAATGAATTAGAAAGAAATAAAAATTTAATAATATCGGCTTCTATATTATCAGAATTAAAAAAAGTTGAGAGTTTAATAAACAATGATACTTTAAAAGAAATGTATGAAGATTGGCAAGAGCGCTTCAATGAAATAAAAGATAAAGAAGTTCCTAAAATAACTGATGAATTATTAGAGTTAGAAGATTTTTTAGTATTTAAAAAAGAAAAAGAAATTACCAGCAAAATAGCTCATATTGAAATGGAAATCTTTTTTGTTAAAACTAAAGCTCAATATCTGCTTAATGAAATTAAAGAGATAACCTTAAGTGAAGAAAGAAATAGAGAACATGTAACAAAATTAAAATCTTTGTATCGTGAAGTTATTAATAAATATAAAAATAATTATGATGAATATCAAGAAGTTCAAAGCCCAATTGAATTGCAGTTTGAAAATATAGATAAATTGTTTAGTGCTTTTGAATTGGCTATGGAGAATAATTCTTATACGGAAGTTGGCAAGATAGTAAAAGCTTTGGGTGATACTATTGGTAATATCAAAATAGTCATTGAAGAAGCTCCTAATATAATTTTAATGGGTAAAAGTATTATTCCGCGTAGAATAGAAGATATTTTAAGTATTTATGAAAAAATGACTAAAGATGGTTTTATTTTGGGATATCTTAATATTGAGTATAATGTTTCTGAATCAGAAAAGAAAATACAAGATATTTTTTCTCGACTTAATGTTTTAAATGTTGAAGATTCTATTTTTGAATTGAAAACAATTCTAGACTATTTTGATTCTTTATATAATGACTTTGATAAAGAAAAAGTATCTAAAAAATTATTTGATGAATATGCTAGGACTTTAACAATTAAAATATCTCGTTTAATAAAAATAGCTAAAGGGCTTTATAATAAAATAGAAGATATTAAATATAGTTATGATTTAACTGAAGAAGATGTGGAAACTATTGATATAATAAATAAAGATTTAGTAAATATTAAAAAAGATTTTGATGTTGTTATAAATGCTCATCGTAGTAAGATATTTGCTTATACTAAATTAACTAAAGAAATGGAACTTGTTAATGTTAAAATAACTAAAATAGAAGATAGGCTAGAAATGGCTTTAAGGACATTAGGGAGTTTAAAAGAAGATGAACTTCGAGCTCGTGAACAATTAGATGAAATAAAAAATATTCTAAAAGATGCCAAAGGAAAGATGCGTAAATTTAAACTACCAGTAATACCTAAAAATTATTATATAGAATTAACGGAAGCCACAGACGCTATAAAAGAAATAGTAAAAGAATTAGATAAAAAACCAATATCTATAAAAACTTTAAATATTAGGGTAGATACAGCTCGGGATTTAGTTCTAAAGTTATATAATACTGCTAATGAAACAATAAAAACCGCTAATATGGCTGAAAAAGCAATAGTTTATGGTAATAGATATCGTCCAATTAATAAAGAATTGTCTATTGGTTTATCTAGAGCCGAAAATTCTTTTTATAAAGGTAATTTTAAAACATCTTTAGAAAGTGCGATAAACGCTTTAAATATAATTGAACCCGGGGTGTATAAAAGGCTTTTAGAATCGTGCTTAAAATAGTTATCTTTTGATAACTTTTTTTATGGTATAATTACTATGGATATTGATAGGTGATATTATGGATCAAAGTATAAAAAACATATTAAGAAAAATAGAAGAAAATGGCTTTGAAGCCTATATAGTTGGTGGTTATGTAAGAGATAGTATACTAAGAATTAAAACTAATGACGTTGATATTATAACTAATGCCTTACTAAAAGATATTGCTAAGATATTTCCCCAGGGTAAAAGTGATGTAAATTCTTATGGTTCTTATAAAATTCAAGTTGGTAAATATAATGTTGATATAACTACTTATAGAGAAGAATTTAAATATGAAAATAGAAAACCAACTGAAGTTAGATATGTTAATAATCTTCTTACAGACTTAAATCGTCGTGATTTTACTATAAATAGTTTATGTATGAACAAAAAAGGAACGGTTATTGATTTATTAAACGCTAAGGAAGATTTAAATAACAAAACCATTAAAGTAATAGGAGATGTTCAAAAAAAGTTTACAGAAGACCCTTTAAGAATGCTTAGAGCCGTTCGTTTTTCGATAGTTTTGGGTTTTAAGATTGAGGACAAAGCTTTAGAATTTATTATTAATAATAAAGAGCTAATAAGAACTATATCTTATAAAAGAAAAAAGAATGAATTAAATTTAATTTTTATTTCTAATAATTATCAAAAAGGATTAAATTTTATTAAAGAAATAAACTTAGATCAAATATTAGAAATAGAGTATGACAATATTATAAAAACCGACGATTTATTAGGTATTTGGGCGCAAATTAATTTCTCTAATAACTATCCTTTTACTAATCAAGAACAAAAGAGTATAAAAATAATTAAAGAAATAATAAAATATGGTAAAATAGATACTAATATTTTATTTAAATATAATTTATATTATACTTATATAGCAGGAGATATTTTAGGTATTAGTAAAAAGATTATTAATAAACTGTATAAGTTAATGCCTATTCATGATTATAGTGATATATCTATAAAGGGAGATAAAATAGCTAGTGTTTTAGAAATAAAACCTTCTAATAAAATAAAACTAATTTTAGAAGATATAAAAACAGCTATTTTAGATAAAAAAGTAAAAAACAATCAAAAAGAAATAATAAAGTATATTATTTTAAATAAAGAGAAGTGGTTAAATGAGTAATAAGAGTTTAATAAAATATATAAATGGCAAGAATTATAGTGTTTCACCATGGTTTTTAAGAGTGCTTAGAAAATCCAATGTAACTATAGATGAATTAATATTACTTATTTATTTTAATAATTTAAGTGAAAAAACTTTAAATTTAGAAGAAATTAATAATGATTTAGGATATTCTAATGAAGAGATATTATCAATATTTAGTTCTTTAAATAATAAAAAGTTAATTAAGATAGTTAATAAAAAAGATGAAAATGGCAAAATAAGAGAATTTATTAGTTTAGAGCAAATAGATAATCTAATAATGGACTCAGTAGGGGAGCTAGAAACTAAGAATAATTCTAAAAGTATTTTTGAGACTTTTGAAAAAGAATTTGGCAGGACATTATCGCCAATGGAGTATGAAATTATTAATGCTTGGTTAGAAAAAAGCATTAATGAAGAACTCATAATTGGCGCTCTAAAAGAAGCAACTTATAATAATGTTCGTAGTTTGAGATACATTGATAAGATAATATATGAATGGGGTAAAAAAGGATTTAAAAATATGGAAGATGTTAAGAATCATCTTGTTAAAAGAAATGTTGATTTAGATAAAACTTTGTTTGATTATAATTGGTTAGATGAAGAAGATAAATAATATTATTAATGCTCTTGATAAGATGATACCCAATCCTATTTGTGAGTTAAAATATCAAAAAGATTACGAACTATTAATAGCTACTGTATTAAGTGCTCAGACTACTGACAAAAGAGTAAATGAAGTTACGAAAGTGTTATTTAAAAAGTATGATATATTTTCTCTAGCTGATGCAAAAAAAGAAGATATTGAAAAAACAATTAAATCAATAGGAACTTTTAGAAGAAAAAGTATATATATTATAGAAGTTTCTCGAAGATTGGTTAAAGATTACAATGGCATAGTACCTAATAATAGGAACTATTTAGAAAGTTTACCAGGAGTAGGAAGAAAAGTTTGTAATGTTGTAATAGCTAATTTGTTTAATGAACCAGTTATAGCAGTAGATACCCATGTAGAAAGAGTATCTAAGAGGTTGGGGTTAGCTAAAGAAACTGCTACTCCGAAAGAAGTAGAAGAAAGTTTAAATAAACTTTTTCCTAAAGAAAAACTATCTAGGCTACACCATCAATTAGTATTGTTTGGTAGATATATATGTAAAAGTAAAAAGCCTAAGTGTAATGAATGTTTATTAAAAGAAAATTGTAATTATCTAAAAAAGCATCTTAATTAAGATGCTTTTTGTTTATTCAACAATATTTACTTTTCTGGATGCTGTATATGTTTTGTTATTATATATAACAGAATACCTAATTATATAGTTAGCTACACTATTTTTAGGAATGCTAGTTACTTCGGTTTCTACTGTATCAACAACTTTATAAATCTTTTTGGTGAATGTATAATCACTAGTTGGAACACTATTTACATAAACTATAAAAGGATTGGCTGGATCTTCATAATAACTTAAAGTATCTTCTTTAGTAATAGTAGTAGTTGGTTCATCCATGGTTATGTTTACTATAAGAGTTAACTCATAAGGATTAGCTTTTACTTCAACGCCGCTACTAATATTATCTTTAAATATAGAGTAGGCTGATTTAACCACAAAAGTATAATTTGTATTAGTATTACTTGCTGTATAGTTATAATAATTATTAGTTGTAAATCCTAAATGAGTAAGATTGCCGCTACTATCCTTTAAATAGACTTCATAACCATTAATACCAATATTGGCACTGTTATATTCTAATCTTTCTTGATAATAATCTTCGGCCCAATCGCCATAATAGGTATTAAAGTAATTTTGTAAATAATTAGTATCAATAGCATCCGGAGTAGCTATTTTATCCCAGGTTATTTTAATTGTTCCAGTACTATATGAAGCTTTTAAATTAGTAGGATTATTTAAAGTACTAAATCTAGTTGATGTTTCTGTTGGTTCAGTACCTTTTTTAAAATATTCCACAGTTATTAAATCACTTGGAGTATTAGCACTAGCTAGTTTGGCTGGTAAAGTTTCTAATTCAACACTTATTTTTGTAACAGCACCGCCACTAGGGAATCGACTATTTTTTTCAAATAATGAACTTACTAATATTCTAGCAACTTTACTTCTTACTTTGCTTGCTGCCCTCATAGTTAAATAATTGTCACTAGATAATTTTTCATAGCCATACCAAATAGAGAATGAGTAGTCTGGAGAGTAAACAGAAACCCAACTATCCATAATGGCTGATGAAGGAATATCATATTTTTGAGTAGCAGCTTTGTCTATAGTTGATGTACCAGTTTTGGCAGCTACATCAGTTCCTTTTACATAAACAGAGCCAATAATACCACGATCAACTGCATAACCTAACATATAATTAATCATGAAAGCAGTTTCTTTACTCATGGCTTTGGTTTTGACCGGTTTATATTCAATTACTTCTTCAGATTCTTTTATAACGATTTTAGTATAAGAATATGGTTCAATATAATAACCACCTCTAGCAAATGTAGCATATGCTGCAGACATTTCTAATGGACTCATACCATTGAATGCTCCTAAGGCGGCTGATTCGTATAAAGTGTCGCCGTAATCCACTCCACAAGCATGAACAAATTCAGCTATTTTATCTTTATCAACCTGTTGAAAAGCTTGTAAAGCGGGAATATTTCTACTTCTAGCCAAGGCTAAACGCATAGTTATTAAACCTAAATATTTTCGATCTGAATCATAAACGCTTGCTCCATTAGAATAAGTATATTTTTCATCAAAGAATGGAGTATAAGTAGAGGCATCATTATATTCAATTAAAGGACCATAATCAAATAATGGTTTTGCTGTTGAGCCAATTTGTCTATTAATTTGAGTAGCAAAATTAAATTGTCTTTCCCCGACACGATTTCTCCCAGCTCCAATAGCTGTAATTGAACCATCTTCTACGCTAGTTACAGCTATTCCCATTTGAACAACATCATTAACAAAAGTATAAGTTTCACTATTCATAATGCCATTAACAGCATCTTGTTGTTCTAAATCAAAAGTAGTATATATTTCCATTGGCGTATAATAAGCATCATATCCTGTTCTTTCTTGTACTTCTGAAACAACAGTATCAATTAAAGCTTGATATTCACTTTGACTAGTTTGATCAGTTATAAGTGATTCGACGGAAATACTTTTGGCTTTTTCAGCTTCTTCTTCAGTTATATAACCATGTCTAACCATGAGGTTTAATACCTGATTTCTTCTTTGAGTAGTTAATTCAATACTACTAAAAGGATTATAAGAAGCTGGGGCTTGGAACATACCAGCTATGATAGCGGCTTCAGTAAGAGTTAAGTCTTTAACTGATTTACCAAAATAAGTTTGACTTGCTTGTTCAACTCCCCAAGAATTATTTCCTAACCAAGGAGCATTAACATAAAATTCAATTATTTGTTCTTTAGTATAATTTTTTTCTAATTTAAATACTGCCATGTATATATCAGTAGCTTTTCTTATTATACCTTTTAAACCACTAACAGCATTAGGATCAGTAAAAGTGTTTTTAACAACTTGCATGGAAAGAGTAGATCCACCACCGGCACTAGAATTACCAGTTATTTGACCAAGAAAAGCTTTTGTAAATCTAGCTATATCAAAACCATTATGTTGGAAAAATCGAGAATCTTCAGTAGCGATAATAGCATCTATTAAAACTTCTGGTAATTCATCATATGTAACAAGTTCTCTTTTTTCCATACCGATTTTAGCAAACTCATCACCATTTTTATCATATAAAATAGTAGCTTCTTTGTTATATAAACTTTCACCATCAAATTCTGGCGAAGAAAAAATTACATATATACCACTAGCTACACAAATACCAAATAAAGCTATTACTAGGTACATAATTATTATTAATACTAAAGATTTGTTCTTTTTACCTTTTAGTTTTCTTTTGTCTTTCCAAACTTGGATGCTTTTTTTAATTTTATTTAAAGCTTTATTAACAGCCATTGAGGTCTTATCTATTTTTTTTCTGGGTTTTTTGGTAGTTTTTTTATTTACTTTCTTTATTTTTTTCATCTATTACTCCTTAAAATAAATTTTATCTACAATACTTAAATAATCTAAAGAAGGATTTATTCTTTCCTTTATTACATAAGCTTTTTCTTCTAAAAGTTTTAGTGGTAAAGATTTTCTTTTATTATTATCAATAAAATTTATTAAATCTTCACCTTTTATTAAATATATAATGTTGTTCATTTTTAATATTAAAAAACCTATGCCACCATGTTCTATGATTAATTTTAAATGCTTTAATTGATGGGGATGAATGTTAGATAGAGGAAATGAAGTTTTAGAAATAGTTTCTTTTGCTTCAAACTCAATATATTTTCCTTTATAAATACCATTATAATCTAAAGTAGAAGGACATTTAAAGTAAGCTTTATTAATTTGTTTTTTATTGTCACAATACTTAACATCTACTAAACCAATAGGAGTAGGTTTTTTGTAGATAACAGCTCTATTGATACTTAAGTAATATTCATTAGATTTATTAATAGAACATTCTAAATCCATACCTCTATTACGGTGAGAAATGTTTTTTTTGTAGTCTCTTTTTAGATTGTTTGGATAATTCATATCATCACCTTTAAAAATTATACTATATAATGAGATAAAAATCTAGTTTTGCTTTTGTTACTCTTTCTTGACTTTAAAAGCTAATATAGTATATAATTATCTTCGTAAGAAGGGATTTTAATTATGTATAATGATCGAATTTTTTTAACACCAAAGGAAATACTAGAAAAAGATTTTAAAATTGATGCTAGGGGATATCGTCCTCAAGAAGTGGATAAATTTTTAGATATGGTTATACGTGATTATACGGAATTTGCTAATATTATTAAAAAATATGAAAATGACATTAGAAATATGACTGAAGATAATAGTAAATTAAAAGCTGAACTACGTAGAATAAAAGAAGATTTAGAAGCAAAGCCAAGTAGTGAGTCTAATCCTTCTAATGTTGACCTTCTTAGAAGAATTTCTCAACTTGAGAAAGTTGTATTCGGTGAAAAAGAATAATATCTGGGCAAATGCTGCATAAATTTTTGTGCAGAGGAAAGTCCATGCTCACACAATCCTGTAATGGTTGTAGTGTTCGCGCAGTGGGATAACCACTGGTAGTTTAACTAACGGCTTCGAAATAACCTCAAATGGTTAAATTAGATATAAAAGTGCCAAAGAGACGAGTGTTAGAGGAAACTTTAATAGTGGAACGTGGTAAACCCCGCGAGTGAGAAACCCAAATTAGGTAGGGGAGTTTTTATATAAGGAATAAAAAACTTATATAAGAAACTAGTAATAGTAGATAAATATTTGCCGCCTAGAAATAGGTACAGAACGTGGCTTATAAGATATTATTTATTTTATTTTAAAAGGAGTTGAATTTCTTGAACGAAATTGGCCAAATGCTTGCTTCAGCAAGAGAAAAAAATAGTGTTTCTATTGAAGAAGCATCCGAAGATTTAAGTATTAAAGTTATTATATTAGAGAATATTGAAAATGGTAACATTGGTAGTTTTAAAGATATTTTTATTTTAAAAGAATATATTAGAAAATATGCTAAATATTTAGGATTAGATCCTGAAAAGGTAATTGATGTTTTTAATGAATATTTATTTGAGTATACTTCTAAAATACCTTTAAAAGCTATTGAAAAAGCTGTTCAAGAAAAAAACAGTGAAGCAAAAGAGGATGATAAAGTAAAGTCTCCTTATACTAATATAAAAAGCAAACACCAAAGTTTAAAGTTTATTTTAATTTATATTATAATTGGTTTAATAGTGGCTATAGCTATATATTGGTCTATAAGACAAATTACTATTGGTAATAATATAGCTACTATAGCAGGAATAAATTAAGGAGTGGAAAATGAATTTACCAAATAAGATAACTATTACAAGAATTATATTGGCAATATTACTTTTAATATTATTAGTGTTTCCTTTTTATCAAGTAGGAGTTGAATTTCCTACCTATTATATTGCTTCTAAAATAGCTTTGAATTTAAAATATATAATAGCCGGGATAGTTTTTATGATTGCTTCCTTTTCGGACTTCTTAGATGGTAACATCGCTCGTAAAAGAGGAATAGTAACAGATTTTGGGAAAATAATGGATGCGATAGCTGATAAAATATTAGTTAACGGAGTATTAATAGTTCTAGCTGTTAATGGTTATATTTCGGTTATAATTCCAGTGGTTATTGTTACTAGAGATATAGTAGTTGACTCGGTAAGAATGGCTTCAGCAGGTAAAGGCAAAGTAATAGCTGCTGGTTGGCTTGGCAAAGTAAAAACCGTTTGTATGATGATAGGTATTTCTTTATTACTCTTTTCCAATTTACCATTTGAATTATGGAATATTAGAGTGGCTGAGTTATTAATTTTTGTGGCAACAGTATTATCAGTAGTATCAGGGTGTCAATATTTTATTGCTAATAAAGATTTCATTTTTGCGGAAAAATAAAATTAGTAAAATATAGTGCTTTAAAACAAGGAAATTGCTTAGCAATTTCCTTTCTTTTGATCAAAAATATATAACAAACAAATGTTTGAAAAACATATTGACAAACTAAAAATATTATATTAAAATTATCTTGTAAGACATAAATACCATAAGGAGGAAAAGCATTTATGAAAGTTACAAAAGACATTAAAGATAAAGATAAAGCATTAGAACAAGTAATGCTAGATATTGAAAAACAATTTGGCAAAGGAGCCATAATGAAATTGGGAGCAAAAGAACATTTAGATATAGATGTAACTTCTTCAGGAAGTTTAACATTAGATATTGCTTTAGGAGTAGGAGGATATCCCAAAGGACGAATAGTGGAAATATTTGGACCTGAATCTAGTGGAAAAACAACTTTTGCTTTGCAAGCTATAGCTGAAACTCAAAAAGCTGGTGGAAGGGCAGCATTTATAGATGCTGAACATGCTTTAGATCCTAAGTATGCTAAAGCTTTGGGAGTTAATATAGATGAACTGTTGCTTTCTCAGCCAGATACAGGAGAACAAGCTTTAGAAATATGTGAAGCATTAGTTAGAAGCGAAGCAGTTAATACAATTGTTATTGATTCCGTGGCTGCTTTAGTTCCCCAAGCTGAAATTGAGGGGGAAATGGGTGATTCCCATGTTGGGCTTCAAGCCAGATTAATGAGTCAAGCTTTACGTAAGCTATCAGGAACTATTAGCAAAACCCAAACAACAGCTATTTTTATAAATCAATTAAGAGAAAAAGTAGGAGTTATGTTTGGCAATCCCGAAACTACTCCTGGGGGAAGAGCTTTAAAATTTTATTCAACAATTAGACTTGATATTAGGAGAGCTGAGCAAATTAAAAATGAGAGCGGAGTGGTTGGAAACAGAACGGTAGTAAAAGTCGTTAAAAATAAAGTTGCTCCACCATTTAGAACAGCAATTGTCGATATAATATATGGGGAAGGCGTAAGCCGTGAAGGTGAATTAGTTGATTTGGCAAGCGATATAAATGTTATAGAGAAAAGTGGGGCTTGGTATTCTTATAAAGGTGAAAAAATAGGTCAAGGTAAAGAAAACGTAAAACAGTTGTTAAAAGATAATAAAAAGTTAAAAGATGAGATAGAAAGTAAAGTTCGTGCTCATTATAATATTAATAGTACTAAAGAAAAAGATACTACAAAATAGTATCTTTTTATGATTGATTTTGCACTTAAAAAAAGATATAATTAATTTGTAGATGTTTAAAAAAAGTTAAATGTTTATAAATAAATAAATGGAGGAGAATTAGTATGGTATTTAATACTTTCTCCATTTTAACTTCAATAATTGGATTGGCAGTTGGCGGAGGAGTTACAGCGACGATATTTGTTGTAAGTCGTAAGCAAACTGATAGAAAAGTGGAAAAATTATTATCTGAGGCTAAAAAAGAAGCTGATAAATATAAGCGTGATAGTATTTTAGAATTAAAAGAAGAGTCTTATAAATTAAAGCAAGAAGCCGAAAAGGAAATTAGAGAAAAAAAGAATGAACTAAAATCAAATGAAGATAGATTAATGCAACGTGAGAAAAATTTAGATAAACGTGAAGAAATGCTTCAAAATAGAGATAATCTTTTAAATCAAAAAGATGATAATTTAAGTAATATGCAAAAAGAAGTCCAAAAAAAAGAAGCTAAAATGGATGAATTGTTGAAGGAAGAAATTAAAGTTTTAGAGGGTGTTGCCAAAGTCTCTAAAAAAGAAGCTCATGACATGATATTAAAACGGGTTGAAGGTGAGATGGCAAAAGAAATCGCTTCTTATATTAAAGAAAAAGAAAGCGAAGCAAAATTAGAGGTTGATAAAAAAGCCAAAAATATGTTAGTTAGTAGCATGCAAAGATATGCTAATGATGTTACCACAGAACAAACAGTTAGTGTAATTGATTTACCAAATGATGAAATGAAAGGGCGCTTAATTGGTCGCGAAGGAAGAAACATAAGGACCATTGAAGCGGTAACAGGAGTAGATTTAATAATTGATGATACCCCCGAGGCCATTGTTATTTCTTCATTTGATCCATTCCGTAGAGAAATAGCTAAAGTAACTATTGAATCTTTAATTAAAGATGGGAGAATTCATCCCTCTCGTATTGAAGAATTATATGATAAAGTCTGTAAAGACATGAATACCAAAGTTACCGAAATAGGTACAGAAGCTTTATATGAATTAGGGATTACGAAAGTAGATCCGGAACTAGTAAATTTAATTGGGAAATTAAAATTTAGAACTAGTTATGGGCAAAATGCTTTAATGCATTCTAAAGAAGTAGCTAATTTAGCTGGTATTATGGCTAGTGAATTAGGTGAAAATGTTACTATAGCTAAAAGGGCTGGATTGCTTCATGATATAGGAAAAGCAATTGATACCGAAATTGAAGGAAGCCATGTTGAAATAGGAGAAGAAATAGCTCGTCGTTATGGCGAAGATGAAGTAGTATTAAATGCTATATTGTCTCATCATGGTGATAAAGAACCTAGTTCAGTAATTGCTGTATTAGTACAAATTGCTGATACCTTAAGTGCTTCTAGACCAGGAGCTAGAAATGATTCATTAGAAAACTATGTTAAGAGATTAGAACAACTAGAAAGCATTGGTAATTCTTATGAAGGAGTAGAAAAAACTTATGCAATGCAAGCTGGTAGAGAAGTTAGAGTTATAGTTAAACCAGAAGATGTAGATGATGTAACTAGTTATAAAATAGCTCGGGAAATGAAAGAAAAAATAGAAAAAGAAATGCAATACCCAGGTACTATAAAAATAATAGTTATTAGAGAAACTAGAGCTCAAGAAGAAGCCAAATAAAAAGCACTTGGTGCTTTTTTTGAATGCATAGTTGACAAACCAGCAATTGAAAAAGTATAATAAAAAAGAAAGGAGGAGACGAGGATGAAAAAAAAGCAGGGTTTTACATTAGTAGAATTATTAGCAGTTATAGTCATACTAGCAGTTCTTGTTCTTCTAGCAGTCCCAAGTGTCTTAAAAATGATGGATAATGCTAAAGCTAATGCTTTTGAGATAGAAGCCGAGAATATCGGTAAAGCAGCTAAATCAGCTTATGCTGATGATTTATTAAATAATGATTTAACCAGAAGTACAGAAAGTGGCTATTGCTATAGTATCGAATATCTAGAAGCAGCAGGATATGTCGATAAAAGCTTTAGTAGTAGTTATAAAGGCTCAGTATTAATAGGAGATACCAATGTAATATGGTATACAAATGGTAAGAACTCAGTAACAGGAAGTACATTAGGAGGAGTAGAAGTAGATACCACACTGCAAACAGAAACATCAGGGTTTGATGGCTGTTCAGGATTAATAGCAAGTTATAGCGTGTATAAAGAAAGTATCTTAAATGGAGCTTACCCAAGAATTTCTACGGGAATGATCGCTGTAACAATAGGAAATGATGGAACAGTAACAACAGTAAGCCCAACGAGTAGTAGTTGGTATAGCTATGAAAATAAACAATGGGCTAATGTAGTATTAGTAAAAGAAAGTGGAACTGAGACGAGAACATACTATGAAACAAATAATGGAGTAACAGTAGCCGAAGCAGATATCTTAGCATATTTAGTATGGATACCAAGATATAGATATACCTTATTTAATGTAGATGGAACAGCAGCAACATATAGTGATGATACAACTTGTACAGCGAATTGTCCTCAAAGTATAAGTATAACATTTGAAAACGCCTATACAACCAAAAGTACAGGAAGTACTAATGGAACAGAGTTAACTCATCCCGCTTTCACATATAATGGAATAGAATTAAATGGAATCTGGGTAGGAAAATTTGAAACAACACCGTTAGCAGGAAGTACATGTGCAACAAGTCCAAGTGAAGCTAACTGTACAGATGTAAGCCCAACCATAAAACCAAATGTCGCATCATTAAGAAATCAAAATGTATCGACAGAATTTATAACATCATTAAAATTTGGAACAGACTCAATTTATGGAATAAGTGCAGAGAGTAGAATGAGTAAGAATGTAGACTGGGGAGCAGTAGTATATTTAAGTTATTCCGAATATGGAATAAACGATGAGATAAGAATAAACAATAATAGTAACTATACAACCGGATGTGGAGCAAGTGCTGCAAATGCTGCAGCAACATCCAGTTGTGAAATAGCTTATGGAAGTGGAGTAAGCTCATATCCCCAAAGTACAACCGGGAATATATATGGCATATTTGATATGAGTGGAGGAGCATGGGAATATCAAATGGGAGTATATACAGATGCATCATCTAATTTATATTCCGGTAGATGTAACATATATCACAGTGGGTATAAGGGAATATATGGAGATCCAACATATACAGGATGTGATTCAGGTATAACAAGTAATACCACCGGACTAGATTATCCTAATAGCAAATATTATAAATTATATATAACCACAAGTTGGCAGAGTAATACAAGTAATCTAGGAGAAGCCTTAGGAGAGACAAATTACTGGTATAAAGACTGGAATAATTTTGTCACTGCGCGTAATCCATGGTTCCTGCGTGGAGGCTACTATGGCGACGGTGTGGGGGACGGTGGGTTCAGTCTCAACATTACGCACGGGCGCGCGAACAGCAGCATATCGTGGCGCGGTCTTGTGTTGACTTCTTAGGCGAAGCCTAAGATTACTCTGAACGTAGAAATTAGAAACAAGAAGAAAACAAAGTAGTAAAACAAAAAAAGTATGAGAACATACGAGCCCCACACTTTTTTGGGGCTCGTATAGATAAAGAATAGAGATGGTGCTTATTATAGAGATTTATACACAAATGTGTTAAATTGCTGGGGACTAGCTGTAAAAAACTTTTTGTCAATGCGACTAATCCATGGTTCATACGTGGAGGCAACTATAACAACGGTGTAGGGGCCGGTGGGTTCAATCTCAACAATACGAACGGGAACGCGAACAGCAACATATCGTGGCGCGGTCTTGTGTTGTGAGATTACTATATATAAGAAATTCTTCATTCAGGTTATAATATTCAAGGATATTATAGTGAAATGTTTATAGTAAAAGTTTAGTTCCCGTTCTTTAAGAGAACTAAAACATTAATAATAAAATTATATGAGTAACAAAATGGCGAAAATGAAATTTTATGGAAAATAGGGAATAGTATATACAATACTACCTTTTTTCTATCAAAAAGAATAAAAAGAGGAGAAAAAATGGGTAAATTATATAAAAAATATTTAGAATTAAAACAAATAGATAATAGTAAATACTATTTGTTTAAATGTGGGAATTTTTATTTATTTTTGGATGAAGATGCCAAGAATATAAATAAAATAACCACCTTAAAATTAACTAAACTGAATGACGAAGTTGTAAAATGTGGGTTTCCAACTAATTCTATTGAAAAATATACGAATATATTTGAAAATTTAAATTTAGTTGTAGAAATAATAGATAAAATTGATGTGGAACAAGCAAAAAGAAATTTATTAAATAAAATAAAAAATTTAGATATAGATAACACAACACCTTTAAAAGCGTTAAAGTTATTAAAAGAATTAAAAGAAGTACTTAATGTATAATTTGGAAGATTTACTTATATATAAGCAATATTTAGAGTTAATATATTATACTGAAAGTATATTAGTTAAGTATCCGAAGATAGAAAAGAATAACATTTGTGTGCAAATAAAAAATAACACTTATGATGGGATGAAACTAATAATAAGAGCTCAAAAATCAAGAGACACGAAGAGCAGAATAAGAGTACTGAGTGAGCTGGATGTATCATTAAAAATGCTTAAAGTTTTAATAAGAGTTTCAAAAAAAAGGAAGTATATTAATATTAAAAACTATGCGGCATGGAGTAAAAAAATAATGAATATATGTAACTTACTAGGTGGGTGGATAAATTCATGTCTAAAACAATAAAAAACTTGTTTTATAAAAATTTAACGTATGAAAAAATGTTACAAGCTTACGAAAGGTCAATAAAAAATAAAACGAAAAAGAAGGAGGTGTTAATTTTTAGTATAGATTTGGAAACTAATTTATGGAATATAATTAACCAATTAAAAAAGGGAATATATCAAATGGGAGAATACAAAACATTTGTTATAAATGAACCGAAAGAAAGGGTTATTAAAGCTTTACCATTAAGGGACAGAATAGTTCAGCAATGGTACATTTATGAATTTATAAAGCCTTATGTTATGCAAAGATTTATATCGGATACATTTGCTTGTATTGACAATAGAGGAACCCATAGTGCAGTTGCAAAAGTTCAAAAATATATGCAACAAATGAAACGCAGATACAATAAATACTATATATTGAAATGCGATATAAAAGGTTTTTTTCATAATATCGATAAAACTATTTTATTAAATATTATGTTAAATATGATAAGTGACAAAAAATTATTGGTTTTAACAAAAAAATTTATATTTGCTGATGAAAATAAAGGTATACCAATTGGAAATTACACAAGTCAGTATTTTGCTAATATATATTTAGATGTTTTAGATCATTATATAAAAGAACAACAAAAGATAAAATATTATGTTAGGTATATGGATGATTTTGTTATTTTACTAGAATCTAAAGAAGAAGCAAAAAAGATAATGGGGATAATAGAAGAATTTTTAAAAACAAGATTAAAAGTAGAATTAAATAAAAAGAGCAAATATTACCCAAACAAATTAGGAATTAATTTTTGTGGTTATATAATATATGAAACCCATAAATTATTAAAAATTAGGTCAAAGAAACAAATAAAAAAGAAAATAAAATTGTGGAATAAACTTAATTCAATAGAAAGATTAAATGAACATAAAATGCTATTAGAATGGAATAGTTTTGTAGCTCATGCAGGGCATGCAAATAGTTTTTTGTTTAAACAAAAAATGTATAAGAAAATTGATAGAAAAGATATAATAACCAAAAAAATTTAAAAAAACAAAAAGGATATTTTTATTTAATATCCTTTTTAGTTGCTTTCTTTTACTTCCATAATAACGGGAAGAACAATTGGTCTCCTACCAGTTAATTCATTTAAGAAAGGCAGTAATTCTAAAATAATTTGGTTTTTTAAATCCACAAAGTTATAAGATTTATTATCTAAAGCCTTATTAACTATTTCTGTTACTTTATCTTCGATCTTTTTAATTAGTTCAGCATTTTCATTAACTAGGATAAATCCTCTTGTCGTAATATTTGGTTTAATTATTAATTTTCTTCTAATAGGATCAATATTTAAAATAGTTACTAAAATACCATCTCGACTCATTAATTTACGATCTTTTATAACAGCACTACCGACATCACCAACTCTAGATCCATCAACATAAACATCACCAGCTTGGACAGAACCTGTTTGTTCTACTTTATCTTTAGTTAAAGTTAAAACATCACCATTTTTTAAAATAAAAGTATGATCTCTTGGCACATCACATAATACTGCCAAATCAGCATGTTGTTTTAACATTCTATATTCACCATGCATAGGCATAAAATACTCAGGTTTAACTAATCTTAACATCAATTTTAAGTCTTCCATCTTAGCATGCCCTGAAGTATGAATATCACTTTGACTTTCATTGGTGTATACTTGAACACCTTTTAAGTACAATTTATTAATAATTCTATTAATAGAATGAGCATTACCAGGTATTGGACTAGATGAAAAGATAACTAAATCATCATCTAACAAATTAATCTGTTTAAAAGTCCCGTTAGCAATTCTTGATAAAGCTGCTAAAGGTTCTCCTTGACTACCGGTACATAATATACACACTTCATTCTTTTTTAAATTGTTAGCAGTATTTATATCAATAAATATTGATTCATCAGTTATTAAATTATTTTTAATAGCGATATTAATTGCATTTTCCATACTACGCCCAAAGGTAACTATTTTTCGATTGTTTTTCTTACAGGTTTCAATTATATGTTGTAAACGATAGATATTAGAAGCGAAAGTAGCAATAATAATTCTTCCTAAATGTTTAGCAAAGATATCATTTAAAGCTGTATCAACAATGCTTTCACTCTTAGAAAAACCGGGAACTAAAGCATTAGTAGAATCACTCATTAAAAGTTTAACGCCTCTTTTAGAAGCTTCAACTAACTTATCTAGTTCAGCCATTGGTCCAACAGGAGTTAAATCAAATTTGAAATCTCCGGTTTCCACAATAGTTCCTTGAGGTGTTTCAATAATAAGCCCAAAAGCATCTGGAATAGAGTGAGTCATTATAACTGTACTAATTCTAAATCTTCTAGTTTTAATTATTGTATTCTTATCAAGTATTTCCATATTATTATAATTAATATTACGTTCTACTAATTTTTTAGTAATTAAATCAGTAGCTATTTTAGAAGCATATATTTTAGGTATATTAACACTTTGTAATAAAAATGGTATACCACCAATATGATCTTCATGACCATGAGTAATAATTAAACATTTTATTTTTTTTTCATTTTGTTTTAAAAAACTAATATCTTGAATAACATAATCAATTCCTAATAAACTATCTTCAGGGAACATAACTCCCGCATCAATAATTATTATTTCATCATTATGACATACTAAATACATGTTTTTTCCGACTTCGCCTAAACCACCTAAAGCAACGACAGAAGTCGTATCATTTGTAAATTTCATAAAATTCCTCTTTTCTTGTTACAAATTAAAAGTTTAAAACTAAAGTGATTATACTACATTTATAAAAAAAAGTCTATTCAGTTGTTAAAAAAGTTTAAAATTGTTATAATTTAAGAGGTGATTATATGGGTATTTTTGATAAATTAAAAAACATCTTAAAAAAATCTAATCAAAATAATGAAGACTTAAAAGTTTATGAAGAAGGTTTAGAAAAAACTAGGGAAGAATTTGTTTCTAAATTAAATGTTTTAGGTATTAAATATACTAAAGTTAATGATGAATACTTTGAAGAACTAGAAGATATTTTGATTATGGCTGATATTGGTGTTAAAACTGTTATGAATTTTATTGAAAAGTTAAAAATAAGAGTAAAACAAGAAAAAATAGATAATCCCGAAGAATTAAAAGAAGTAATTGTTGATGAACTATTTATTATCTATGTTAATAATGAATCTTTATCTGATAAAATTAAAATGAATGAAAATGGTCCAACGGTAATATTAATGGTTGGAGTTAATGGAGTAGGTAAGACTACTACTATAGGTAAATTAGCTTATAAATACACGAGTGCTGGTAAAAAAGTAATGATGATTGCAGGGGACACTTTTAGAGCTGGAGCTACTGAGCAATTAAAGATCTGGGCTGATAAAACTAAAAGTTTATTCTTTGGTAAAGAAAATAGTGATCCAGCGGGATTAATATTTGATGGATTAAAAGAAGCCGTCAAAGAAAAAGTAGATATAGTTTTAATTGATACAGCCGGAAGACTCCAAAATAAAGCTAATTTAATGAAAGAATTAGAAAAAATTAATAAAGTAATTGGAACTATTATTCCTAATGCTCCAGAAGAAACCCTTTTAGTAATAGATGCCACTACTGGTCAAAATGGTATAAAACAAGCTATCTCTTTTAAAGAAATAACTAATATAACGGGAATAGTATTAACTAAATTAGATGGTACTGCTAAAGGTGGTATAGTCCTAGCTATAAAAGAAGAAACTAATATACCTGTAAAGTTTATTGGTTTAGGAGAAAAAATGACTGATTTAAAACCATTTGATATAGAAAACTATATATATGGTTTATTTAAGGATATGATGTAGATGAAAACAAATATATATTTAATTGATTTATATGATTTATATAAAAGTTTATTAACTTCTAAAGAACAAAATGATTTTGAAGATTACTATTTTAATGATTTAAGTTTACAAGAAATTGCTTTAAATAATCAAATAAGTCGTAATGCCATTTTTAAAAGACTTAAAAATATTAATGATAAATTGGCAGATTACGAAAGTAAACTAAAATTATATAAAAAGAAAAATAAGATTAATGACCTTGTTAAAGATGAATCCTTATTAGAAAAAATAAATGAAATATTGTAGGTGATAAATAATGTTTGAAGCAATGGGAGATAAACTATCTAAGGCTTTTAAAAATATTAAAGGCATGGGTAGAATAACTGAAGATAATATAAGTGATGCTATTAGAGAAATTAGAATAGCTTTATTAGAAGCTGATGTAAATTATCAAGTGGCTAAAGAATTTGTTAATAATGTTAAAGAAAAAGCTTTAGGTTTAGAAGTAAGTAAAAGTTTAAAACCAGAAGAACTATTTATGAAATTAGTTAAAGATGAATTAGTAGACTTACTAGGGAAAGAGTATGCTCCTTTAGAAACTAATAAAAAACCAACTATCATTATGTTAGCTGGTCTTCAAGGCTCTGGCAAAACTACGACAGCTGGTAAATTAGCTAATTATTTACGTAAAAAATATCATAAAAAACCATTATTAGTAGCTTGTGATATATATCGTCCAGCTGCTATAGATCAATTACAAACTATTGGTAAAGAAATTGATATCGATGTTTTTACTTTAAAGGATAAAAGTCCTGAAGAAATAGCTTTAGCTTCTTTAGATTATGCCAAAGGAAATGATAAAGATTATATTATTATTGATACAGCAGGAAGACTGCATATTGATGATAAACTAATGGCGGAATTAGTAAAAATAAATGAATTAACTAAACCAAATGAAATACTTTTAGTAATTGATGCGATGATGGGTCAAGATGCTATAAATGTTATAAATGGGTTTAATGAAAAACTAAAACTAACGGGAGCTATTTTAACTAAATTAGATGGTGATACTTTAGGTGGTGTAGCTCTATCAGTAAGACATTTAACTAATGTACCAATTAAGTTTGTTGGTGATTCGGAAAAACTAGATGGCTTATCAGAATTTCATCCGGATAGAATGGCCGAAAGAATTTTGGGTATGGGTGATATTTTATCAATTGCTTCAAAAGTAGAAGATGTTATTGATAAAGAAGAAGCTTTAGAACAAGCTAAAAAAATCCGTAAAGGTAAATATGATCTAGAAGACTTTCTAACTAATTTAAAACAAATTAAAAAAATGGGTCCTTTAGAAAATTTGCTTAAATTAATACCTGGAGCTCGTAATATGGGCTTAAATAATATTAATGTTGATCCTAAACAATTACTTCATATTGAAGCTATTATTCTTTCTATGACTCCTTACGAAAGAAAAAATCCTAACTGTTTAAACTTTACGAGAAAAAAAAGAATAGCAGCTGGTAGTGGTAGAAGTGTCGAAGAGATAAACAGACTACTAAAACAATTTGAAGAAATGAAAAAAATGATGAAACAAATGAAAAATGGTAATATGAAAATGCCATTTTAGATAGAGGTTTTATATGGCAATAACTAAAACTAATTTTATTAATTATACCAGATGCCGAAGATATATAGCATTAGAAGAAGTTAAAAAAGAGCGTTTAGATGCGGATATTTCGTATGAGAATTATTTAAAAGAAGAACAGGAAGAAAAAGTAAAAGAAATATTTTCTAAGATGTATAGTGAAGATGAAGAGGATTTAATAGATGTAGAAAATACTCAATTAAAAGCTATGTTACCATATTATTCTAAAGTAGAAGAATTAGCTGCTGCATCTGTTTTAAAGACCTTTGGTGGTAAAGTGGTATCATCTTCTAATACTTTTAATCAAGAGTGTTTTGATTTTAGTTTAAATGGTATTAAATATCTTTGTTATGTTGATGTTTATAATGAAACGGAAAAAAGCATTAATATTATAGAAGTAAAAGCAACTACGAGTAAAAAATATCTGGAAGTTGGTACTTTTAATAAAGAACCATATTCTTTGTTTGTTAAAAAAGATAATATTTTATATCTAAAAGATGAAGTTAATTATTCTTTTATTGATAAAGAGTTAGAAACATATACTAAGAAAAGAAATAAACTATTAGATAGATATGATATTGGTAAATATGTTTATGATTTAAGTGTTCAAAGATATATTATTGAAGGGGAATATAAAGAAAGTCATAATGAAGCTAAGTTAGTTAATTTTAATTATTATCTAGCGGTTTTAAATCATGAATATATCTATGATGGAAAAAGCGAATATGAAACAGATTTAAATGGTAATGAAATAATTACTTTTATGGATATGACTAAATTAACTAAAGAAATGTTACCAATTATTGATAAAGATAGAATATTATTAGAAAGTTATCTAAAAGAAAATAATTTAAAAGAAGTTAATTTAGGTTGTTATTGTGAGTATAAGAAACCAACAGAATGTAAGTATTTTAAGAAAATATGTGGTTCTATGATACCAGAATATAATTCATCTTTAAATTATATTGATAATCAACATGGTTTTAAAGACGAAAAAGGGGATTATCATCAAGGTTTAAATTTAATTAATGAAGGTTATATAAATATGCTAGATATACCCGAAAGCTGGATTAGAAATCCTAATCATCATATAGAAAGAAATGCTTTAATAACTAAAAAGCCATATATTAATAAAGAAAAATTAAAAGTAGTTATTGAATCTTTAAAATACCCAATATATCATTTGGATTTTGAAACATTTCCTTGCCCTATACCAAGATTTAAAGGAGAAAAGTGTTATGAACAATCACCATTTGAATTTAGCTTACATATTGAAAATGAACCAGGTAAATGTGATAAAGAAAAAGATAACTTTGTTTTTCTAGCTCATAGTTTTAATGACGAAAGAGAAGAGTTAGTTAAAAAATTAGTAGAGTTAATTGATGGCAGCAAAGGTACTTTATTTGCTCAAAATGTTTCTTTTGAAAAGAAATGCATTAAACGTTTAGGAGAAATATTTCCTAAGTATCAAAAAGATCTAATGAAAATATATGATCGTGGGTTTGATTTAATAGATATTTTAAAAACCAAAAAAGATATATATATGACTTTAGGTTTTGATGAAGAAGAAGCTAAAAGATTAAATTATTATGATTATCGCTTTAGTGGATCTTACTCAATAAAAAAGACTTTACCAGTTTTTAGTGATTTATCTTATAAAACTTTAGATGTCCAAAATGGTACTGAAGCGATAGTTGAATATGCTAATTATCCTCATTTAACTAAAGAAGAACTAGAAATAAGGAGAGAATCTTTAATAAAATATTGTCAACAAGATACTTGGGCTATGGTGGTTATTTTAGATGCTTTAAGAAATTGTGTAAAATAAATGTATATTTTTTTGTAAAATCAATATAAATTATAAAAAGTTTAGTAAAATATAATTGTAAGGACGTGAGAGTTATGATTTATCCATCAATTGATAAATTGCTAAACTTAGTTGACTCAAAATATATTCTAGTCTATGTAGCTTCTAAAAGAAGTAAAGAAATGTTACAAGAAAAACATTTTCAATTAAAAGATAGTGAATATAAAAATAAAAGAGAATTGGGTAGAGCACTGGAAGAATTAGAAAGAGGACTCATTAAGATTGTTTAAGAGTCTTTTTATTTGCTATAATGAAATAGGTGATATAGATGGAAAAAATCATTTCTGGTGGAAAGAATTTAATAATTTCTCATGCTAGTGATATAGATGGAATGTCTCCAGCTATTTTAGCAAGATTAATGGAAAAGGATATTGATATTATTTTTTGTGAACCGATTGAGATTTTACCAGTGCTTAAAGAAATTGATCCTAGTAAATATCAAACTATTTATATTACTGATTTACCTATTAATAGTAATGCTGCTTTATATATTGACAAAAATAAAGGTTTAAAGGTTAAAATAAAACATTTTGATCATCATGAATCAGATATTAATTCAAATTATAGTTTTATAAATGAAGTAGTTTCTACTAATGGTGTAAAAGAATCGGCAGCCAGCTTATTTTATAAATATTTATTGGGGCTTTATCCTAGTAATGAAATACTAACTAATCCGTTATTAGAAGTATATATAAATGCGGTAAGAACTAATGATACATCTGAGGAAGATTGGCTAAGTGATAATCCTTCTAAACATTTTTTATTAGGCAGAAAAATAACGATTTTATTATCTTTAATTGGGCATGAAAAGTTTATTAATAAATTTATTGGTTTATTTAAAAGTCTTGGTAGTGATATATTTACTAAAGAAGAAATGAATATGATAGCTGTACGCGAAGAATATATTGCTAATCATATTAAAAAGTGTGATGAAGAGTTAATTAAAATGGATATTAAAGGTAGGAAAGTAGGAGTAGTAATTACCACAGAATATCGTAGTGAAGTTGGTAATGCTTTATCAAAGAAATATCCAGAATTAGATTATATATTAATAGTTGATGAAAAGCGTCGAAGTTTTTCTTTTCGGACTGTTAGACCAGATGTTAATGTTTTCTTAATTGCTAAAAGCTTATGCAGTACTGGTGGAGGTCATCCTAAAGCAGCGGGAATGCCATTTTGTAAAGAAAATAAATGGTTATTTGCGGAAATAAAAAAATGTAGTCGTTGACATTATTAAACTTTTTGCTATAATAGATAACTATTAAAAGGAAGTGTAACTATGTTAAAAGAATCAACAGAAATAGAAGCTTATAAGAAGAAAATAGCTTCTCGAATAACCGAATTAGAAAAAATAAAAAATGAAAGAAGCAGGCTTTTAAGGTTAAAAAGTGCAGATGAAGAAGTAATCAAAGATTATGAGTTTCAAAAAGCTCAATTAAAAAGAGATGGTAATAAAATAGCTAGATATAATTTTGCTTTTAAGGAAGCTGCTCTTGAATCAATTTCTATAGCCATCATTGTTTTATTCATTTCTGTGGCTTTATGGTTATTAGATGCTTTAGCAATTGGTACTCCTAGTTATTATGCAACTATGATAGATGTTTTACCAAAATATTTTTCAGTAACCGGACCAATTGCAGGAGTTGTTGGTGGAGCATTATTTGGTGTTAAAGCTTATAAGAATAAATCAGAATTAAGAAAAACAATGTCTGAATATATTTCTTTCCAAAATTTTCATGATATAAAAGAATTGCGCGAAAAAAGTTTACAAGTTATAAGAGCTAAAATGGAGGAACTTGATATTTATATACAACAATTGATTCAAGAAGGGCAACTTAGAGAAAGCAAAATAATAGAGCTAGAAAATAGAGAAGCAAATCTTCGAGAATTAATAAAAAGCCTTAAAGATCAATTAGTTGCTAATACTAGTGTTGAACCAGAAGTTACTGTTCAACCTGATTGCTCAGCCAAAAAATATCCTTATCAGCCTTTATTGCGAAGACCAGGATCAAGCCATAGTTCCCATCAAGGTTAACCAAAAAAATATTAGTAAAAATAAAAAAAGCAGTTTTAAAAACTGCTTTTTATATTCATTGGTGGAGAATAAGGGACTCGAACCCTTGACCCTCTGCGTGCAAGGCAGATGCTCTGAATCCAACTGAGCTAATTCCCCAAGAACAAAGATATTTTAGCATATTAGTTTATTTATTTCAATACTTAATTACTAAGTATTTTTTATTTTGTAAAAGGAAATAAATAATTAAAAGGGTATATGTAAGTAGAGAAAGGATAAGAAATGAAAAGAAAATATATTACTAAACAAGAGGATGTTAAAGACTGCGGAGCAGCATGTATATCATCAATTTTAAAATATTATAATGGTTATGTTCCTATGGAAACTATCAGAAAAGATACTTTTACTAATACTGAAGGAACAACAGCTTACCATTTAGTTATAGCTTTAAGAAAATATAATTTTGACGCTAATGGTTATAAAATAGATAATATTTTAGATGAAAACATAGTATTACCGGTAATAGCCCATGTTGTTTTAAAAAATAATTTAACTCATTTTGTAGTGATATATAAGATTGATAAAGTTAAAAAAACTGTTTTGTTAATGGATCCGGCGTATGGTTATAAGACTTTATCAATAGAAGAATTTAACTTAATATGGACTAAAGTTTTATTAGTTATGATTCCAAAAAGTAAAATACCAAAATATCAAAAACCTGCTACTATAATAAACTTGTTTTGGGAATTACTTATAAAAGAAAAAAAATTAGTAATATCAATAATATTAATTAGTTTTTTATTAATGGTTTTTAGTATTATTTCTAGTTTTTATATTAAAATCATTTTAAATAATTTAGATACTAATTTCAAAAGTATTACGTTTTTATTTTTGAGTATAACTTTTTTAAAAATTGTTTTTGAGTTTTTAAGAATAAATTGCGAAAATAAATTAAATAAAAATATTGATGAAAAAATGGTGTTACCTTTTTTAAAACATTTATTTTACCTTCCTCTATCGTATGTTAAAACTAAAACTACTGGAGAAATAATTACTAGAGTAAGAGAGTTAAATAACATTAAAAATCTCTTTTCTAAAATTTTTATAACTTTTTCTCTAGATTTTATTTTAGCATCGTTGTCTATGTTTTTTATTTATAAATTAAATGTTAAATTATTTTTGATACTTTGTTTTATTTTAATAATTTATTTTATATTAAGTATTATTTTT